>JAJXUO010000076.1 GCA_021782815.1 Pseudomonadota bacterium
GGAAAAGGCCAACGCCGCCAAGCAGGTCTACCTGTCGAAGATCAAGAACGCTTCGCTGGAAGACATCGTCAAGGATCCCGATCTGCTGAACTTCGCCCTGGCGGGCGGCGCTTCGGTGTTCAAGGATACCTGCGCGGCCTGTCACGGCGTCGGCGGCGTCGGCGGTTACGGCTTCCCGGCCCTGGCCTCCGATCACTGGCTGTGGGGCGGTACGTTGGACGAAATCAAGACCACCATCACCTATGGTGTCCGCAACGCCAACCCCAACTCGCACCAGAGCGTGATGCCGGCGTTCGGCGGCGGCGACGCCCTGAACGACGCCCAGCTGTCGGATCTGGCCGAGTACGTGCTGTCGCTGTCGCACAGCTCCAAGGACGCGGCGGCCGCCGCGCGCGGCAAGGCCATCTTCACCAGCAACAACTGCTACGCCTGTCATGGCGAAGCCGGTGAAGGCAACACCGCCGTCGGCGCTCCGGCGCTGGCCTCGGGTCTGTGGCTCTACAAGGGCAAGGATCAGAAGGCCGAGATCATCTCTCAGGTCAAGCACCCGAAGATGGGCGCGATGCCGGCCTGGTCCGAACGCTTCAACGACACCACCATCAAGGAACTGGCCGTGTACGTCCACTCGCTGGGCGGCGGCAAGTAATCTGATCGGGAAGCGTTCGCTTCGAAAGACGCCGCCGGGATTATCCCGGCGGCGTTTTTTCTGTGTCCGGGGCCGTCCTTTGGCTTATAGTCCGGCCTTCGGGGCGCGGCCTTAATATTGCCAAAATGAGGGGTGATTGCTTGGCCGAGTGGCCGGATGATCCGTTCCGCCCCTCCCATCGCTGCGGATACCCCCCGCGGACACGGGCCGCCTGCGGTGGTTCGACAAGACAACGTGTTGCAGGACCGGAGCAAGAATGAGCGCGATGACTTCTACCCGCCGTCCCGGATGGTGGTATCCCTTCATTTTCGTCGGGGTGTTTCTGGTGGTGTTGGCGATCAATCTGATCATGGCCTATTCCGCCGTGCATACCTTCAGCGGCATCCAGACCGAGGATGCCTACGAAAAGGGCCTTGAATACAACAAGATTCTGGCGCAGCGCCAGGCCCAGGCCGAGCTTGGCTGGAAGGTGGAGGCGGTGCTTTTGCCGCATGACGCCGCCAACACCCAGCGTCACGACGCCGACCTCACCGTGACCTATGCCGACCGCGCCGGCCATCCGGTGGCCGGGCTCAATGTCACCGCGCGCATGGTGCGCCCCACCCGTTCCGGCCATGATCTGTCGGTGTCGCTGGTGGAGCAGGCGCCGGGCAAATACGCGGCCCTGGTGCCGCTGCCCCTGCCTGGCCAATGGGATATGACGGTGCGGGCCGATCGCGGCGATGTGCGCTATAAACTGGATCAGCGGGTCCTGGTTCCCTGATGAGCACCTGCGCCCATTGCGGATCCGAAATCGGCCCGGCCTCAGACGCCGGGCCTGATTTCTGCTGCCGGGGGTGCCAAGGGGCCTATGCCCTGGTGCGGGGCATGGGGCTGGACAGCTATTATCAGCGGCGCTGCATCGATCCGGCGCTGCGTCCGCTGAAACCCGACGAGGACGTCGGGCCCATCGATTACCGCGCCCATGTGCAAAGCGGCGAGGACGGCCTGGACAGCCTCTACCTGATGGTGGAGGGCATGCATTGCGCCGCCTGCGTCTGGCTGATCGAAAGCCTGCTGGCCCGCCAGCCCGGCGTGGCCGAGGCGCGCATGAACATGACCACCCGCCGCCTGGTGGTGCGCTGGCGTCCGGACGAGAACGACGCCAACCGGGTGCTGGCCCCGGTGCAGGCGGTGGGCTATCACCTGCAACCCTACGATCCGGCCCGCCTCAGCAAGGAGGGCGAGCGCCAGGAGAAGGAACTGTTGCGGGCCATGGCCGTGGCCGGTTTCGCCGCCGGCAACGTCATGCTGTTCTCGGTGTCGATCTGGGCCGGCGACGGCGGCAGCATGAATGTCGCCACCCGGGCGCTGTTCCATTGGATTTCGGCGCTGATCGCCATCCCGGCCATCGTCTATTGCCTGCGCCCCTTCGCCCGCTCGGCCGTCACCGCCCTGATGGCGCGGCGCACCAACATGGATGTGCCCATTACCCTGGCGGTGATCCTGGCCTCGGGCATGAGCCTGTGGGAAACCATGCATGGCGGCCACCATGCCTATTTCGACGCCGCCATCTCGCTGCTGTTCTTCCTGTTGATCGGCCGTTACCTCGACAGCCGGGCGCGGGGCCGCGCCCGCTCGGCGGCCGAGCATCTGTTGTCACTGGGGGCCTCGGCGGTCACGGTGCTGGAGAGCGACGGCAGCCGCCGCCTGCTGCCGCCCGAGCAGCTGCGGGTGGGCATGACGGTGCTGGTGGCACCGGGGGAGCGCATCGGCGCCGATGCCACCGTCACCGAGGGGGTGTCGGAGGTGGATACCAGCCTGATTACCGGTGAAAGCGTGCCGGTGGAGGTGCGCGCGGGCACGGCGGTGTTCGCCGGCACCCTGAACCTGTCGGGAGCGTTGCGCACCCTGGTGACGGCGGTGGGGGAAAACACCCTCTTGTCGGAAATCGTGCGCATGATGGAAGTGGCCGAGCAGGGCCGCGCCAAATATGTGGCGGTGGCCGACCGGGTATCGCGCTTTTACGCCCCGGTGGTGCACGGCCTGGGGCTGGTCACCTTCCTCACCTGGCTGCTGTTCACGCCCATGGCCTGGCAGGATGCCCTGCTGACCGCCATTTCGGTGCTGATCGTCACCTGTCCCTGCGCTCTGGCCCTGGCGGTGCCGGTGGTGCAGGTGGTGGCCTCGGGGCGGCTGTTGCGCCGGGGCATCCTGCTGAAATCCTCCACCGCCCAGGAACGCCTGGCGGCGGTGGATACCGTGGTGTTCGACAAGACCGGCACCCTCACCGAGGGGCGTCCCGAACTGATCCGCGAGGCGGCCGCCTGGAGCGAGGCGGATCTGACCCTGGCCGCCGGCATCGCCGCCGCCAGCAAACATCCGGTGGCCCGGGCCATCGCCCGCGCCGTGCCGGGGGTGCGGGTGGCCGAGGGCGTGCGCGAAGTGCCGGGCTGCGGCCTGGAATGGGGCGAGGTGCGCTTGGGCGGGCGGCGCTGGCTGAACGTGGCCGAGGCGGATACCGGGCGCAGCGGGCCGGAGCTGTTTTTGCAAAAGCCCGGCTGCCCGCCGGTGCGCTTCGCCTTTGAAGATCGGCCGCGCCAGGATGCCGCCCAGGTGGTGGCCCGGCTGCGGCGCATGGGGCTGGCGGTGGAACTGCTGTCGGGCGATCGCGCCGAAACCGTGGCCGAGGTGGCGGCGGCGCTTGGCATCAAACACTGGCGCGCCGCCTGCACGCCGGCGGAGAAATGCGCCCGTCTGAGCGACCTGGCCGCGGAGGGCCATCGCGTGCTGATGGTGGGGGACGGCCTGAACGACGCCCCGGCCCTGGCCCTGGCCCATGTCTCCATGTCGCCCTCCTCGGCGGTGGACGTCAGCCAGACGGCGGCCGATCTGATTTTTCAGGGCGGTCAGCTGGGGCCGGTGATCGAGGCGCTGCAAGTGGCCCGCAAGGCCGGCGCCCTGGTGAAGCAGAACTTCATCCTGGCCTTCGGCTATAATCTGGTCACCGTTCCCATGGCCATGATGGGCCTGGTGACGCCGCTGATCGCCGCCATCGCCATGTCCACCTCCTCGGTGGTGGTGATCGCCAATGCGCTGCGGCTGGCGCGAGGGAGGATGAGGTGAAAGCGATTTTGATGTTGATCCCGGTGGCGCTGTCCCTGGGGGCCATCGGCCTGGCGGCCTTCCTGTGGGCCCTGCGCTCGGGACAGTTCGACGATCTGGACGGCGCCGCCAACCGGATTCTCTTCGATTACGAGGATCCGCCGCTGCCGGACGAACCGCCCCCGCCGCCCGCGAACCCGCCTCCCGGCGCTTGAGTATTAAGAAAACAAGACTGGCCTTTGCCGGCCAAGGCGTATAATGATCGCGGGCAAGGATATCGGAGTGGGGGACCCGTCGGTCATGCCGCCATTTGAGCTTGTCATCGACAGGGACCGGGCCGATACGGCGTGCATGCCTTGCACCTATTGCGGTCTGGGCGAGCTGGCCTTCTGCCACGGTCTGTCGCCCGATCAGATGCGTCGTCTGGCCGCCATCATGGGGCAGGCCAATGTGGAGGCCGATACCTCCATCTTCCGCGAGGGCGACCCTTCGCAGCATTTCTATTCCATCTCCACCGGGGCGGTGAAGCTTTACAAGCTGCTGTCGGACGGGCGGCGCCAGATCACCGCCTTCCTGTTTCCCGGTGATTTTTTCGGCCTGTCGATTCAGGGCGGTTACGCCTATACCGCCGAGGCCCTGACCCCGGTGACCCTGTGCCGTTTCCCCCGCCGCAAGCTGGAGCTGTTGTTCCAGGAACTGCCGGTGCTGGAGAAACGCCTGCTGGACGCCACCATCAACGAACTGGCGGCGGCGCACGATCAGATGCTGCTGCTGGGCCGCAAGACGGCCCGAGAAAAGATCGCCACCTTCCTGGTGGCCCTGTGGCGCAAACTGGAGGCGCGCGGCGAGCGCCAGGCGCTGCTCAACCTGCCCATGGGGCGGGCCGATATCGCCGACTATCTGGGGCTGACCATCGAAACCGTCAGCCGCACGCTGACCGGCTTCAAGCGCGAAGGGCTGATTTCCCTGCCCGACGCCAATCACGTGCATATCCGGCAAGGCGCGGTGCTGACCCGCATTGCCGAAGGCGCGTAACGCCGGTCCCCGGTTCTTCATCCATCCGTTGGAGAGGGTACGTTGAGTACGGAAGTGAGAAGCAAGCGTTTGACGGTGCGCGACATCGCGGGCCATAAGGGCGGCACGCCGGTGGTGATGCTGACCGCCTATACCACGCCCATGGCCCGCATGCTGGACCCTTACGTGGATGTGCTGCTGGTGGGCGATTCCCTGGGCATGGTGCTCTATGGCCTCGATACCACTCTGGGCGTCACCCTGGAAATGATGATCGCCCACGGTCAGGCGGTGATGCGCGGCAGCGCCAAGGCCTGCGTCATCGTCGACATGCCGTTCGGCAGCTACCAGGAAAGTCCCGCCCAGGCCTTCCGCAACGCCGCCCGCGTCATGTGCGAAACCGGCGCCGCCGGGGTCAAACTCGAGGGCGGCGTGGAAATGGCCGAAACCATCGCCTTCCTTACCCAGCGCGGCATTCCGGTGCTGGCCCATATCGGCCTCAAGCCGCAACTGGTGCACAGCCTGGGCGGATTCCGCGCCCAGGGCCGCAGCGAAGCCGAGATCGCCGGCATTCTCGCCGATGGCCGCGCCGTGGCCGAGGCCGGAGCCTTCGCCGTGGTGGTGGAGGGCACGGTGGAGCCGGTGGCTCAGGCCCTGACCGAGGATCTGGCCATTCCCACCATCGGCATCGGCGCCTCGCCGACCTGCGACGGCCAGGTGCTGGTGAGCGAGGATATTCTGGGGCTGTTCGGCACCTTCACGCCCAAGTTCGTCAAACGCTATGCCGAACTGTCGGGTCTGGTGGAGGAGGCGGCCAGGACCTATGCCGACGAGGTGCGGACCCGGGTTTTCCCCGGCCCCGAACATTGTTTCAAGAGCAACTGGTCGAGGACGAGCGACAAGTGACCTTTCCCATTTTCCGGACCGTCTCCGCCTTGCGCGCCCAGGTGGCGGCGTGGCGCGCCGATGGCCTGCGCGTGGCTTTGGTGCCCACCATGGGCGCCTTGCATGAAGGACATCTGACCCTGGTGCGCCAGGGCCTGCGAAAAGCCGACCGCGTGGTGGCCTCGGTGTTCGTCAATCCCACCCAGTTCGGTCCCAACGAGGATTTCGCCGCCTATCCCCGGCGCGAGGCCGAGGATGCCGCCCTGCTGGCCGGGGCCGGCGCCTCGGGGCTTTACGCGCCGACGGTGGCCGAGATGTATCCCGACGGTTTCGCCACCTCCATCACGGTGAGCGGGGTGTCCGAAGGCCTGTGCGGCACGGTGCGGCCCGGTCATTTTTCCGGCGTGGCCACGGTGGTGACCAAGCTTTTGCTGCAGGCCGGTCCCGATCTGGCCCTGTTCGGAGAAAAGGATTACCAGCAGCTTCAGGTGATCCGCCGGGTGGTGCGCGATCTCGATCTGCCGGTGGCCATCGAGGGCGTGCCCACGGTGCGCGAGGCCGACGGCCTGGCCTTGAGCTCGCGCAATGCCTATCTCACCCCCGAACAGCGGGCCATCGCTCCGGCGCTGCATCGCGTGCTGTCGGCCGTGGCCGAGCGGCTGGCGGCGGGCGAGACGGCGGCGGCGCTCACCGCCTGGGGCCGCGCGCAGCTTCTGGCCGCGGGGTTCGACAGCATCGATTATCTGGAGGTGCGGGCCGCCGAGGGGCTGGCGCCCCTGGAGCGGCGCAGCGAACCGGCCCGCATCCTGGTGGCGGCGCGCCTGGGCAAGACCCGCCTGATCGACAACATTCCGGCCTGAGAGGCCTTCAGAGCCGATCGCGCAGCAGCCGCAGCAGGCGTTGTGACAGGCTGAGCGGGGGCTGCTGCTGCGGCGGCGCCTGCTCCTGGCGCAGGGCGGACAGAACGGCGCGGGCGGTGGCGCTGTCGCCGTCCGGAGGGATCAGCAGATCGTCGGCCGGGGACTCCGGCGCCAGCACGCGGCCCAGGGGGTCGCGGGGCAGGCCGTCCTGGTCCAGCCCCAGGCCGCGGCGCAGACGGTTTTCGGTCTGCCGACGGCCCTCCTCCAGGCGGGTCAGGGTTTGGGCGGCGGCGGCCTGGGCATCGCCGGGGCGGCCTTCGCCAAGGGCGCGCACGGCATCGGTCATCGACAGCAGGGCCAGCGGCAGGGCCGGGGCGGCGGCGCTATCGGCCGGGGCCATGCCGCGCAGCAGGGCGTCCAGGCTGGTCCGCAGGCGGGTTTCCTCCTCGCCCAGGCGGCGCGGATCGCGGCGCGCCTCGCCGTCCGGCGAGGGCGTCAACCGGGCCAACAGCGCCTGCTGGCGCGACAGCAGGACGTCCAGCGACGACAGGGTGCTGCGCAAGGCATCGCGGTGGCGCAGGTCGGGGCGGGCCTGTTCCAGGGTTTGGGCGAAGGCGGCGGTGGTTTCCTCCAGGCGGGCCAGAATGGCCTCGGCCTCGGTGCGCCGTCCGGCCAGGGCCAGATCCTGCAGGCGGGTCAGCAACGCCTCGGCGCCGCCCATGGACAGGGCGTCGGGGACCGGCGGAAAACTGGCATCGGTCAGGCCGTGATGCTGGGCGTTGTCGGCCATGGCGGTGAGCAGCCGCTCCAGAGCGTCGCGATAGTCCAGAACCGCCTGGAGCAGGACGGCGGGGGGCGTGTCCGGCGTGGCCATGTCGCGTTCCACCCGGCGCGCCGCCTCGTCGAACATCTGATGGGCCAGGGGCTGGGCGCCGTCTTCCAAACGCAGGGCGATCTGCCACAGCAGGGCCAAAAGATCGGGAATGGCGGTGGGGCTGTCGTCCCAGCGCAGGCGGGCGCAGGCGTCGGCCAGGGCCAGGGTGACCAGAAGATCGCCATGGGTGGCGCGGGGATCCTCGGCTAATACCGTCAGATTTTCCAGCACCGTCAGGCGATCGTCGGGGGCCCGGGCCAGCAGACGGCGCTGCAGCAGCAGGCTCTGGGCGACGGCGTCGGTAAAGGGCCGGGCCGGCAAAGTGAGGCGCAGCGGCGCCGTGAAGGCGAGGGCGCCGGCGCGGTCGCGGGCGGCCAGGCGCAGGCTGACGCGGTGCCCGGCCCAGACATTGGCGGCGGCATCCCAGCTGTCGTGCCAGTGCAGGCGGGCGGGGGCGCCCGCGAGGGGCAGGGGAATGACCTGATAGGGGCCGTCGGCGCCGTCCCCGTGAGGGGCGCCGTCGGCACGGCGCAGGATCAGCCACAGCCGGTCGATGCCGGCGGCATCATGGCCGTCGAGGGTCAGAGTGAGCCGACGGCGGGCATCGGCGCCGACGGGCGCGGCCAGGGCCAGAGCCGGTGGCGGGCTGGCCGTGACGGTGATGCTCCAGCGGCCAAGGTCGCGCCAGCCCTGGCGCAGCAGCAGGGGGCCACTCCGGTTCAGCGTCAGCGCCAGGGTTTGCGTCTCGTCGGCGGCGGAGGCGAAGGGGTGCCAGTCGGGGCCAAGGCGCAGGCGGGCTTCGCCCTGGCCGCCGCTCAAGCGGGCCAGCAGCCGGGTGCCTTGCGGCATGGTCAGCGCCCGGCCGATATCGGCGGACGTCAGATCGAGACTGGGCAGGCCGCTATAGGCGGGGGGCGTCAGGGTCAGGCGCAGCCGGGGCGGCGGTCCGCCCAGGGCGGCGAGATCGGGCTCGAACAGGCGCGACAGGCGATCGGCGGCATGATGGGGGCCGCCGACGGCCAGGGCCACCGCCAGCAGCAGCCAGGGCAGGAAACGTAAGCCCAGGGGATCGGCGGCGGCCAGCCGCGGCCGGGGCAGACCCGGCCCCCGCCGCCGCCGCGCCAACTGGCGGGCGGTGGGGCGGCGCAGATGCCGCAGGCGCAGCAGGGTGGCGGCGATGCCGCCCAGCCACGCCGCCAGCAACAACACATGCGGCCAGCCCGGCAGATGGCGGGGCAGGTCCAGCCATGCCGCCGCCAGGGCCAGAGCCAGGAGGGCCGGCAGCGGCCACAAAAGCCGCGTCAACCGCTCCCACAGCAGCAGGGCGGCGCTGTGCCGTGGGGTCAGCCGCGTGCGGGCGTCAGCCATTCCGGCAGACTCTCCAGAGCCAGCATATCCTCGATGCTGGGCCGGGCGCGCACCACCGAGAAACGGTCTCCGGCCACCAGCACTTCCGGCACCAGCGGCCGGGAATTGTACTGCGACGACATGGCCGCGCCGTAGGCGCCGGCGGTGGCGAAGGCGATGAGATCGCCCGCCTCCAAGGGCGGCAGGGCCCGCTGCTTGGCGAAGGTGTCGCCGCTTTCGCAGATGGGGCCGACCACGTCCATGGCGCTGAGGGCCGCACCGGGGGCGGCTTCCCGCACCGGGAGGATATCATGGTGGGCGTCGTACATGGCCGGGCGCACCAGATCGTTCATGGCGGCGTCGCAGATGGCGAAGGTGCGGGTGGCGCCTTCCTTGACATAGATGACCTTGCTCACCAGAACCCCGGCATTACCCACCAGCAGGCGTCCCGGTTCCAGGATCAGCCGGCAGCCGAGATCGCCCAGGGTGTCGCGGATGATGGCGGCATAGGCCTCGGGCGAGGGCGGTTCCTCGCCATCGTAAGGCACGCCGAGGCCGCCGCCCAGATCGATGCGGCGGATGTCGATGCCGTCGGCGCGCAGCATCAGCACCAGATCGCGCACCCGGGTGAAGGCGTCCTGGAAGGGTTGCAGCTCGGTCAGCTGCGAGCCGATATGCACCGCCACCGCCACCGGCTCCACTCCGGCCATCTGCTTGGCGCGGCGGAACACCTCGGGGGCGCGGGTCCATTCGATGCCGAACTTGTTTTCCTTGCGGCCGGTGGTGATCTTGGCGTGGGTGTTGGCGTCCACATCCGGGTTGACGCGCACGCCGATCTCCATGCGCCGGCCCCGTTCGCGCGCCGCCTCGTCGAGGGCGGTAAGCTCGGGTTCGGATTCCACGTTGACCTGCAAGATGCCGCTGTCCAGGGCCAGGTCCAGCTCGGCGCGGGTTTTGCCGACACCGGAGAAGACGATTTTTTCCGGGGCGACGCCGGCGGCCAGGGCGCGGCGCAGCTCGCCGCCCGAAACCACGTCGGCGCCGGCGCCGAGCGCGGCCAGGGTGCGGATCACCGCCAGATTGCCGTTGGCCTTCACCGCGAAGCAGATGGTGGCGTCCAGCCCGGCCAGGGCATCGCGGAACACGGTGTAGTGGCGGGTCAGGGTGGCGGTGGAATAGCAGTAGAACGGAGTCCCCACCTGTTCGGCGATGCGGGCCAGGGGAACGTCCTCGGCATGCAACTGGCCGTGATGGTAGTGGAAGTGGTTCATTGTTGCGAAGGCTCCGGGGGAATGACGGTGTCGATGGCGGGCAGACCGCCGACGCCGGGCTGGCCGATGGGGTTGCTTTGCAGCGGATTGCCGTTGCTGACGGTGCTGCGGCTGGTGGCCTGCTGCGTCAGCAGCCCGCCCAGATCGACGCGGGGGTTACGGGTGGAGGGATCGAGATAGGTGCCGTCCTTGGCGGTCAGGCTGCGCAGATCCTGCTGGTCCCATTCCGGCGGCAGGGCGCGGCCCTGTTGCGGCGGATTGGCCGGGATCGGCCCCTCCATCACCGTACCCGCCGGTTTGTTGCCCGACGGGTAGGCCTGGGGATAATAGGCGCCGGGCGGGGCCGGCGGCCGTCCGGCCTTGCCGCAGCCGGCCAGAGGCAAGGCGGCCAGCAGGGCCAGCAGCAGGGCCGGGCGCGGCCGGAACGGGGGGCGCATGGCGGCCTTCTCCTACAGGAAGCGCTGGCGGGCGGCGGCCACGGCGGCGGCGACGTTGGCCGGGGCGGTGCCGCCGTGACTGGTGCGGCTGGCGGCCGAGGCCTCGACGCTCAGCACCGAGAACACATCCTGGGTGATGCGCGCATCGACGGCGCGCAGATCCTCCAGCGACAGGTCTTCCAGGCCGCAGTCCCGCTCCTCGGCCAGACGCACGATGCGGCCGGTGATGTGGTGGGCCTGGCGGAACGGCACCCCGGCCACCCGCACCAGCCAGTCGGCGATATCGGTGGCGGTGGTGAAGCCGGCGCCGGCGCTGTCCTTCAGACGCTGGGTATTGACGGTAAGGTCGCGGATCATGCCGGTCATGGCGGCGATGGAGAGCTCCAGGGTGTCGGCGGCCTCGAACACCGGCTCCTTGTCGTCCTGCATGTCCTTGGAATAGGTCAGGGGCAGGCCCTTCATGACGATGAGCAGGGCGTTGAGATTGCCGATGACGCGGCCGGCCTTGGCGCGCACCAGTTCGGCGGCGTCGGGGTTGCGCTTCTGCGGCATGATGGACGAACCGGTGGTGTAGCCGTCGGACAGGGCGACGAAACGGAACTGGGCGGTGGTCCACAGCACCAGTTCCTCGGCCAGGCGCGACAGATGGGTGGCGGCGATGGCGGCGGCGGCCAGGAACTCCAGGGCGAAATCGCGGTCCGACACCGAATCCAGCGAATTGGCGGTGGGGCGGTCGAAGCCCAGGGCCTGGGCGGTCATGTGCCGGTCGATGGGGAAGGAGGTGCCGGCCAGGGCGGCGGCGCCCAGCGGGCATTCGTTCATGCGGGCGCGGGCGTCCTTCAGGCGCGAGCGGTCGCGGCCGAACATTTCCACATAGGCCAGCATATGATGGCCGAAGGTCACCGGCTGGGCGGCCTGCAGATGGGTGAAGCCGGGCATGATGCTGGCGGCGTGGGCCTCGGCCTTGTCCAGCAGGGCGGCCTGCAGCCCTTGCAGGGCGCCTTCCATACCGTCCAGGGTGTCGCGCACCCACAGGCGGAAATCGGTGGCCACCTGATCGTTGCGCGAGCGGGCGGTATGCAGGCGGCCCGCCGCCTCGCCGACCAGTTCGGCCAGACGGGTTTCCACGTTCATGTGGATGTCTTCCAGTTCGGTCTTGAACTGGAACTGGCCGCTTTCGATCTCGGCCAGAATGCGGTTCAGGCCGTCATCGATGGCGGCGCCGTCGGCGGCGCTCAGGATTCCGGCCTTGACCAGCATGGCGCAATGGGCCTTTGATCCCCGGATGTCCTGGGCGTAGAGGCGCTTGTCGAAGCCGATCGAGGCATTGATGCGCTGCATCACCGCCGACGGGCCTCCGGCGAAGCGGCCGCCCCAGATGGTGCTGGCGCTGTGCTGGTCTGAATTTTGGGTCATGGACTTCTCGGGTAGATAAAGGACGGTCAGATGATGAAACGCGGTCTCTTTTCCGCCGCCTGTGGGGTGGCAATCGCCATGCTGGCGCTGGTCCCGGCGGCCGAAGGAGCCGTTTGGGGGCTAACCTACAACGTTCCCGCGCCCTCTGGAAGCATGCAGCGGGTTTCCGACCTCACCACCACGTCGCGCATCACCATTCCCGATCTGATCTTCACCGACGCCAGCAATGTGCCGGTGCATCTCAGCCGCTACAAGGGCAGCGTGGTGGTGGTCAATTTCTATTCCATAAATTGCGGTCCCTGCATGAAGGATCTGCTCTACATCAACCGCTTGCAGGGCAATTTCCCCAAGGAGCCGCTGGTGGTGCTGGCGGTGGACGAGGACAATGTGCAGCCCCGCACCCTGGTGCCGTTCCTGCATCATCAGAATCTGGGCTTTCTGCGCCCCTTCGGCGATCCCAACAATATTTCCGCCACCGCCCTGGGGGTCAAGGGCCTGCCCAGCAGCATCGTGGTGGACAAGGCCGGTAAGCTGGCGGCGGCGGTGCAGGGCAACGTGGTGTGGGATTCCGAGACCGTGCAGACCGAAATCGGCCGCCTACTCCGGGAATGAGCGGTCCAGCCGCACCTCGACGCCCCGCGCCCGGAAGGCGCGGTGCGTCAGGATGGCGGCGCTGATGCCGATATAGCTGCCCATGATGACGTCGCTGAGGTAATGCACCGAGGTGGCGACGCGGCTGAAGGCCACCAGGGCGGCCAGCAGCATCCAGGCCCGGCCGTAGCGCGGCAGCAGGATGGCCAGGGCCGTCATGGCGGCGAAGATGGTCTGGCTGTGCCCCGAGGGAAAGGAATTGATGGCCCAGTGGGTGCTGAAGGGATGGAAGCCGTAGAGCCCCTGCTCGAACAGGGCGCGGGGGCGGTAGCGGCCCACCACCACTTTCACCGCATCGACGAACAGGCCCGAGAGGGCCACGGTCAGGAAGAAATACAGCAGGCTGTCGGACCAGCGGCGCCAGCGCGCCGCCGCGTCGCCATAGGCGGCGCGGGTTTTCTGCCAGCGGCAGGCCAGCCATAGGAGCGGCGGCGGGATCAGCCAGACGCCGCCCAGCCCCAGGGTGGTGACGATCTTGAAAAAGCCTTCCCAATTGCTGCCGGGCAGATGCTGCTTGAACCACAACGCCACCAGGCGGTCGAACAGCAGATAGGACAGCGCCGCGGCCAAAAGGCACCACAGACCGGCGGCGGCCAGCGGCCAGCGGCGGTTGAAGGCGGCCAGACGGCGTCCGGCCCCGGCCAGGCACTCCAGAAGCGGGTCGAGACGGTTCATGGCGCCGCCTTCAGGGTCCAGAGGCCGAGGGCGGCGGGACGGCCGCGCGAATAATTGAAGCCGTCCACCTCGCCCACCTGTTCGGCCCGCGCATGGGCGGCGGCCAGGGCGGCGTCGAAGGCGGGTTTGGATTTGGCCTCGATGATGGCCACCCCCTGGGGATGGCTTTCCAGGAAGGCCACGGCGCCGGGGGCGTCGGTGAGATCGGTCCTGGTGCCGCGCAGGAACACCAGGCTGGGCTCATGGAAGCCGACGGCGGCCACCGGCACCTCGGCGGGCAGCATTTCATTGATGCGCTGGCTGAGGAACATGCGGTCGAGCCCGGGCAGAACCCCCTGGAAGATGCCGGCATAGGCCAGAACGGCGCCGGCCAGGGCGGCGGCCAGGGCGTGCTGGTGTTCGCCCTTCCAGGTGAACCAGGCCGGCAGCAGGCCGGCGGTCAGGGCGCCGGCGGCGGCGAACAGCGACAGCGGCGAGAAGCCCTCGCCCAGCTTGAAGGGGGCGAGAACGGCCAGGGCGGCCAGGGCCAGCGCCACCAGCAGCCACACCCCGGCATAGAGCTTGCTCCAGCGGGCGCGCAGGGTCTCGTCGTTGGCGGCGATGGCGATGCCGGCCAGCAGGGCCAGAGCCGGGAAGGTGGGCAGCACGTAATGGGGCAGCTTGGTGGGCACCAGCTCGAACATCAGCCAGGCCGGCACCACCCAGGCCAGGCAGAAGCGCAGGGCGGCGGCCTGACGGTTCTTCACCGCCCGCACGAAGCCCGGCACCATGAACAGCGAGCCCGGCCAGGCCAGGGCCGAGAACAGCAGCAGGAAATAGCCGGGCGGGGCGCCGTGGCTTTCCTGGCTGCCCAAAAGCTTGGGCAGAAGATCGGTCTTCACCGCCTGGCCGATGAACTGGCCGTGGGTGGCCTGACTGACGGCGGCGGCCCAGGGGGCGACGATGGCGGCGGCCACGATCACGCCCATGATGGGGCGCAGGCCCTGCAGCCAGAGAATTTTACGGTCGGCGATGCTCAAGGCGAGGGCGGTGAGCAGCGCCACCACCGGCACGATGGGGCCCTTGATGAGGATGCCGAGGCCCATGGCGATCCAGAAGGCCAGGATTTCCATCTGCCCGGGTTTCTTGCCCACGCCGCGGCTCACCATGTAGAAGCGCCCCAGTACCCCTTGCACCGCCACCACGCAGGCCAGCAGCATGGCGTCGGTCTTGGCCTGATGGCCTTCGCTCACCAGGATCAGCGAGCAGGCCAGCAAGGCGGCGCCCATCAGGGCGGCGGGGCGCCCCACCAGGGCCTGGCCGAAGGCGAAGGTCAGCAGCACGGCGGCCAGGGCCCCCAGCACCGAGGGCAGACGGTAGGCCCAGATGCGGCGTTCGGCATGGAAGAGATGAGCGGAGGCGGCCTGCATCCAGTAGATTCCCGCCGGCTTCTTGGCCCGACTCTTGTCCTGGAACTGGATGCGCACGAAGTCGCCGGTTTCCAGCATCTGGTGCGAGGCCTGGGCGAAGCGGGATTCGTCGCGATCGATGGGCGGCACCGAGGCCAGGCCGGGCAGATAGAGCGCCAGGCACAGCAGGGTCAGGATCAGGTAGGGGCGCAGGCCGTTGGTTTGTCCGAACATCGGTCCTCCGAAGGAAACACCCCGCCCTTCGAAAGAGGGGCGGGGTGTTAGCTCTAACGCCGGGACGGCCCGGCTGCAAAGGTAATTTAGCGGGTGGGAACGGGTTTCTCGCCGCTATAGTCGTAGAAGCCGCGGCCGGTCTTGCGGCCCAGCCAGCCCGCTTCCACATACTTCACCAGCAGCGGGCAGGGGCGGTACTTGGTGTCGGCCAGGCCGTCGTGCAGCACATGCATGATGGCGAGACAGGTGTCGAGACCGATGAAGTCGGCCAGTTCCAGCGGCCCCATGGGGTGGTTGGCGCCCAGCTTCATGGCGTTGTCGATGGAATCCACCGAGCCGACGCCCTCATAAAGGGTGTAAACCGCCTCGTTGATCATCGGCAGCAGGATGCGGTTGACGATGAAGGCCGGGAAGTCCTCGGCCGAGACCGAGGTCTTGTTCAGGCGGGCGACGAATTCCTTGACGGTGGCGAAGGTGTCCTCACCGGTGGCGATGCCGCGGATCAGCTCCACCAGCTTCATCATCGGCACCGGGTTCATGAAGTGGATGCCCATGAACTTGGCCGGGCGGTCGGTGGAGGCGCCCAGACGGGTGATGGAGATGGAGGAGGTATTGGAGGCGATGATGGCGTCGGCCTTCAGCACCGGGCACAGCAGGGCGAAAATCTGGCGCTTCACGCTTTCGTTTTCGCTGGCCGCCTCGACCACCAGATCGCAGTCGGAGAACAGGGTGTAGTCGGTGCCGGTGGTGATGCGGCCCAGGGTGGCGGCCTTGTCGTCTTCCGACAGCCGGCCCTTGGCGACCTGACGGTCGAGGTTCTTGGTGATGGTGGCCAGGCCCTTGGCGATGGCGGCCTCGGAGACATCAAGCATCTTCACCTGGAAGCCGGAGGCGGCGACGACATGCGCAATGCCGTTGCCCATCTGTCCGGCGCCGATCACGCCAATGGTCTGGATCATCTGAACATCCTTATGAGGGAAGGGATAAGAGAGGGGGAGCCGGGGATTATTTCCCCAGCTCGGCGGAAAGTTCCGGCAGGGCCTGGAACAGGTCGGCCACCAGGCCGTAGTCGGCCACCTGGAAGATGGGGGCCTCCTCGTCCTTGTTGATGGCGACGATGATCTTGCTGTCCTTCATGCCGGCCAGATGCTGGATG
>JAJXUO010000116.1 GCA_021782815.1 Pseudomonadota bacterium
AAGGGCCATAACGCTCTGGTATCTCTGCCCAGGGGGAACCTGTGCGGAAGCGCCAGAGGATACCGTTCAGAACGCGCCGGTCATCGACGCGAGGGACACCGCGCGGCTTGTTGGGCAGAAGGGGCTGCAGGATCGACCACTCATATTCCGTCAATTCATAGCGCCGCCGCGTCATCATTGCCCTCCTCAAGCCAAGGAGGTCTTTGAATCACAAAGTGGCGGAGCTGGGAATCCTGTTTATGAGTTCACGGCCTAGCAAGCGCGCCGACCGGTAAGCCCGCGTGTTTTGCACGCATACACAAAAATTTATCGGCAAAGCCGATGGCGTTTGAGCGGCCCCGGAACGGGGCTCACCGTCTCGGCATGATTTGGCCCAACGGGTCAAATCATGGGCCGGGCGGTATCAGTGCTCCACTATAGGCCCGAACGGCGGCTTTTATAAGGGAGTTCTGATGGTCCCTTTGGGACGGGGTGGGGGATGAAAATCTGGTGCCGGTTGCAGGGTTCGAACCCGCGCCCCCCCTGATGACAGGGAAGGGGGAAATAACTGGCCAGGAACCTTGGCGATGCGGGACGATAAGGGATTTTAAGGAGGTGCGCGAAAACCGTGACCTCGGTCATCGGGATGGAACGGTCTGTGACAAGCCGTGGCTTGGAAACGTAATCTGATCTTTTCGTCCGCATCAGGTGGGCGCAAGCCCAGCCACGTCCCGCCGGAACGCCTTGACCGCATCCAGCATGTCGGTGATATCGCCGATCTCTTCGCCAAGACCGCCGCCGAGGTCGGGATAGCGTGAAGCGGTGAGCCATTCGGTCAGGCGGGCGAAGGACAACATTTGCTGTTCCAGGGCCGGGTAGAACGGGGCTGCTTTTTCCGCCAGCATTTCGATGTCATGGCTGCGCGGAGCCGTCACCGCAGCGGCCACCAGGAGCGCCTTGATGATCTTTTCCACCGCCTGCTGGCAATGGAAGGCGGCCGGGTCGGGCATGGGCGGGACTGCCGCCAGGGTCAGGCTGGCAACCCGGATGTCGTCGTCGGCTTTGGCGAGCCACAGTGACGCTTCGGCCCATTGCACCTTGGCCTGATCAGGAGCGCTCATAGACCACCACGCCCTCGGTCAGCACGGTATGGGCAAAGGAGCCGATGGCCCGCCCACGCTCCGTCAAGATACCTTCGCGGCAGGGGATGATGTCCACCGGAGCCGGAAAGCCTCGGTGGGCCTCATAGCGCCGCTTTGACGACAGCCGCTCGTTGGGCACGTCGTCATCCAGTACCACCACCAGATCGAAATCGCTGTCGGTACGGGCTCCGCCACGCGCCCGGCTGCCGAACAGGATGACCCGTCGCGGCCCGAACACGGAAACCACCTGCTTCAGCAGCGGTTCAGGAACTTGGTTGGCGGTGTCCATGATGGCGCTCCCGATGGAAACCTCGGGGATAATTTTGGCCGACAAGCCGATATTTGCAAGGCGGCAATTGGACTGAGAGCCCAGTTCCCCCGCGAACAGGCGCCAGCTTTCAAACTGATGCCTTGCGTAGTCGAGGGGCCCATCTATCAAAGAAAAGTGCACCAGGAGTGCATGTTGAGACGTTCGGGTTGGCGGTATTTTCCGCTAACTTTTTGAAAAATCTGGTGCCGGTTGCAGGGTTCGAACCCGCGACCCCCTGATTACAAATCAGGTGCTCTACCAGCTGAGCTAAACCGGCGGCCGGAAAAGGTGTGACGGGAAGGTAGTGGGCCTTCCCGTCAAGCGCAAGCTCTTAACGCCGCACCAGTTCGTAGAGGGCCACGGCGGCGGCGTTGCTCACGTTCAGGCTTTCCACCAGATCGGTTTGCGGCAGTTTCACCAGATGGTCGCAATGTTCGCGGGTCAGGCGGCGCAGGCCTTCGCCCTCGCTGCCCATCACCAGGGCGATGCGGCCGGAGAGCTTGGCCTCGGCCAGGGTCTGGGTGGCCTCGCCGGCCAGGCCGGCGATCCAGAAACCGGCGGTTTTCAGCTCCTCCAGGGCCCGTACCAGGTTGATGGCCCGCACCAGCGGCAAGCGCTCCAGGGCGCCCGAGGCCGATTTGGCCAGGGTGCCGGTTTCATCGGGGGCGTGGCGGTCGGGCATGATCAGGCCCAGGGCGCCGAAGGCGGCGGCCGAGCGCAGGATGGCCCCCACATTGTGCGGATCGGTCACCTGATCCAGCACCATCACCACCGCCTCGTCGCGGCCTTCCGCCGCGGCGATGAGATCGGCCACGTCGCTGTCGGGCAGGGGGTCGGCCATCAGCACGATGCCCTGATGCACCGCGCCCGGCGGGCACAGGGCGTCGAGATCGGCCCGTCCCGCCGCCTCGGGCTGGGGCAGGGGGCGCAGGCGGGCCAGACGGGCGATTTCGTCGCCCTGCGCGGCCAGCACCTCGGCGGTGGCCAGCAGGCGGTGGCAGCGGCGCCGTTCGTTGGCCAGGGCGCTCAACACCGGGTGCACCCCCCACAGCAGCAGGCCCTTGCCGGCACCCTTGCCGGGCCCCTTGCCGCCGCCCTTCACCGGGGCGCGACGCTCGCCCAAGGCCGGACGGTCCTCGGACGGACGCTTGTGGGAAGAAGGGGGTCGGGGGCGGCTCATGGGGGACCTCGCATGGGATGCTGGATTTCCGCCACTCTTGGGCCGGGCGGAAGCAGGGCTTTGTAAAAAGTTTGTTTTACCGTTCTTTTTCGGATTGACAAGGGAGCTCAAATCCTATTTTTTCCTGGCTCCCGTCGCTGCGGCAAGTCCGAGGCGGTTGTGGAGGGGTGGCCGAGCGGTCAATGGCAGCAGACTGTAAATCTGCCGACGAATGTCTACGTTGGTTCGAATCCAACCCCCTCCACCATTTACCTCCGGGTGGCCCGCCGAACAGGCGGCGCCCCGACGGGTCGGGTTCGGCGGGTGTAGCTCAATGGTAGAGCCCCAGCCTTCCAAGCTGGTTGTGCGGGTTCGATTCCCGTCACCCGCTCCATTGTGCCGAGAATCTTGTTGTTTGGCCGTAAAATCAGGACGGATGAGACGAAATGGCTAAGGCTAAATTTGAGCGCACTAAGCCGCACTGCAACATTGGCACCATCGGTCACGTCGACCATGGCAAGACCTCGCTGACCGCCGCCATCACCAAGGTGCTGGCCGAGACCGGTGGCGCCACCTTCACCGCCTACGACCAGATCGACAAGGCGCCGGAAGAGAAGGCCCGCGGTATCACCATTTCGACCGCCCACGTGGAATACGAAACCGGCAACCGCCACTACGCCCACGTCGACTGCCCCGGCCACGCCGACTATGTGAAGAACATGATCACCGGCGCCGCGCAGATGGACGGCGCGA
>JAJXUO010000077.1 GCA_021782815.1 Pseudomonadota bacterium
ACCGATCACTGCACCCTCATGCGCCGGGCGGGTTTCTCCGAAACCCTTGGCTTCGCGCCATCAGGCGCGCGTCGCCTTGCTCCTAACCGGCGTCGCGATGAGTCAAACTCATCGCGACTTGGTATGAGGCGGTGATGACCGCGTCCGGCGGCGTCATGACGGCCCGGATGATGAATTTCCGTTTCAGAATGGCGCCTATACGCGGGAAAGGGGGTAAAAAATTGCGAAAGGGCTGGATTTTTAGGGTCTTCTCGCTGTTAAAGTGCCGCCCATCCCTTCGCCTGCAGGAAAGTTTCGGAATGACCCCCCATCAGCTTGTGCGCCGGCTTCGCTATTCCTCCTGGTTTTGGCTGCGGCGCGCGGTGTTCTGGGGGGGCGCCATCTGTGTCGGTCTGGTGGCCATCGCCTTCGCCAAGACGGCCACCATGGCCGACGACGTCTTTCACCGCATGTTGGAGATCAGCCCCTATCTGCCGTTCCTGCTGGCGCCCGTCGGATTGTGGATCTCGCTGTGGATGACCCGGAACGTCTTTCCCGGCGCCGAGGGCAGCGGCATTCCCCAGGCCATCGCCGCCGTGGACATGACCGACAAGGCGGCGCGCGACGAGGTGCTGTCGCTTAAGGTGGCCGGCGGCAAGATCCTGCTGACCCTGCTGGCCCTGTGCTGCGGCGCCTCCATCGGCCGCGAAGGGCCGACGGTGCAGATCGGCGCCGCCATCATGCATACTCTCGGCAAGAAGGTGCGCCTGACCCGCGCCGACGTGCAGCGCGGTCTGATCCTGGCCGGCGGCGCCGCCGGTGTGGCCGCCGCCTTCAACACCCCGCTGGCCGGGGTGATGTTCGGGATCGAGGAATTGAGCCGCTCGTTCGAAAGCCGCACCAGCGGCATCGTCGTCACCACGGTGATCATGGGCGGTATCATCTCGCTGGCCCTGCTGGGCGATTACCATTATTTCGGCCATACCGCCGCCACCCTGACCTTCAATCAGGCCTGGATCGGCGTGCTGGTGTGCGGCGTCCTGGGCGGGCTGGCCGGCGGCATTTTCAGCCAGAGCCTGGTGCTGGCCGGACGGCGCGGCCTGCCGGGGGCGCTGGGCCGCTTCCGCCGCAATCATCCCGAACATTTCGCCGCCTTGTGCGGCCTGGGCCTGGCGGTGCTGGGCCTGCTGTCGGCGGGCGGCACCTACGGCTCGGGCTATAATCAGGCCGAGGCGCTGCTGCACGGCACCAGCCTGCCGGTGCTCTTCGCCGTTGAAAAACTGGGGGCCACCCTGCTCTCTTATCTGAGCGGCATTCCCGGCGGCATTTTCGCCCCCTCGCTGGCGGTGGGCGCCGGTATCGGCTCGGATATCGCCATGTGGCTGCCCAAGGCGCCGACGGCGGCCCTGATGCTGCTGGGCATGGTCGGCTATTTCTCCGGGGTGGTGCAGGCCCCCATCACCGCCGTGATCATCGTGCTGGAAATGACCGACAACAGCGAAATGACCATCTGGCTGATGGCCACCTCGATGATCGCCTACGGGGTGTCGCATCTGGTCTGCCCCGAGCCCTTCTACAAGGCCATGGCGCACGGCTTCCTCGACAAGGTGGCCGCCTCGGCCCCCAAACCGCAGCCGGCGCCCGAGGCGCAGGCGGCGGAGTCCTGACGCGGCGGCCCTGATGCACGGTCCGGCCCAGTCCTCGCTGCTGGATCTGGCGACCCTGGTGGTGGGGGTGGCGACCCTGTGTTTCTACATCGTGCGCCGTTTCACCCGGTTGCCGCTGGCGGTGGGGCTGGTGCTGACCTCGCTGGCCCTGGCCGGCGCCGTTCTGGGGTTGGACCGGCTGCTGCCGGGGCTGGAGGTGCGGGCCGGGGTGCGGGCGGCTCTGGCCGGCATCGATTTTTCCGGCTTCGTGCTGGGCGGCATCCTCAGTTTCCTGATTTTCGCCGCCGCCATGGAAATCAGCCTGTCGACGCTGAAGCAGCGCTGGAAATCGGTGGCGGTGCTGGCCACCCTCGGCGTGGCCCTGTCCACCCTGGTGTTCGGCCTCACCCTGCCGCTGCTGTCCACGCTGGGGCTGGCGGCGGCCTTGCTGCTGGGGGCCATGCAATCGGCCACCGACCCGGTGTCGGTCAACGCCCTGCTGAAAACCCTGCCCGGCATTCCCGATAGTTTCAAGGTCAAGCTGGCCGCGGAATCCCTGTTGAACGACGGCGTGGCGGTGGTGGTGTTCGCCACCCTGCTGCCCTTCGCCCTGGCCACCGGCGCGGAACCCTCCATCGGCGGCGCCCTGCTGCTGTTCCTGCGCCAGGCCGGCGGTGGTCTGGCCCTGGGCGGGGTGGCGGCGTTGCTGGCCTCGTGGCTGATCCGCTCGGTGGACGATGCCGCCTTGAGCATTCTGCTGTCGCTTCTGGCGGTGCTGGCCGCCTATGCCTTGTCGCTGCATCTTGATGTCTCGGGGCCGCTGGCCATGGTGGTGCTGGGCATCACCTTGGGCAATCAGCGGCCGGGCGGCGCCCTGTCGGCGGCGGGCCGGGCCCAGCTGCGCCATTTCTGGGAAATGGTCGATGTGGTGATGAACGCCGTGCTGTTCTCGCTGATGGGGCTGCAGGTGCTGGTCATCGATTTCCAACCCGCGCAGGTCGGCTTCATCCTCGCCGCCATCGCCGCCTCGCTGCTGGCCCGCTTCCTGTCGGTGGCGCTGCCGCTGTGGCTGCTGAACAGGATCAGCAACGAAACCTCCAGCCTGGGCGGCATTCTGGTGCTGACCTGGGGGGGCTTGCGCGGCGGCATCCTGCTGGCCCTGGCCCTGGCCCTGCCGTCCGGGCAGAATCTGTTGAAGGTGGGGGCCTATGCCATCGTGCTGTTCACCCTCATCGTGCAGGGGCTGACGGTGGATTGGTTGATCCGCCGGGTCTTCCCCGAAGCCGTTGCAAAACCGTAACAGTTTTCCCCATTCGTCGCGAGGTTCCGCCATGCCCGTGCTTGACCCTTGTACCACCGCCCTGGTGCTGATCGATCTTCAGAACGGTATCACCGCCATGCCGTGCCAGCCCCATGCCAGTGCCGCGGTGGTGGCGGTGGGCCGGGATCTGGCCGGGCGTTTCCGCGCCGCCGGGGCGCCGGTGGTGCTGGTGCGGGTGGCTTTTGCCGCCGATTTCTCCGATGCGCCCTCCCAGCCGGTGGATCAGCCGACGCCGCACCCCGCCGGCGGCCTGCCGCCGGGCTGGAGCGATCTGGTGGAGGGGCTGGCCGCTCCCGGCGATCTTCTCGTCACCAAGCATCAGTGGGGGGCCTTCTGGGGCACCGATCTCGATCTGCAACTGCGCCGCCGGGGGGTGAAGACCATCGTGCTGGCCGGCATCGCCACCAGCTTCGGGGTGGAATCCACCGCCCGCCAGGCCTGGGAAATAGGGTACGGCCTGTATCTGGTGGAGGACGGCTGCAGCAATACCGCGCCCGCCCCGCTGCATGATCTGGCGTTCCGCCATGTCTTTCCCCGCCTGGGCCGGGTGACGCGCAGCGCCGATCTGACCTTCGCCAAGGCGCGGGAACGGTGATGCCGGCCCGCTGGCAATGGCTGTTGCTGCTGGGGCTGTCGGCCCTGTTGATGACCGGGCTGCAGGCGGTGCGTCTGCCCGCCGCCCTGATGATCGGCCCCATGCTGGCCGCCATCCTGCTGGTGGTGGGCGGCGGCGCCCTGACTCTGCCGCCACCTCTGCTCCTGGCGGCGCAAAGCGTGGTGGGTTGCCTGATCGCCCAGGCCATTCCCGCCGGCTTTCTGGTGCAGGTGCGGGGGCATTGGCCGATTTTTCTCGCCGCCATCCTGTGGGTGATCGCCGCCAGCAGTTTTCTCGGCTGGTTCCTGGCCCGTTGCCGGGTGTTGCCGGGCAGCACGGCGGTATGGGGCTCGTCGCCGGGCGCCGCCACCGCCATGGTGTTTCTGGCCGAGGCCTACGGCGCCGACGAACGGCTGGTGGCCTTCATGCAATATTTCCGCGTGGTGCTGGTTTCGTCCACGGCCTCGCTGCTGTCGCGTTTCTGGACCGGTGCCCAGGCCGCGCCTCCCCTGCGGACCATGGTGTGGTTTCCGCCCCTGGTGGCCAAAGCCTTTTTGCCCACCCTGCTGCTGATGATCGTCGGGGTGCTGCTGTCCCGGCGCTTCAAGATTCCCGCCGGGCCGCTGCTGCTGCCCATGCTGTTGGGGATGATCTGCCAGGATAGCGGCCTGTTCACCCTGCAACTGCCGCCCTGGCTGCTGGCGATAAGCTATACCCTGGTGGGCTGGGGCATCGGCTTGCGTTTTTCCCGCGCCATGCTGCGCCATGCCCTGGGGGTGTTGCCGCGCATGACGGTGTCCACCCTGGCCCTGATCGCCGTCTGCGCCGCCTTCGGCGCGGTGTTGAGTCGTGTGGCGGGGATCGATCCCCTGACCGCCTACCTGGCCACCAGTCCGGGTGGCGCCGATTCCATGGCCATCATCGCCAGCTCCACCCGGGTGGATATGCCCTTCGTCATGGCCATGCAGGCCAGCCGCTTCATCACCGTGCTGATCACCGGGCCTTACATCGCCCGCTTTCTGGCCCGCCGCATCCTTAATCAGCCGTAACGGTTTCCGGTCGGGCTATCGCAATCGTTTCCAATCGGGCTATCGCCCAGCGGGCGGCCTCGGCCACCAGCGGCGAGGGATCGTCGGTCAGGGCGCGGGCGGGGGCCAGCAGGGCGGTTTCGCCGCTGTTGCCGATGGCGGTGAGCACGTTGCGCAGGAAACGGTCGCGGCCGATGCGTTTGACCGGCGATCCGGCGAAGATCTGGCGGAAGGCGGCGTCGTCCAAGGCCGCCAGTTCGGCCAGGCGCGGGGCCAGAAGTTCGGCCCGGGGCAGATAGTCGGCCTCGGCGGTGGGGCGGGCGAATTTGTTCCACGGGCAGGCGGCCAGGCAGTCGTCGCAGCCGTAGATGCGGTTGCCGAGCGCCGGGCGCAACGCCTCGGGGATGGGGCCTTGATGCTCGATGGTGAGATAGGAGACGCAGCGGCGCGGCTCGATGCGGCCGTTCTCCAGGGCGGCGGTGGGGCAGGCGCTTTCGCAGGCACGGCACTGGCCGCAGCGGTCGGGTTCGGGCGCGTCGGGCGGCAGCTCCAGGGTGGTGTAGATCTCGCCCAGGAACAGCCAGGAGCCGAAGCGGCGTGAGACGAGATTGGTATGACGCCCGCGCCAGCCCAGGCCGGCGCGGGCCGCCAGAGGCTTTTCCATCACCGGCGCGGTGTCGGTGAACACCTTGACGGCGCCGCCATGACGCTCCACCAGCCAGCGGGCCAGGGCCTTCAGGCGCTTCTTCAAGGTATCGTGATAATCGCGGCCCCGGGCATAGACCGAAACGTGGCCGCGTCCGACCCAGCCCAGCGAGGCCAGGGCATCGCGGCCCGGCCCGTAATTTTCCCCCAGCACGATCACCGAGCGGGCTTCGGGCCACAGGCCTTGCGGGCTGGTCCGCTGTTCGAAGCGCTCGGCCAGCCAGCCCATGGTGCCGTGGCGGCCCTCGGCCAGATAGGCGGCCAGAGCCTCGGCCGCCCCGGCCACCGGCGCGGCGGTGGTGAAGCGGGCCTCGGCGAAGCCCAGGGCCAGCGCCTGACGGCGGATGTCCTCCTTGAGGCCGTCGCTCACCCTTATCCCCGGCCCCGATAGGGGGGAACGCCCTGATCGGGCAGCCACAGCCCGGCGGGCGGGGCGTCGGTCTGCCAGAACACGTCGATGGGAATGCCGCCGCGCGGATACCAGTAGCCGCCGATGCGCAGCCAAACCGGCGACAGGGCATCCACCAGCCGCTTGCCGATGGCAACGGTGCAGGCCTCGTGGAAGGCGCCGTGATTGCGGAACGAGGCCAGGAACAGCTTCAGCGACTTGCTTTCCACCAGCAGCTCGTCCGGCACGTAATCGATGACCAGATGGGCGAAATCGGGCTGGCCGGTAATGGGGCAGAGCGAGGTGAATTCCGGCGCGGTGAAACGCACCAGGTAGGGAGTGCCGGGGTGGGGATTGGCCACGGTTTCCAGTAAGGCTTCGTCCGGAGTGGCGGGAATGGCGGCCTTGGTTCCCAGCTGGGTCAGACTGTCGTAAATCGTTTCCATTTCGGAATTACCTTGTCTCTAGAGCGGCGCGATGTCGCCCGCCGCCTGGCGTTCGGCGAAATCGGCGGCGAAGGCGGCCAGGCGCCGTTCGGCGATGGCGGCGCGCAGGCCGCGCATCAGATCCTGATAATAGTGCAGATTGTGCCAGGTCATCAGCATCAGGCCCAGCACCTCGCCGCTACGGGCCAGATGGTGCAGATAGGCGCGGCTGTAGTGGCGGCAGGCCGGGCAGGCGCAGGCCTCGTCCAGCGGGCGGGGATCGTCCTGATGGCGGGCATTGCGGATATTGACCGGGCCGTGCCGGGTGAAGGCCTGGCCGGTGCGGCCCGAGCGGGTGGGCAGCACGCAGTCGAACATGTCGATGCCGCGCAGCACGGCGCCGACGATGTCGGCGGGCTTGCCCACCCCCATCAGATAGCGCGGGCGGTTGCCGGGCAGCAGCGGCGTGGTGAAATCCAGCACGCGGAACATTTCCTCCTGGCCCTCGCCCACCGCCAGACCGCCCACGGCATAGCCGTCGAAACCGATTTCGCGCAGGCGGGCGGCGGATTCGGCGCGCAACGGCGCGTAGGTGCTGCCCTGGACGATGCCGAACAGGCCGTAGCCCGGCCGCTCCAGGAACGCCTCCTTCGAGCGCAGCGCCCAGCGCATGGACAGGCGCATGGAGGCCTCGGCCTGGCTTTCACTGGCGGGATAAGGGGTGCATTCATCGAAGGCCATGGTGATGTCGGCATCCAGCATGCGCTGGATATCCATGGACCGTTCCGGTGTCAGAACATGCTTGCTGCCGTCGAGATGCGACTGGAAGGTCACCCCCTCTTCCGACATTTTGCGCAGTTTCGACAGGCTCATCACCTGGAAGCCGCCGGAATCGGTGAGGATGGGGCCGGGCCAGTTCATGAAGCGGTGCAGGCCGCCCAGCCGCTCCACCCGTTCGGCGGTGGGGCGCAGCATCAGATGATAGGTGTTGCCCAGCAGGATCTCGGCGCCGGTGGCGGCCACCGAGTCCGGGGCCATGGCCTTCACCGTGGCGGCGGTGCCCACCGGCATGAAGGCCGGGGTTTGCAGGGGGCCGTGCGCGGTGTGCAGGCGGCCCAGGCGGGCGGCGCCGTCCTCGCCCAGTTTCTCCCAGTGGAAATCGGTCATGGGGCGCGCTCCAGCAGCGAGGCATCGCCATAGGAATAGAAGCGATAGCCGTGGGTCATGGCGTGGGCGTAGGCGCTCTGCATGCGGTCCAGCCCGGCGAAGGCCGAAACCAGCATGAACAGGGTGGAGCGGGGCAGATGGAAGTTGGTCATCAGCACATCCACCATGCGGAACCGGTAGCCCGGGGTGATGAAGATGTCGGTGGCGCCGTCGAAGGGATGCAGCGTGCCGTCTTCGTCGGCGGCGCTTTCCAGCAGGCGCAAGGCCGTGGTGCCCACCGCCACGATGCGCCCGCCGGCGGCGCGGGCGGCGTTGATGCGCGCCGCCGCCGCCGGGGTGATGACGCCCCGCTCGGCGTGCATCTTGTGATCGCGGGTATCCTCCACCTTCACCGGCAGGAAGGTGCCGGCCCCCACATGCAGGGTCAGGGTTTCACGGCCCATGCCCCGGTGTTCCAGGGCCCGCAGCAGCTCCGGGGTAAAATGCAGCCCGGCGGTGGGGGCGGCCACGGCGCCGGGGTCGCGGGCATAGATGGTCTGATAATCGCGGCGGTCCTGGTCGTCGGCGCCGTGTTCGCGCTTGATATAGGGCGGCAGCGGCAGTTCGCCATGCGCCTCCAGGGCGGCCATCAGGGCCTCGCCGCCGCAATCGAAGGCCAGGGTCACCTCGCCGGCCTCGCCCTTTTCCGCCACCTCGGCGGCAAAGCCCTCGGCGAAGCGCACCACGTCGCCCGCCGCCAGCTTCTTGGCCGGACGGGCGAAGGCTTTCCACAGCGACAGACCGATGCGCTCATGCAGGGTGACCTCGACGCCGGCGGTGCCGCGTCGGCCGCGCAAGCGGGCGGGGATCACCTTGGTGTCGTTCAGTACCAGCAGATCGCCGGGGCGCAGCAGATCGGGCAGATCGCCGACATGGGCGTCGTCGAGGGCGTGGGGGCCGACATGCAGAAGCCGGGCCGCCTCGCGCGGGACGAGGGGACGTTCGGCGATCAGCGAACGCGGCAGGTCGAAATCAAAGGCGGATACATCCATGGCGCGGGGTTTGCCAGCTTTCCGTCCCGGCCGTCAATGCAAAAGAACGGCGGGGGCGCGATCGGGGGGCGATCTTGTCGAATAAATCGCCACACCCCCTTGGACCTGGGGGCACAAAGCCAAGGTATGGGTGGCTAACGCTATTCCTCCGCGTCTAACACTATAAGACAAAAGACCGGTTCGATGAATTTCGATCTAATGGCACGATGTTAAATCGTAGATTGTAGACGGTGAAAGTTTCATAGAAGCATCATCCTGCAAACAACGGGGCGTGGATACTTTCCGCGGTGCGTGACAGAGGGGTAGAAGACAATGGACGCCATGGGATACAGCCTGGACATGCATCCGCCGCGTGATGCTGTGCTGGATGCCGGCCACGGTCTTCTCGGCCGCTGGCTTCTACAGTTTTTCCCCGTGTGGTCGGATGTGCCGCCCTATCATGGCGATATCATGCGGCTGCGGCCGGGGCGCGAGCGCCGCGCCCCCACCGTTGCCACGAAACTTTAAACGGATCAGCGCCGCAGCAGCAGGACGCCCAGCACCAACACCAGCAGCCAGGGCAACCAGGCGGGAAACAGGCCGGAGCGGCGCTTGTGTCCCAGGGCCTTCAGGCTGTCGGGGTGCAGGCGCAGGCCGCCCTCGCGCAGGGCGGTCACCGTCTGCTCGGCGCTCTGCACCAGGCGGGGCAGGCTTTCCAGGCCGTCCCATACATGGGCCAGCCCCTGCTTCAGTTTGGCCTGGGGGCCGAGATTGGCCATCATCCACTGTTCGATCAGCGGGCGGGCCAGCTGCCACATATTGACCTGCGGATTGAGGCGCCGCCCCACCCCTTCGGCCACCAGCATGCTTTTTTGCAAAAGCAGCAGCTGCGGCTGGGTTTCCATGGCGAAGGTTTCCGTCACCTGGAACAGCTGGCCCAGCAGGCGGGCGATGGAGATTTCATGCAGGGGCTTGCCCAGGATCGGCTCGGCGATGGAGCGGCAGGCCTGGGTGAAATGGTCGATGGATTTATCGGGCGGCACGAAGCCGGCCTGGAAATGCACTTCGGCCACCTTGCGGTAATCGCCGTTCAGGAAGCCCAGCAGCATCTCGCCCAGGAAGCGGCGGGTCTGTTCGTCGACCCGGCCGGTAATGCCGAAATCCACCGCCACCAGCTGGCCGTTGGGGGCCAGGAACAGGTTGCCGGGATGCAGGTCGGCGTGAAAGAAGCCGTCGCGGAACACCATGTTGAAGAAAGCGTCGGCGGCATGTTCGGTTACGGTTTCCAGATCGTGCCCGGCGGCGGCGATGGCCGCCACCTCGTCGATGGGGATGCCGGTGATGCGCTCCAGGGTCAGCACCCGGCGGGCGGTGCGCTGCCAGTCGATGCGCGGAATGGTGAAGGTGTCGTCACCCTCGAAATTGTCGCGCATTTCGGCGGCGGCGGCGGCCTCGAAACGCAGATCCATTTCCAGGACCACCGACTCCTCGAAGGCCTTGACCGAATCCACCAGGCGCAGGCGGCGCCAGCGCGGGAACAGGCGCTCGGCCCAGCCTGCCAGCCAGGTGAACAGGGCGATATCGCGGGCGAAGCGCAGCTCCACGCCGGGGCGCAGCACCTTCACCGCCACGTCCTCGCCCTCGGCGGTGGTGGCGAAATGCACCTGGGCGATGGAGGCGGCGGCCACCGGCACGTCGTCGAAGGCGCTGAACACCTCGTCCAGCGGCCGGCCCAGTTCCTCGGCGATGATGGCGCGGGCGGCGGCGGCCGGGAAGGGGGCCAGACGGTCCTGCAGCTCGGAAAGATCCTCGGCCACCTCCTCGCCCACCAGATCGGGGCGGGTGGACAGGGCCTGGCCCAGCTTGACGAAGGTGGGGCCCAGTTCCTGCAGGGCCTCGGCCAGGCGTTGGCCGGGGCGGCGCTGGCTGGCGGCGCCGCTGGCGAAACGGCCCAGCAGCCCGGCCAGGAAGCGGCCGCCGTCGCCGGCGCTTTCCAGGGGGAACAGGGCGCCGTGGCGGGTCAGGGCGCGGCCGATGGCGGCCAGGCGGGTCAGATTGCGGAGGGTGCGGATCATGCTCTAGAGGCGCCAGCCGGAATGGATGGCGGCGATGCCGCCCGACAGATTGCGGTATTTCACCTGCTCGAAGCCCACGTCGCGCATGCGCTGGGCCAGCGCCTCCTGCGGCGGGAACTGGCGGATGCTTTCCACCAGATACTGATAGGCCTCGCGGTTGCCGGCCACCAGCTTGCCGATATGAGGCAGGATGCGGAAGCTGTATTCGTCGTAAAGCCTGTCCAGCCCCGGCACCACCACCTTGCTGAATTCCAGGCACAGGAAACGCCCGCCGGGCTTCAGCACGCGCCGGGCCTCGGCCAGGGCCAGATCGATATGGGTGACGTTGCGCAGGCAGAAGGCGATGGTGTAGGCGTCCACCGAACGGTCGGGGAAAGGCAGATGCTCGGCGTCGCCGCACACCCAGTCGATGCCGGCCAGGATGTTGCGGTCGACGGCGCGGTCGCGGCCCACCGACAGCATCTCCTTGTTGATGTCGCACACGGTCACGGCGCCGCCGCCCTTGGCGCGGAAGCGGAAGGCGATGTCGCCGGTGCCGCCGCCCACGTCCAGAAGGGTCATGCCGGGGCGCGGATGCAGCCAGTCGATCATGGCGGACTTCCACAGGCGATGGATGCCCGCGCTCATCAGATCGTTCATCAGGTCGTAGCGCGAGGCCACGCCGTCGAACACGTCGCGCACCAGCGAGGCCTTTTCCTCTTCGCGCACGGTGCGGAAGCCGAAATGGGTGGTGCCGGAATCGGAGGAGGGAGTGTGGTCGGTCATGGGGCCGGAGAATAGCCCAAGGCGGCGCGGCGCGCCAAGGAAACAAAGGGGGGCGGAACCGGAAAATACTGCTGTCGCGGCAGCGTCTCTTCGCGCGCGTTCCTTAAGAGGACGGATCGTGCCAGGCTGATCGCAGCGCATTTTCCAGAGGATCGAGGTCGTCCTGGATCACATCCCAGATCCGCCGTGTGTTGGTGCGAAAATATTCGTGCACGATACGGTCGCGGAGCCCGGCGATGGCACGCCAGGGAATTTCGGGGTGGGCATCTCTGAAATTCGGGTCGATTGCTTTGACCGCCTCGCCGATGACGCCGATGGAATAAAGGACCGAACGAACAATAACCGGCCTTTTCTCGAATACCGGCAGAGTGATGTGTGCGGTGTCGGCGCGAATATCGGCAATCGCCGTCAGAATGTCGCCGATCCTGTCCTGATGTCGGCGCGGCATTAGAACACCCGCACCTGATCGTGTTCGAACGCTTTGCGGACCAACGGCCGGAATGAGCCGATTTCCCCCAGATCGACCGGATGGCCCAACAGGTCCTCAAGCAACTGGCGGGTGTCTTCCATACGGATCAGCGAGAAGGAGCGGCCGGGTTCGATCTCGACGGCAAGATCGATGTCACTGTCGTCATGGGCCTCGCCGCGCACCAGCGATCCGAACAGCGACAGATGCGTGATGCCGCGACGGCGCAGTTCAGGCTCCGTTGCTTTGAGTTGCTGCAAAACGTGCTGGAGAGTGGCAGCCATCGCGTCCTCGCCTGAAGCGTTACCTTTCAGGATATAGGGGGTTGGTGGACGCTGCAAGAAGATGGCGGCGTTCGCTCAGGCGCCGGGCGCTGGCGTGCCGCCAGCTTGGCTTGCGCGCAAACGGTTGCGCTGGCGCTCTTCTGCCGGCCGGCATGAACGGAAAAAGCCGCCCGGAGGGCGGCTTTTTCAGATTTGGCGGAGAGGGTGGGATTCGAACCCACGATACGCTTTTGACGTATACACACTTTCCAGGCGTGCGCCTTCGACCACTCGGCCACCTCTCCATATCGTCGCGGCCCCTGTCGGGGCGGAACGGACGGCGATTAATATACGAGGGTTTGGGGCAATGCAACCCCTCTGCGGCACGGCCATGAAAAAACCGGACCGGGGTGCCCCGGTCCGGTTTTTCGGATGCGTCAACCCCCCTTACTGGGCGGCGCGGCTGCGGGCCAGCTGGTCCTTCAGCTGGCGCTCCATATTGTCGAAAGCGTCGCGCAGCGCCAGGAAGATGTCCTCATTGACATGGGCGTCCTTGGGGTCGCGCTTCACGACCAGCTCGGCGCCCGGCAGAGCGAGATTGATAGTGATGTGGAAGGGTTGCCCTTTCAGATGCAGGTTGCTGGTGTTGCGATGATGCGTTTCCACCACGACCCGGCAGGAGGTGATGCGGTCGCACAGCTGTTCCAGCTTGGCCGCTTTTTCACGAATGCGTTCTTCGACGGCGTCCGAATGATCAATGCCGTGGAACGTGATCTGCAAGGGAATCTGCATGAACCTCTCCGTCAAAAACTCAAACCCCGGGAAATGCGCGTCGGGGCCTTTGGGCCGCTTTGTGGCGGCACGTTTCACAGTATACCCGCAATTTTGCGCGAGGGGGTCATATTCATACGCATTCGGCGGCGGAAGAGCAACTTTTGCCGCGATCAGGTCGGGGCTTGCGCGGCGCGCCGCTTTCCCTCATATCCTGCGGGCGAACAAATCCCGTTGGATGATCTGCAAAGGTTATTTCTGTCATGGCTGAAGAAAAGCTGAGTTTTCAGGCCGAGGTCAGCAAGCTGCTCGATCTCGTCGTGCATTCCCTGTATTCCAACAAGGAAATCTTCCTGCGCGAGCTGATTTCAAACGCCTCCGATGCTTGCGACAAACTGCGCTATGCCGGTCTGACCCAGCCGGAGCTTTTGGACGGCGACGGCGCCTTCCAGATCGTCGTCACCCCCGACAAGGCGGCCCGCACCCTGACCATCGCCGACAACGGCATCGGTCTCAACCGCCAGGATCTGGTGGAAAATCTGGGTACCATCGCCCGTTCGGGCACCGCCGCCTTCCTGTCGGGCATGAGCGGCGACGCCAAGAAGGACATGAACCTGATCGGCCAGTTCGGCGTCGGTTTCTATTCCGCCTTCATGGTGGCCGACAAGGTGGAGGTGCTGACCCGCAAGGCCGGGGAGGCCCAGGGCTGGCGCTGGAGCAGCGACGGCAAGGGCGAGTTCAGCGTGGCCGAGGCCGACGACGCGCCGCGCGGCGCCCGCATCACCCTGTTCCTGCGCGAGGGCGAGGACGAGTATCTGGAGCCGGTGCGCCTGCAGCGCATCGTCAAGACCTATTCCGATCATATCGCCCTGCCGGTGATCGTGGTGGACGGCGAGACGCGGGAGGCGGCCAATTCCGCCTCGGCCCTCTGGACCCGCTCCAAGACCGACATCACGCCCGAGCAGTACAAGGAGTTCTACCACCACGTCGCCCATGCCTTCGACGCGCCGTGGCTGACCCTGCATTACAAGGCGGAAGGGGCCATCGAATATACCGGCCTGCTCTATGTGCCCAGCCAGAAGCCGTTCGATATCTTCCACCCCGACCGCAAGCAGCATCTGAAGCTGTACGTCAAGCGGGTGTTCATCACCGACGATTGCGACGAGCTGCTGCCGTCCTACCTGCGCTTCCTGCGCGGCGTGGTGGACAGCCAGGACCTGCCCCTCAACATCAGCCGCGAGATGCTGCAGCATAATCCGCTGCTGGCAAAGATCCGCACCGGGCTGGTCAAGCGCGTGCTGGGCGAGTTGAAGAAGAAGGCCGGCGACGCCGATTACCTGCCGTTCTGGGAGAGCTTCGGCGCCGTGCTGAAGGAAGGCCTTTACGAGGATTTCGAGCGCCGCGCCGACATTCTCGATCTTTGCCGCTTCCGCACCACCCTGTCGGACGAGCCCATCACCCTGGCCACCTACATCGCCCGCATGAAGGAGGGCCAGGAGGCCATCTACATGATCAACGGCGATGATCTGGCCGCCCTGAAGAAATCGCCGCAGCTGGAAGGCTTCATCGCCAAGGGCGTCGAGGTGCTGCTGCTCACCGATCCCATCGATGAGTTCTGGCCGGGGGCGGTGGGCAGCTGCCAGGACAAGCCCTTCCGTTCGGCGGCGCAGGGGGCCGCCGATCTTTCGGCCATCACGGCCGGCGAGGGGGCCGACGCGGCGCCCAAGGCCGAGGCGGCGCCCTCGGACGCCATGGCCGCCCTCATCGCCGCCTTCAAGCTGGCCCTGGGCGACGAGGTCAAGGATGTGCGCGTCTCCGACCGCCTTACCGAAAGCGCCGTCTGTCTGGTGGCCGACGAGGGCGACATGGGCCTGCATCTGGAGCGCCTGCTGCGCCAGCACCAGCAGGCCGGGGCGCGGCCGCCGCGCATCCTGGAGGTCAATCCCACCCACGCCCTGATCCGCCGTCTGGCGGGCGAGGCCCAGGCCGAGGGCGCCGCCGACCGTCTGGCCGATACCGCCCGCCTGCTGCTGGATCAGGCCCGCATCATCGAGGGCGAGCCGCTGCCCGATCCCGCCGCCTTCGCGCGGCGGTTGGCGGCGCGGCTCTAAAGGCGTAAATAAGGAGGGAGGCTTTCCGGGGGAAAGCCTCCCTCCTTATCGCTGTTGCAGGGGATGACGCCCGATCATGGCGGTTTTCTTTCCGTCCGCAGGACGGCTCATGGCCGCTCTGCTGCCGTTGCTGTTGTTGGCGGCCTGCGCCCAGCCGCCGGGGCCGGCGGCCGGAAGCCGGGCGGCGCCGGTCGTGGTCGCGCCGTCGTCCTCGGCGGCCGAGGCGGTGCTGCGTCCGGCGGCCGAGGCCGGCGATCCCGGAGCGCAAACGGCGCTGGGCAAGCTTTTGCTGCAAAAGGGCTCCTATTTCGAACCGGCCGCCGCCGGCGTGGCCTGGCTGGAAAAGGCGGCGGGGCAGGGCTCGGACGAGGCCCGGCTGGCCCTGGCCTACCGCTATCGCGCCGCCTATTGCGGCAGCGGGCCGCTGGCGCGGCGCGAATCATGCGAAAAATCCCGCCGCTGGTTCCGGGCGGCGGCGGAAACCGGCAATGTCGAGGCCATGACCGGCCTGATCTTCATGCTGCCGCGCCCGCCCTTCAACGATCCCGCCGCCGCCTATTACTGGGCCCTGGTGCGGGAGCGCCAGCAGGGCCTGCCGCCCACCGCCTGGATCGAGGACGCCGCCTGCCTGAAGGCCGACCTGCCCGAGCGCCTGGCCCAGGCCGAAGAACGCCGCGCCAACGACTGGCAGGTGCGCTGGGCGCGGGCGGAATAATACCAAGTCGCGATGAGTTTGACTCATCGCGACGCCGGTTAGGAGCAAGGCGACGCGCGCCTGATGGCGCGTTAGCCAAGGGTTTCGGAGAAACCCGCCCGGCGCATGAGGGGCGGTGATCGGT
>JAJXUO010000078.1 GCA_021782815.1 Pseudomonadota bacterium
CTTTCCGAATATTGCGCATTCAGGACAAAATCGGCAGCAAGCTGATGGCGGAACCAGGTGAGCTGGCGTTTGGCGTAGCGCCGCGTCGCCTGCCGGGCCTGCTCCGCCGCCTGCTCCAGACCGAGCCGTCCGGCCAGATGGGCGGCCAGCTCCGGCACCCCCAGCGCCTTCATCACCGGCAGGGCGGGATCGAGACGTAACGCCGTCAACGCCGCCACCTCGTCGAGGGCGCCCTGCTCCAGCATGGCCCCGAAGCGGCGGTCGCAGCTTTCGTAGAGATCCTCCCGCGGCGGGGCCAGCAGCACGGTGGCGGTGGCGGCATCGAGACGGTCGGGGGCGGGCTCGTCCTGCCAGGCGGCCAGGGAGCGGCCGGTGGCCTCCAGCACCTCCCAGGCCCGGGCCAGTCTCTGGCTGTTGCCGGGATGGAGGCGCGCCGCCATCACCGGATCGCGGCCCTCCAGACGGGCATGGAAGGCGGCATTGCCCAGCCGCTCCAGCAGGGCGCGGGTTTCGGCGCGTACGGCGTCGGGAATCTCGGGGATGGGCGACAGCCCCTGCAGCAGCGCCCGCAGATAAAGCCCGGTGCCGCCCACCACCACCGGCAGGCGCTCCGCCGCCCAGGCCGCTTCCAGCTCGGCCTGGGCCAGGGCGCGCCAGCGCCCCACCGAACAAAGCTCCGAGGGGGGCAGCACGCCGTAAAGGCGATGCGGCGCCAGCGCCTCGTCGGCGGGCGAGGGCCGCGCCGTCACCACCCGGAGCACCCCGTAAACCTGCATGGAATCGGCGTTGATCACCACCCCGTTCAGCGCCTGGGCCAACGCGAGGGCCAGCGCCGATTTTCCCGAGGCGGTAGGGCCCGCCACTATGATCGCTTTCTTCATCTCACCGCGCTTGCCAACGCCCCCTCGCCGCCTTAGAACTGCGGCCTATGGACTATGTTCTCACTCTCGTTTCGCCGCCCGACGGGCTGGACGATGCCACCCTGGCCCGGGTCCAGTCGGCCCTGCGCGACCTGGGGGCCGATACCCTGGCCCCCGCCTGGCTGCAACCGGGCCGCGCCGCCGATCTGCCCTTCGGACTGCTCTCGGCCTGTCAGGCCGAGGCCGCCGCCCGCCAGGCGCTGGACGGCCTGCCGGTGGACCTGATCGCCCAGCCGGCCCGGGGCCGCCGCAAGGCTCTGCTGGTGGCCGACATGGACAGCACCATGGTGACCGGGGAAACCCTGGACGATCTGGCCGACTATGCCGGACTGAAGGAGCATATCGCCGCCATCACCGCAAGAGCCATGAACGGCGAGATCGATTTCAAGGACGCCCTGCGCGAACGGGTCGGCCTGCTGGCCGGGCTTTCCGCCGCGCATCTGGAGGCCACCTTCCAGCGCATCGCCTTCATGCCCGGCGCCCGCACCCTGGTGCAAACCATGAAGGCGCATGGGGCGCGGGCGGTGCTGGTTTCGGGCGGCTTCAAATATTTCACCAGCCGGGTGGCGGCCCATTGCGGCTTCGACCGCGATCTTGCCAACGAGCTGGAGATCGCCGAGGACCGGCTGACCGGCCGGGTGATCGATCCCATCCTCGACCGCGCCACCAAGCTCGAGACCCTGATCGGCGAAGCCGCCGCCCTGGGCCTGCCCCTGGCGCAGACCCTGGCGGTGGGCGACGGCGCCAACGATCTCGACATGCTGCGCGCCGCCGGCCTCGGCGTGGCCTACCATGCCAAGCCGGTGGTGGCCGCCGAGGCCCGCGCCCGCATCGATCACGGCGACCTGACCGCCCTGCTGTTCGCGCAGGGCTATACCGCCGGACAGTTTGCCGGCTGAACCATCGGGCCGGCGAGCGGCACAGGCGGCGGCGCCTCACCGCAGGGTATTAGCCATTATGGAAATAAGGGCATAGACCTCCGCCTTTCGATAGGGGGATGGGTTCGAAATATCAATATGTTTATATTGCATCCCCCTTTCTGATCTATACCGCCTGCGCCGATAATGGGGCCGACACGGTTTTTCCACGGCCCCCTGATGACAACGCCCCCGCCTCCGTCCGAGTCCGAAAAGCTTCAGGCCGCGCACCGCATCTTGAGCGCCGCGCAAAGCTTTCTGGACGCCAGCCACTCGCTGCGCGACATCCATGTTCTGACCGAACGCATGGTCGCCGAGCTTTTGCAACGCGACAGCGACCGCCCCTTGCGCGATAAAACCCTGGCCCATGTGGCCGCCTATTTCCGCCACCAGCTGGCCGCATCCGGCCCCACCGCCCGCCGGCTGGAGGAAGCCCGCCACTTCACCCAGGAAGTGCTGGCCCTGATCCTGCCGGTGCGCCGCAGCCGCGGCGAGGCGCCGCCCGCCCCCACCGAAATCGACGGCTATCTGGCCGAGGAGCAGGTGGCGGTGGACACCGACGACTGCGATACCGAGGCGGACAGCGCCCTGATGGAGGCCTCGGCCGACAGCCCGGCCGCCGACGCCCCCACCCGCATCATCCTGGTGCCGCCGCCGCACCCCGAAAAGCACGAGGATTTCCCCAGCCTGCTGGCGGCCGCCCTGCGCTACCGGGTGGGCGTCATCACCTCTTACTTCCAGCGCTGGAACCCCAGGGTTTCGCGGGTCATGCCCCTGCCCTTCCTGCTGGCGGTGCCGTTCGGCGAGCGGCTGAACCGCCTGATGGACGAGGTGATCGCCCCGGCCATGCTGGACTCGCGCCCGGTGCGCGTGCTGGCCACCCGCCATGTGTGGAACCAGATGGAGTCCAAGGATTTCTGGACGTTCGCCGAACAGCAGGGCCATATGGACTGCCTGCGCCTGGCCTGGCAGGACGCCTGGAACCGCCTGCGCCCGCATCTGATGACCAGGGCCGGGCATCAGGTGCTGAAAAGCCATCCCGCCCTGGCCGACCTGCGCGCCCGCCTGGCCTCCGAGGATTACGCCCTGCCGCGCATCGGCAACCGCGAGATCGATCTGCTGTCCTCTTTCCTCGATCCCGCCTACGCCCGCACGCCGCTGGAACAGGCCTGGACCAAGCTGCGCCAAACCTACGAGCAGGAGCTGGACCGGCGCGTCTACCAGGATCAGGCCCGCGCCGGCGCCCTGCGCGACAGTCTGCTGGCCTGTTTCCAGCCCTTCACCAACCCCACCGCCGAATTCCTGGCCATGCTGTGCTATTGGAACTTTCCCCACCTGACCCTGAGCTTTCTCACCGCCTTCACCCACAACCATGGCACCAACCGCGAGCAACGTCTGCGCCGCATCCCCTATCTGATGTGGTATCTGGACCGCCCCGAGGCCGAACAGGCCCTGGTGGAGGACGACGCCCTGGTGGAAAAGGTCAGCCGCCGCGCCGCCCTGCGCAAGCAGCAGGCCCGCGAGGAGGAGGAGCGCGCCCGCGACGCCACCCTGGGCGGGGTGTCCTGGAAGGCATGAAAAAAAGCCGTTCAGGCCAGGCCTGAACGGCTTTTTCCGCTCCGATGCGGCCAGCCTATTTCTGGCTGTCGTCCAGCTTCAGCGGCAGATAGTGCATATCGTTGCCGTTCTGCACGAACAGCAGCACGGTATGGCGCCCGTCGCGGCGGGCATGCTCGATGCGGCTGATCAGTTCGGCCGGGGTCTTCACCGGCTCGTTGTCGAGCGAGGAGATGACGTCGCCCGGACGCAGGCCCTTGTCGGCGGCGGGGCCATCGGGATTGACGGTGGTCACCACCACGCCCTTCAGATCGGCCGACAGCTGGAAGCGGTCGCGCAGGGGCTGGGTGATGGCCGCCACCGAGAAGCCCAGCTTGCCCAGCGAGGTTTCGCCGAGATCGGGCTTGGGATGGGGCTTTTCCGCCGGCTTGGCCGCGGTTTCCTGCTGATCGTCGTCCTTCAGCTCGCCCACCCGCACCTGGGTGTGGCGCAGCTTGCCGTCGCGCCAGTACTCCACCTCGGCCTCGCTGCCGATTTCGGTTTCGGCCACGATGCGCGGCAGGCGGCGCATTTCCTCCACCGCCTTGCCGTCGAAGGCGGTAATGACGTCGCCGGCCTTCAGCCCGGCCTTGGCGGCCGGACCGCCGGGGCTGACCGAGGCCACCAGGGCGCCCTTGGCGTCCTTCAGGCCCAGGCTGTCGGCGATATCGTCGGTCACGGTCTGGATGCGCACGCCCAGCCAGCCGCGGCGGGTGCGGCCGTATTTTTGCAGATCCACCAGCACCGGCTTGGCCAGATTGGAGGGAATGGAGAAGCCGATGCCGATGGAGCCGCCGGTCTGCGAGAAGATGGCGGTGTTGATGCCGATCACCTCGCCCTTCATGTTGAACAGCGGCCCGCCGGAATTCCCCTTGTTGATGGCGGCATCGGTCTGGATGAAATCGTCATAGGGGCCGGCGTTGATATCGCGCGACCGGGCCGAGATGATGCCCGCCGTCACCGTGCCGCCCAGGCCGTAGGGGTTGCCGATGGCCAGCACCCAATCGCCCACCCGGCTCAAGTCGGAATTGCCCAGCGGCACGCTGGGCAGCTTGGACGGCGCATCCTCCAGGCGCAGCAGGGCCAGATCGGCCTTGCTGTCGGCGCCCACCACCTTGGCCTTGAAGGCGCGGCCGTCATGTAGGATCACGCTGATCTCGTCGGCATCGGTGATGACATGGTTGTTGGTCACCACCAGCCCGGAGGGATCGATGATGAAGCCCGAGCCCAGGGCGGTGGCGCGGCGCGGCGCCATGTCCTGGTTTTTGCCCTGCTTTTCCAGAAAATCCTTGAACAGATCCTCGAAGGGCGAGCCCGGCGGAAACTGGGGCATTTCCATGCCGCGCTCCGGATCCTTCAGGGTTTGCGTGGTGGAGATGTTGACCACCGCCGGCAGCAGCCGGGCCGCCAGATCGGCGAAGCTTGCCGGCGCATCGGGACCACGGCCCGGCACGTCGAGGGTGGCGGGCGGCGCCACCGCCGCCGGAGGCGGAGCCGCCACCGTGGCCGGAACCGGCGCCGGCGTGGCCTGGGCCTCGGAGGCATGCGCCCCAGCCCCCAGCCCCGCCAGCAGGGCCACGGCCAGCAACGTGGCCAGCAGCCAGTGCAGGAGATGAATGGTGGGGCGCGGAACGGCGCGGGCCCGCGCCGGGGTCCGCCTGCCAAAATGCTGCCTGCTGCTCACGCCTGTGCCTCCTTCGGGGCGAAAAACCATCCCCTAGATTTAGCCCCGCCGTCCGCCCCCCGCAAGAGGGGAGAAGAGGTATCGGAAGGACGGCCGTCGCCGCTTATTTCTTTTGCGGCGCCGCGTTGAAATATTTGAAGAACTCCGACTGCGGCGACAGCACATAAGTGGTCTTGCCGTCGCCCAGGGTGTGGCGGTAGGCCTCCAGCGAGCGATAGAAGGCGTAGAATTTCGGATCGCTCTCGAAGGCCTGGGCGTAGATGCGGGCGGCCTCGCCGTCGCCCTGGCCGCGCAGGATCTGCGCCTGGCGTTGGGCGTCGGCGGCGATCACCACCTTTTCGCGGTCGGCCCCGGCGCGGATCTCGAAAGCCTTTTCCTGGCCTTGCGCCCGCGCCTCGGCCGCCTCGCGCTGGCGCTCCGACTGCATGCGCTTGAAGATGGCCTGGCTGGTTTCGGGCGGCAGATCGGCGCGGCGCAGGCGCACATCCACCACATCCACCCCCAGATCGCGGGCCGATTGATTACTCTCGGTGCGGATGGCCGTCATGATCTGCTCGCGCTTGGGCGACAGCACCGTCAGCAGCGGCACATTGCCCAGCACCCGGCGCACGGCGTTGTTGACGATTTCCCGCAGCCGGGCGCGGGCCGCCGCCTCGGTATGGACCGCCTGATAAAAGCGCAGCGGATCGCTGATGCGGAAGCGGGTATAGGTATCCACCACCAGACGCTTCTGGTCCGACAGGATCACCTGCTCGGCCGGCGGATCCACATCCAGCAGGCGGGCGTCGAAGCGCACCACGTCGTCCACCAGCGGCAGCTTGGCGTGCAGGCCGGGCCGCTCCACCGGATTTTGCGGATTGCGCACGGCGCCGAAACGCAGCACCAGGGCCATTTCCCCCTGCGGCACCACGAACAGCGACGACGACAGCAGCACCAGAGCGGCCAGAACCGCGCCGGCCAGCAGGCCCAGGGTCGTCTGCGGCGTACGCATCACTTGTCTCCTTGCGGCTTGGGCGACGGCGTTTTCAGGCCGGGCAACGGCAGATAGGGCACGACCCCCTTGACCTCGGGATCGATCACCACCTTCTGGGCGTTTTTCAGCACATCCTCCATGGTTTCCAGATAGAGGCGGCGGCCGGTGATGTCGGGCGCCAGGCGGTAGGCCTGGTCCATCGCCAGGAAACGCTTGCTCTCGCCCTGGGCCAGGGCCACCACCTTCTGCTTGTAGGCCTGGGCCTCCTGAATGGTGCGCTGCGCCTCGCCACGGGCCACCGGCACCACATTGTTGCTGTAGGCATCGGCCTCGTTGCTCAGGCGTTCCTGGTCGGCCTTGGCCCGCTGCACGTCGTTGAAGGCGTCGATGACCTCGGCGGGCGGATCGGCCTTCAGAAGCTGCACCTGCACCACGGTGATGCCGGCATGATAGAAATCCAGCAGTTCCTGCATGCGGGCGCGGGTGCGGTCGTTGATGGCCTGGCGGTTCTCGAACAGCGGCGCGCGGATGGGCAGTTGGCCGATGATCTCGCGCATGGCCGATTCCGCCACCATTTTCACCGTGCCTTCGGGATGGCGGATATTGAAGAGATAGGCCTCGGGATCGTTGATCTGCCAGAACACCGAGAAATTGATGTCCACGATGTTCTCGTCGCCGGTCAGCATCAGGCTTTCCTGGGCGGCGGCATCGTCATCGGCCACCGTCTCGCCGCTGGCGCCAACGCGGTAGCCCACATCCAGCTTGTTGACCCGGGTCACCGCCGGGGTCAGCACCTCTTCGATGGGATAGGGCAGATGGTAGTTGAGGCCGGGCCGGGTGATGCCGACGAAACGCCCGAAGCGCAGCACCACGCCCACCGAATCGGGATTGACCGTATAGATGCCGCTCAAGCCCCACAGGGCCACCAGCACCAGCAGCACCAGACCGATCATGCGCGGACTGACGCCGCCGGGGCCGCCGAAGCCCGACTGGAAGGCGGCGCGCGCCTCCTTCAGCATGCCGTCGAGATCGGGGCCGCCCCGTCCCCGCCCCCAGGGATTGTTTCCGCCGCCGCCCCACGGGCCGTTGCCGCCGCCATTGCCCTGATTGCTCCACGGCATGATCTGATCCTTGTGTCTGAAGGGCCGCACGCGCAAAGACCCTGCGCACTTTTCAAAACGGAGTCTTAAGGCTTATATGACAGACCACTCCCTCCGGCGCAATCCGCCGCCCCCATTTCTTTCCTTCCGAGGACCAGACCATGCCGCAGCTTACCGAAAAAGACGTTCTTGCCGCCTTGCGCGGGGTGCAGGATCCCGATCGGGGCCGCGATGTGGTCGGCCTCGGCATGATTTCCGGTCTGACCCTGAGGGGCGGCCATGTCACCTTCGCCATCGAGGTGGACCCGGCGCGCGGCCCGACGCTGGAACCCTTGCGCAAGGCCGCCGAACGGGCGGTGGAGGCCCTGCCCGGCGTGCTCACCGTGTCGGCGGTGCTGACCGCCGAACGCCCGGCCGCGCCGGCCCAGGCGCATGGCCACGGACACGGCCAGGCGCCGGGGCAGGACACCCCGCTGCTGCCCGGCGTGAAGGCCATCATCGCCGTGTCCTCGGGCAAGGGCGGCGTCGGAAAATCCACCACCGCCACCAACCTGGCCCTGGCCTTCAAGGCCATGGGCCTGACCGTCGGCCTGTTCGACGCCGATGTGTTCGGCCCCTCGCAGCCACGCCTTTTAGGCGTGGCCGACGCCAAGCCGGTGGCCACCGCCGACGAGCGCCTGAATCCGGTGGAGGCCTACGGCATCAAGGTGATGTCCATGGGCTTCCTGGTGCCGGAGGACAATCCCATCGTCTGGCGCGGCCCCATGGTGATGGGCGCCCTCGAACAGCTGCTGCGCGACGTCAACTGGGGCACGCTCGACGTGCTGGTGGTGGACATGCCGCCCGGCACCGGCGACACGCAACTGACCATGACCCAACGGGTGCCGCTGACCGGCGCCATCATCGTCTCCACCCCGCAGGACATCGCCCTGCTGGATGCCCGCAAGGGCCTCAACATGTTCCGCAAGGTGGATGTGCCGGTGCTGGGCATCATCGAGAACATGTCCACCTATCATTGCCCCAATTGCGGCCACGAGGCGCATATCTTCGGCCACGGCGGCGCCCGCGCCGAGGCCGCCAAACTCTCCGCCGATTTCCTGGGCGAACTGCCGCTGGATATCGATATCCGCACCACCTCCGACGAGGGCCGCCCCATCACCGTCAGCCAGCCCGACGGCCCCCACGCCCAGGCCTATCGCGCCATCGCCCAGAAGGCGTGGGACAAGGCGCAGGTGCTGCTCTCGGCCCGCAAGGGGCCGAAGATCGTCATGGATTGAACCGCCGGTTCACGGTTCAGTGCACCGCCACGAATTCGATGATGGCCACGATCTGCGTGGCGACGAAGGAGGTGGCCAGCACCACGGCGGGCCACACCACCTCGCGCCGGCGGCGGCGGCGCGCGTCTCTGTCTTCTGCGGTCATGCTCCGGCCCTCCTTCCGGTTTACCCCGGAAAGAGGACAAGCAAAGCCCGTACCACATCCCGCCGCCGAAAAATCAAGGGTTTGGCGGCACGCGGCGGCGGAAATTTGGGCAAAAATAAGGCAAGCGGCAAATGAAGCCTAAAATATAATCAGCCGCGCCGTTCCAGCACCACGAAGGCATAGGGCGGATCACCGTCCTGCTGGCGGCGCGACAGTTCGCGCCACTCCGCCGGATCGGGGTGGGGGAAAAAGGCATCGCCGTCGATATCGGCCTGCACCTCGGTCAGATAGAGGCGGGTGGCCAGGGGCAGGGCGGCCCGGAAGATCTCGGCGCCGCCGATCACCATCACCTCGCCGCCGGCGGCCAGACCGGCGGCCAGGGCCAGCGCCGTTTCCACATCATGGGCCACCAGAACCCCCTCGGCCCGCCATCCGGTGTCGCGGGTGATCACCACATTGGTCCGCCCCGGCAGCGGCCGGCCGATGGATTGGAAGGTTTTACGCCCCATCACCACCGGCTTGCCCAGGGTGACGCCTTTGAAATATTTCAGATCCCCGGGCAGATGCCAGGGCAATTGATTGTTGCGCCCGATCACGCCGTTGCGGGCGGCGGCCACGATCAGCGAGATCATCTAGACCGCCACCGGCGCCGCGATATGAGGATGGGGATCATAGCCTTCCAGGGTGAAATCCTCGAAGGCGAAGGCGAAGAGATCCGTCACCTCGGGATTGAGGCGCATGACCGGCAGCGGGCGCGGCGCTCGCCCGAGCTGCAGATCCACCTGATCGAGATGATTGGCGTAGAGATGGGCATCGCCCAGGCTATGCACGAATTCGCCGGGCTGCAGCCCCGTCACCTGCGCCACCATCAGGGTGAGCAGGGCGTAGGAGGCGATATTGAAGGGCACGCCCAGAAAAATATCGGCCGAGCGCTGATAAAGCTGGCAGGACAGCCGCCCCTCGGCCACATAGAACTGGAACAGGCAATGGCAGGGCGGCAGGGCCATGCGCTCCACATCGGCGGGATTCCACGCCGTCACGATCAGGCGGCGCGAATCCGGATTGCGGCGGATCTGCTCGACCACCTGGGCGATCTGATCGATGCTGCCGCCGTCGCGGGCCGGCCACGACCGCCACTGATGGCCGTAAACCGGGCCCAGTTCGCCGTCGGCATCGGCCCATTCATCCCAGATCGACACCTTGTTGGCCTTGAGATAGGCGATGTTGGTCTCGCCGCGCAAAAACCACAGCAGTTCGTGGATGATGGAGCGCAGATGCAGCTTCTTGGTGGTGAGCAGCGGGAAGCCCTGGGCCAGATCGAAGCGCATCTGCCAGCCGAACAGGCTGTAGGTGCCGGTGCCGGTGCGGTCTTGCTTGTAAACGCCGCGCTGGCGCACGGCGGCCATCAGATCGAGATAGTGCTGCAAAAAGAGGCCTCTTCGAATTCGGCAGGGGCGGCATGAATTAATCACTGTAGCGGATAACCGGCAAACCCGATATATTAATACTGCCGGGCAACCGGCTATGGCGCTAAACACCATACGGAATAAGCGTTGCGGACCCGGGGGCGGTACCCGGCGCCTCCACCAAATCCGGGCCTTCGGGCGGGAGATCAGGGGGGCGAAACAGGATCGACGCGCGTGGTAAAGGTTTGGCTTGCACCCGGCATGATTCCGCCGTTATCGGGTCGAACACTACAGATGCTAACGATAACGTCGTTGCTCTCGCTGCCTAACTAGGTAAGCGCGGTTCGGGGGGCGCCGGGCAACAGAAGCCCCCCACTTCCCGCCCCGTCCGCGTTCCCGCACCGGGGCGTTCCGTTCGAAAGGGTTGCCGCCAAATGGCGAATCAGGTGCTCCACTACGACAAAATGGTTGAAGACGCCTTGCGCGGGGTGCTGCGTCAGGCCTTGCGCGCCAGCGTGGAGGGATTGCCGGGCGACCATCATTTCTACATCACCTTCCGCACCCGCAATCCGGAAGTGCAGATCCCCGATTACATGCGGGCCCGCTATCCCGACGAAATGACCATCGTGCTGCAGCACCAGTTCTGGGGCCTCGAGGTCACCGAGGAGTGGTTCGAGGTCACGCTGTCGTTCAACCGCATCAACGAACGGCTGCATATTCCCTTCGCCGCCGTGTCCGCCTTCGCCGATCCCTCGGCCAAATTCGGCCTGCAGTTCCAGGGCGACGCCGAGCTTGAGCACGACCCCGAGGTTGAGGATCTGGCCGACGAGGAGGACCTTCCCGCCGAGGAGGAGGCCGCCGACGCCGGGACCGACAAACCCGCCGAACAGGGCGCCGAGGTCATCGCCCTTGACGCCTTCCGCAAAAAATAGCTTTCTTGGGCCCCGTCACTGCCTGATCCCGGTTTTTCTCCGGGACCCACCACAAAAATGACGGGGCCGACCATGACCGTTGATGCCGCACCCTACGCCGAGATGTTCCCTCTCTCCGGCGACGATACCGAATATGTGAAGATCTCGTCCGACCATGTCGGCACCACCACCTGCAACGGCCAGACCGTGGTGACGGTGGCCCCCGAAGCCCTGACCCTGCTGGCCCGCGAAGCCTTCCGCCAGATCTCGCATCTGCTGCGCCCCGCCCATCTGAAGCAGGTGCGCGCCATCCTCGACGATCCGGAAGCCTCGGACAACGACAAGTTCGTCGCCCTCGACCTCTTGAAAAACGCCAATATCGCCGCCGGCGGCGTGCTGCCCATGTGCCAGGATACCGGCACCGCCATCATCATGGGCAAGAAGGGCCAGCAGGTGTGGACCAGCGGCAACGACGCCGCCGCCCTGTCGCAGGGCGTGGCCAACGCTTATACCGAACTCAACCTGCGCTATAGCCAGGTGTCGCCGGTGGATATGTTCGAAGAGGTCAATACCGGCAACAACCTGCCGGCCCAGATCGACCTCTACGCCACCGACGGCGACGCCTACAAGTTCCTGTTCATGGCCAAGGGCGGCGGTTCGGCCAACAAGACCTACCTTTATCAGCAGACCAAGGCCCTGCTGAACCCGGCCTCGCTGGAAAAATTCCTCGACGCCCAGATCCGCACCCTGGGCACCGCCGCCTGCCCGCCCTACCATCTGGCCATCGTCATCGGCGGCACCTCGGCGGAAACCAACCTCAAGACGGTGAAACTGGCCTCGGCCAAGTATCTCGACCATCTGCCCACCCAGGGCGGCAAGTTCGGCCAAGCCTTCCGCGATCTCGAAATGGAAGCCAAGGTGCTGGAAATGACCCGGGCCATGGGCATCGGCGCCCAGTTCGGCGGTAAATATTTCTGTCACGACGTGCGCGTCATCCGCCTGCCGCGCCACGGCGCCTCCTGCCCGGTGGGCATCGGCGTCTCCTGCTCGGCCGACCGCCAGATGAAGGGCAAGATCACCAAGGACGGCCTGTTCCTGGAACGGCTGGAAACCGATCCCGCCAAGTATCTGCCGGAAATCGGCGAAAACCAGCTGGGCGGCGAGGTGGTGAAGATCGATCTCACCCTGCCCATGGACGAGATCCGCAAGATCCTCAGCCAGTATCCCATCAAGACCCGCGTCGCCCTGTCGGGCCCGATGATCGTGGCCCGCGACATCGCCCACGCCAAACTGAAGGAACGGCTGGACCGCGGCGAAGGCCTGCCCCAGTACTTCAAGGACCATCCGGTCTATTACGCCGGTCCGGCCAAAACCCCGGAAGGCTATGCCTCGGGCTCGTTCGGCCCCACCACGGCGGGCCGCATGGATTCCTATGTGGATCTGTTCCAGGCCAACGGCGGCAGCATGGTGATGGTGGCCAAGGGCAACCGCGCCAAGACCGTGACCGACGCCTGCAAGGCCCATGGCGGCTTCTATCTGGGCTCGGTGGGCGGCGCCGCCGCCGGTCTGGCCAAGCATCACATCAAGAAGGTGGAGGTGCTGGAATATGCCGAACTGGGCATGGAAGCCATCTGGAAGATCGAGGTGGAGGATTTCCCCGCCTTCATCATCGTGGACGACAAGGGCAACGATTTCTTCGCGGCCCTGAGCCACTAATCCTTAAGAAAAACGGCGGGGGCAACCCCGCCGTTTTTCCCAATACCAAATTGCAGTGATCGGAACCGATCACTGCACCCTCATGCGCCGGGCGGGTTTCCTTGGCTTCGCGCCATCAGGCGCGCGTCGCCTTGCTCCTAACCGGCGTCGCGATGAGTCAAACTCATCGCGACTTGGTATAATCCCCCGGACGAAAGTATGAGTCTCCGCCTCTTGCGGCGGCGGCGGCATCCATGCTAGCCCAAGACCATGCCCGACCTGGTCCGCAAACGCTCCGTTCTGATTGCCGGCCACGCCACCAGCATCTCGCTGGAGGCGGAGTTTTGGGACGGCCTCAAGGATATCGCCGACCGCCGCGGTCTGTCGCTGAACACCCTGGTGGCCGAGGTGGACGGCCAGCGTCACGGCAATCTGTCCAGCGCCCTGCGCCTGCTGGTGCTGCGCGATCTGAAAGAGCGGATCCCCCCGGACGCCCCCTCATGCCAAGTCGCGGTGAGCAGGGCTCATCGCGACGCCGGTGAGGAGCAAGGCGACGCGCGGCTGATGCCGCGTTAGGCAAGCCCGCCCGCCGCTTGAGGGACTCCGTTGATCGGGTCCGATCACCGGGATTTGCTATCAGTGCCCGCTTAGGAGCCCCTTCAGCACATCCCTGGCCTTGACCTTGCCGCCATCAGCCTTGCGCTGGCCGCTCAGCATCTTGCTCAGGGCGTCCTCGGCCCGTTTCAGGCGCCCGTGCCGGCCGATGCCGCGCGCCGCCAGCCATTGCTGGATGGCGTTGACGTCGACGAACCGGCGGGGATGATCCAGATCGCCCTCCACCCTTAAGCCCAGCGGCGGCACCGCGCCGTTGCTGCTGAGGCGGAAGGCGATATGGCTGTCCATCACCCAGTCGGGCAGATTGACGCTCAACCGCCCGGTGGCGCCGCCGCCCTCGGCCTCGAGATCGAGATCCTTGCTCACCAGAATGCCGTTTTCGATGCGCGCCGTGCCGGTCAGGGCGGAAAAGCGCGTCTGGCCGCCCGACAGCCCGGTTTCCAGCACCGTCAGCAGACCCAGCGGCGATTTAAGCGTTTGCAGCTGGTCCGATACCGCCTTCAGATCGAAGCCCCGCACCACGCCGTCATGCACCGCCACCTTGGCGCCGCCGTCGAGATGCGCCACCAGTTCGGCGGGGGAGCGGCCCCGGGCCGTCACCATCCAATCGCCGTCCATCACCCCATCGCCCATGCCCAGACCGGCGGTGGACAGCAGGGCGTTGCGCATGCGGGCGTGGGTCAGGCCGCCTTTCAGCGCCAGGGCGCCGTCGGCGGCCAGGCTGCCGGTCACGGTCAGGCCGCCGCCCCACAGCTGGCCGGTAAGATGATCCAGACTCAGGTCGCCGCGCGCCAGAGTCAGGGCCAGATCGGCCTGTTCCAGCCGGGTCTGCCCCCAGGTGACGGCACCGGCCTTCACGGTGACGGCGCCGGAGAAACGGCTCAGCCAGCCCAGCGGCAACGGCGTGGAGGACCAATGCCCCTCCAGCGGCGCCACCGCCACTCCCGGCCGCGGCGCCGCCTTGGGCGGCGGCGGCAGATCGACATCGATGATGGAGGCGAACCGGTGGCGCGGCACGCCGTGGGCCGGAATCAACAGGCCTCGGTTGATCTGCTCGCGCAGCGACAGCCGGGCGCGGCGTCCGGCCGGGGCCGGCAGGAAGGCGTCGAGCGGGATTTCCCCGGCCGTCAGATCCAGCGACACATGGGGCGGCGTCTCCTGGCTCCAACTGCCCCGGCCCGCCGCCAGCACCGGCCCCAGCTTGACCCGCAGATCCGTCAGGGCCAGGCGGTCGCGCCCGCCTTCCAGCCGCGCCGACAGGGCGAAGCCGCCCACCAGGCCGCGCGGCCGGTAATCGCCGCCCAGCAGGCGGATCACCTCCTCCACATCGGCATGGCTGGCTTCCAGCGCCAGCCGCACCTGCGGCGCCGCCAGGGGATGCGAGACCGTGCCGCCCAGATTGAGCACGCCGCCGGCGATCTCGTTGCGGCTGCTCACCGTCACCTCCCCGTCCAGGGCGCCGTCGGCGCTGCCGGTCAGGGCCATGGGGCCGTCCAGCCCGCCCGCCGGCAGGCCCAGCCGCGCCGTCAGCGGACCGGAGCGCGCCGCGTGCAGATCCCAGCGCACGCCGTGCAGAACCGGCCGTCCCGTCGCCAGACCGGCGACGGCGCCCGACAGCCGCAGCACGGCGCCGCTGCCGTCATGGGCCACCCCCTCGTGCAGACTGAAGACATCGTCGATCCAGCCGGCATCGAGCGACACCGCGTTGAGGGGCAGGCCCTCGACGGTCAGCACGCCCGCCGAGATCTTGAGATTGGCGTCGAGCCCGGTCAGCCAGGCGGGCAACGGGAGCGGAGCGGGCGCGGCGGGGGCGGCAGGCGCCGACCCGGCCGTGGTCGAGGCGGAGGCGGTGGCCGCCGGGGGCGCCGGGGGCGCCGCCGCCGGAACGGCGGCGGGGCGGTAAGCGTCGAGCGCCAGCCGATCCACCGCCATCGACAGCCCCAGGGCCGGGCGGCGGCCCTCCAGCCGCAGCG
>JAJXUO010000013.1 GCA_021782815.1 Pseudomonadota bacterium
GCGACGCGCGCCTGATGGCGCGGTGAGGCAAAGCGCGCCATCAGGCACGACGCCAAGGGTTTCGGAGAAACCCGCCCGGCGCATGAGGGTGCAGTGATCGGTTCCGATCACTGCAATTTGGTATAAGCGGTGCGGCCGCATAAAAACGCATAACGAGAGGGGTGCGCACGTGATCGATGTCTTCACCTACCGCCAGACGGAATCTCTGGCGCGCCAAAGCGGTCTGTCTTGGCGCGCCATGCAGGCACAGTTGCCGCATGTGTTCAATAGTTCCGGTTTTCCGGTGAAGATCGAGGCCATCGGCGATCTGAAAATGATCGTCGATACCATGCAGGAAAATCGTTTCGAGCCCTATATGCGCGAGTTGGGAGGCCTCTCGGACGACGAGATGGTATTGTTCGTGGCGGCGCTGGCCGACTATATGCGCTGGTATACGGGGCTTTTTGGCGGTGGCGTTCTCACTGTTCCTCTTTCCACCATGCTGGCGCACTACGCGCTGTACCGCAAAATAGCCCGCTTCGGCCAGATGAGCCGCATTCTGGAGGTGGGGCCGGGCTGTGGCTATCTTAGTTTCTATCTGCAAAAGGATGCGCGTGTGACGTCCTATTGCCAGGTGGAGGTAACGGAAAGTTTTTATCTGCTGCAAAGCCTGCTGAACCACAACCTTTACGGTGAAAGCTTTGTGGATCACGCAAAAACCGGGCTGGAGCTGAAAAATATCGAAATTTTGACGCCGTCGCTGCTTTCTGGTCTTTATGACAGTGAGCAATCTGCCGTTCTGGACTACCGGCCGGCGGTTCGGTGTGAGCATTTTCCCTGGTGGCGTCTGGGGGATCTGCTGGAGCGGCAGTTCGATGTCATTACCTCCAACGCCAATTTTAATGAAATGTCGGAACCGGCCTTTATCACCTACGCCACACTGTTCAGCCAAATTCTGGCGCCCGGCGGGATGATTCTGGCCCAGTGCCTGGGTGGTGGGCCGTTGCCGGTGGAGCGAATCGTGCGGGTCTTCGAGTCCTTAGGGTTCGCCGTGGCCATGCTGACGGATGTGGTGGCCGGGAATCGTCTGACCGTGAAGAACGCTGTGTTGATCAAAGACGGGCATCCCAGTTATACGGCCCAGCCCCGGCCCTTGCAGCAACTGCCGCAGATGTCCAGCGAGTACTGGCTTTACAATATGTTCGATTCCTCCCAAAGCGGTACCATGCGCAGCCGGGAGGAGGTGCTGACGGCCTTGCGGCAGACCCTGGGCGGCGGCTAAGCGCCGCCCCCTCACTCGAAATAAATGAAGCCGTAATCGCCGCCATAGCCCCACTGCCGGTACAGCCAGCGCCAGGCCTCGGGGCTGTGGAAGCTCATGCAGGTCAGTTGCCAATAGAGCAGGTTGGCTTTTTCCCGTTCGTTGCGGAAGGATTCCACGCACAGCCATTTATGGCGGCGGCCCACCCGTTCCACCTCGCGCACCGCCTGCTCCAGCTCGAAAATCTCCAGATTGTGGAAGACGTTCAGCGATAGCACCAGATCGAAGCTCTGATCGGCGAAGGGCAGGCGCTGGGCTGGGCCGGTCCGCAGGAAGGGGCGCATCTCCTCCTTGGCGTGGGCAAGGGCATACGCGGAAACATCGATCCCCGCCACCTCCAGGCCGGGCACCGCCTGGCTCAGTTCGTAGAGCAGGAAGGCCTTGCCGCAGCCCACATCCAGCACGCGGTCGCCCGCCTTCAGGCCGTAATGGCGGGCGATGTCCTCGGCGATGGGGCGCCAGCGGCCGTCGTAGCGGTAGCCGCCATAGCCGTAGCGGCGGTCGCCGTCCCAATAGTCGGCGCCCCACTGGCGGGCCACGGCGGCGCAGTCGGCCTTGTCGTCTTCCACCACCCGGGCCACGTAATCGCGCCGGGTGGCCTTCTGGTATTTTTCCAGGAAATTGATCTCGCGCATCAGGGGGCTCACACGAAGCAGGCGTGGTCGGGGTCCAGGGCCAGCACCTCGTTCAAGGCCAGGTTCTTGCCGTGGGTCACGCAATGATGGCCGCACACCCGCGAGGGGTCGAGGCCGAAAAGGCGGGCGCGGTTTTCCTCCGAGAACCAGAAGTCGCGGAACCGGCGGTGGCGGATGTCGCCCAGTCGGCCATCGGCGGTATAGGCCTTGTCCTGGCAGCTGTAGACGGCGCAATCGGCGCCGATCACCGTGAGGAATTGCAGGAACGGGCAGGTGGTGTAGGACTTGGCGAACAGCTCGTCCAGCTCGTGGTAATGATCGATCACCGCGAAACCGTCATCGGCCAGTTCGGCCCGGGCGCGGCGGATCTGTTCGCCCACCTGGGGCATGATCTCGCGGTGGTAGAGATTGTTGGCGTGCAGATCGTTGGCCACCACCGCGCCCGACAGCTTGACATGGTTGACCCCCGCCTCCTTCAGCAGGGCGCAGGCCTCGTAGACATGGTCGCAATTGTCGCGGCCGATGATGAAGCTCACCCCCAGCACGCAACGGCTTTTGCGGGCGGCGAAGGCGCGCATATTGTCCAGAAGGCGGCTGAACTGGCCGTGGGCGATGCCGCGCGCCTTGGCGTAGCTGGCGTCGTCCCAGCTGTCGAGGGACACGCGAATCCAGGTGCCCCAGCGGGCGAAGGCCTCGGCCATGTCGCCGCGGAGGTTGGAGCCGTTGGTCAGCGAGGCCACGCGCAGGCCCGCCTGGCCCAGCCGCTCCACCACGCGGGGCAGGGGCTTGTAGAGCAGGGGCTCGCCGCCGCCCGAGAAGGTGACGGCCTCCACCTTCATGGCGATGAGATCGTCGGCGATCTCGAAGATCTTCTCTTCCGGAAGGGCGTCGCCCAGGTCCATGTCCTGGCCCAGTTGCAGATCGTCGGCGCGGTAAGCGCAGTACCAGCAGGCATGGTTGCAGCGGTTGATGGGTTTGATGCGCACATGCACCGGCGCCACCACCCGGCCCTGGCGCAGGGCCTCGATATGGTCGGCGTAGCGCAGAAACTTGAGATTGCTGTAGAGCGTCGACATGGCTCAGCTCTCCTGTTCGGTTCGCGCCAGAAAACGGCGCACAAGCCATAGATCCTCCACCCGGCGGACATCGTCGGCGCTGTGCACGGCGAAATCCTCCACCGCGCCGTGCAGCCCGGCTCCGGCCGCCAGAACCCGCCGATAAACGGCCTGACGCGCCGCGTCGCGCTCGGGCAGCTGGAACAGGCTGTAAAGCACGATGCCGTCCAGCCGGGGCAGCTCCTCCAGTACCCCTTCCAGCATCATCCAGCAGCCGGGCATGGCGTATTCGGTGGCGCTGAGCCGGTAGGCGAGGCCCCGGCGGGCGCAATAATCGCGGATCACCAGATTTTGCACATGCTGGGGCACCCGTTCCCCGAAAAACGGCCGGCTGAAGATATAACCGCGGCAGCCTTCAGTCATGGAAACCTCCCGGCAGGCGGGCGCGCATGCCCAGGCGGGTGGCCGGGCGGATCACCAGGGGCTCGAAAAACTCTCCCAGCCGCTTGTCGGCATAGGGCGACAGCAGCGACTTGAAGCGGCAGTTCATCGACCAGCGGCTGGCGCTTTCGCTATTGACGCGGTTGCCATGCAGCAGATTTTGCGAAAACAGCAGCACCGAGCCATAAGGCACGGACAGGAACCGCACATCGGCGGCGATGGCCTGGAACAGCGCTTCGCCGCTTTGCCCGGCGAAGCGGGCGAAATCGGCCTCCAGGGCCTCGTGGGCGGCGGGGGGCAGCAGATACATGGATTTGCTGGCGAAGCAATCCACCAGCGGCACCCACAGCACCACCTCGAACGGCGAATCCCCCGACCACAGATCGGCATGGGCGGGCAGCAGCGAGGAGTCGTCGCCCGGCAATTGGATGCTGAGATTGAGGCGGCGCTGCATGGCCAGTTCGTTGCCGGCCACCGTCTCCAGAGCGGCGCGGCCCAGGGCGTGATACAGCGGCCGGGCCTCGGGCCAGGCGTTCAGGCCCTGGATCACCGCCAGACGCAAGGGATTGAGGGCGGCGGGGGACACGGCGTGGTGGATGGTGTCGAGAAAGGCGGTGGCGTCGTCGGGAGCCGGCAGGCCGAGATGGGCGGCGGCCAGGGCGGCGGCGCGCCGTTGCAGGGCGTCGAGGGCGGCGCGGTCGGCGGCGGGCACGATGACATGTCCCTCGGCCATGAAGCGGCGGCAGAGATCGGCCTCCGCCGCCGGCAGGCCGGACCAGGCGTCGGGCGCGCCGGTGTTCACGGCAACCCCGGCAGGGTGGCCCGCACCCGCTCGGCGATCTGCGCCGCCTTCAGACCGAAGGTCTGGAACATGCTGTCCTGCGAGCCGTATTCCTTGGGGAAGGCGTCGGGCAGGCCCAGGCGCAGCAGCGGCGGGATGGGGCGGGTGGGATCGTCGGCCAGGCATTCCAGCACGGCGCTGCCCAGGCCGCCGTTGCGCAGGTGCTCCTCCAGGGTGACCACCAGCCGGGCCGGGGCGGCGGCGGCGCGCACCATGGCCTCGTCCAGCGGTTTCACGGTATGGGCGTGCAGGATGCCGCAGGCCACGCCCTGGGCCGCCAGCAGATCGGCGGCCTCCAGGGCCTGGGCCAGCATCACCCCGGTGGTGATCATCTGCACGGCGGCGGGCGGGCGCACGGGTATGGCCTTGCCGATGGCGAAGCCGCGGGCCGCGTCGGAAACCTCCTTGTCGCCGCCCTTGGCCAGGCGGATGTAAAGCGGGCCGGGCCAGTCCAGGCTTTCGGCCATCAGGCGGCGCATTTCGGCGGCGTCGCTCACCGCCACCACCGTCATGTTGGGCAGGGCCCGCATCACCGCCAGATCCTCGATGGCGAGATGGGTGGCGCCCAGCGGGGCATAGACCACGCCGCCGCCGCTGGCGATCAGGCGCACCGGCAAATTATGCAGGCAGAGATCGACGGCGATCTGCTCCAGGGCGCGGCGGGTGAAGAAGGGGGCGATGGTATTGAGGTAGGGGATGAAGCCTTCCATGGCCAGACCGGCGGCCATGCCGATGAAATTGGCCTCGTTGATGCCTTCCATGAAAAAGCGGTCGGGCCGGTCGCGGCGCAGGCCGTCCAGGGTGCCGGCCCCCAGGTCCGATCCCAGGAACACCACGCGCGGGTCGCGCCGGGCCAGGGTTTCGATCATCTCCAGCGCGGCTTTACGCATGGTCGCGGCCTCCCAGGGCATCGTACATGGCCTCGATCTCGGCGGCCGACAGTTTGGATTTGTGGTGCCAGTCGGCCCGGCCCTCGGCGAAGGGCAGGCCCTTGCCCTTGATGGTGTGGCAGATGACGGCGGTGGGCCGCCCCTCTGCCAGCGGCAGGGCGGTGAGGAGGGCGCGCAGGGCGGCGACATCGTGGCCGTTGACCTCGGCCACGGCGAAATTGAAGGCCCGCCATTTGTCGGCGAAGGGCTCCATGTCCTGCACTTCGGCGGTGGGGCCGTAGGATTGCAGCTTGTTGTAATCCACCAGCGCCACCAGATTGGACAGCCGGTGCTTGCCCGCCGCCATGGCCGCTTCCCACACCGAGCCCTCGTTGGTTTCGCCGTCGCCCATCACCACGAACACCCGCTGCGCCTGGCCGCGCAGGCGGGCGGCCAGCGCCATGCCGACGCCGATGGGCAGGCCGTGCCCCAGGGCGCCGGTGGAGGCCTCGACCCCGGGGATCTTGTTGGCGTCGGGGTGGCCGCCCAGAATGGCGTGCTGGCGGCAGAAGTCGCGCAGGGCGGCGCGGGGAATGAAACCCTTGTCGGCCAGCAGCACATATTGGGCGATGCAGCCGTGCCCTTTCGACAGAATGAAGCGGTCGCGGTCCGGCCAGGCGGGCTCTTCCGGGCGGAAGCGCATCACGTCGTCGTAGAGCACCCGCAGGATTTCCATCAAGGACAGGGTGGAACCGATATGGCCGCGCCCGCCGCCTTCCAGGGTTTCCACAGCCAGACGCCGCAGGAAGCGCGCGCGCGCGTCCAGCGGGATGGCCTGGGCGGCGTTATGGAAGGGAGGGTGGCTCATGTCGGTGGGTCCATCAGCAAAGAGGGCAGGCGGTTCAGCAGGGCGCGGGCCTTGGCCGCCTGGCGGTCGAGAACGGCGCCGCGTTCGGCGGCCTGGCCGGCAAAGGCCCGGCCTTGCCAGCGTTCGGGCAGAAATTCGTTCAGCACGATCAGGCACCAGCGCAGGGTATAGAGCGGCAGGCTGATCCGCAAGCGCCGCTCCAGGGCGGGATCGGCGGCGTAATGGCGGGCGGCCGGGGCCAGGAAGCGACCGGCCTGGGCCGGGGTCAGGTCCATGCCCGGATGCAGGATGAAATCGGCCAGCAGCTTTACCGGATCGTCCCAGCCGAAATATTCGAAATCGAGGAAGGTCAGGCCGCCGTCGGGGCGGCGCAGGGCGTTGTGAAAGCCGAAATCCGAGGGGCTCAGAGTCCGCCGGGCGGCGGGCAGATCTTGCGCCGGATCAAGGTCCAGGGCGGCGGCTTCGGCGGTCAGCCAGGCCCCCACCCGGTGGCGCCAGGGGCGGATCTCTCCGGCCAGCAGGGCGGCAAGGTCGGGCTGGGCGCTGGCGGCCCCCTCCAGGCGCTCCAGGCGGTGGTCCACCTGTTCCAGCACGGTGGCAGGGGCCAGGCAGGCCTCGCTGGCCAGGGGCAGCCGGGCGGCGGCGGGGTGGCGGGCCAGGGTGTGCAGACGTCCGGCAAAGGCGGCGGCGGCGGCCAGATCGGCCTCGTCCGCCACGCCCACCGGTGTTCCCTCGATCCAGGAGAGGAGGGCGAAGCCGGTGGCGGCGTCGCGGGCCAGCGGCCGCGGCACCGCGGCCTCGCCGGCCTCGGCGAGGAAGGTCAGGGCCCGCCATTCGGTGTCCAGGCGGTCGCGCCGATCATGGGTGAAACGGGGATAGTGCTTGAGGGCGTAGACCGCGCCGCTGGCTCCCTCCACCCGGTAAAGGCGGCTGTTGCCGCCGCGGCCGCCGGGGTGGAGCGCAACCACCGTTTCCGGGCACAGCCGAGCGGCGGCGGCCCGCGCGGCGGGATCGGGTTCAGCGGGCGGGGAGGAGGGCGTCATGCAGGGCGCGCCAGTCGGCGTAAGGGGTGAAGGGACCGGGGGCGTGGTGCTGGCCCTGCGTCAGCAGCAGGGCTTGCACGCCGGCGGGGAAGGCGGGATCGCGGAATACCTCTTCCAGGTCGTCGATGAAATGGCTGCAGCCCAGGGCCTCGATGCGGCGGCATTTGTCGGCGCGGGTCGGCTCGAAAAAGACCTGGGCCGGGGTCAGGCCGATGGCGTCGGCGGCGAAGAAGCCTTGCGCCGTCATCCATGCCAGGCTGGCCTGATGCAGATCCACGCCGCCGGGGTCGGCGGCGGCATGGCGGGTCTTGTGGCTGACGATGAAAAAGGCGATGCCCCGGGCGCGGCAGGCGCGGAGAAAGGCAAGGGCGCCGGGCAGCGGTTCGGCCTCGGCCATGCGGGCGCCGTAGGCGGCGGCCTGCAGCCCCATCCATTGGCGTTCGCCGTCGGGCAGGCGGCGCACGGCGTCGCGCACCGCCTTCTTGCCGCCCGGGGCGGCGGGCGGCAGCAGGCCCCGTTCGCGGGCCAGGGCCAGGAACAGGGAATCGTACCCGGCCAGGGTATTGTCGAAGTCGATGCCGAGCCGCATCAGATCAGATGAATCTCCTGCATGCGCTTGATGTTGAAATACAGGGGATTGTTGAGGGGATCGCTGAACATGCCGGCCTGGAAGGCCGCCACCAGATCCTCGACGGCGTTCTGGATGCTGCGCCGGGGGGCGAAGCCCTGCTCCTTCAGAATGCGTTCCGACGACACGTGATAGGAGCGCGGGTCGTTGGTGGGCACCACCTCCAGCCCCACTTCGCGGCCCAGGGCCCGGGCCACGGTGGCGCGGGTCATGGCCGCCAGCTCGTTCACCGAGTGGTTCTTTTCCCCCACATTGTAGATGCGGCCGTCGATGGCGGCATCCTCCCATTGCAGGGACTCCAGATAGAAGCGGCACATATCGTCGATATGGATGTTGGGGCGCAGCTGGTCGCCGCCCATCACCTTGACCTTGCCCACATTGACGGCGTGGTTGGTGAGGATGTTGACGATCACGTCCAGGCGCTGGCGCGGCGAATAGCCGCACACCGTGGCCGGGCGCACCGTCAGGGTGACGAAGCCGGGGGCGCGCTCCGCGTCGAGGATGCGCTCGCAGTCGGCCTTGAAGCGGGAATAGTCGGTCAGGGGATCCAGGGGCAGATCCTCGGTCACCTCCACCCCCTCCTTGATGCCGTAGACCGACGAGGACGAGGCATAGACGAAGCGTTTCACCCCGGCCGCCTTGGCGGCCCGCACCAGCGGCCGGAAGGCGTCGAGATTGATGGACTTGCCCAGCGTCGGATTGAGTTCGAACGAGGGATCGTTGGAGATGCAGGCCAGATGGATGACGGCGTCGCAGCCTTGCAGGGCCCGGGCCACGGTGGCGGCGTCGCGCAGGTCGCCCTTGATCTCGGTCAGGCGGGGATGATCCTTTACCGCCGCCAGCACCTCGTCGCCGTAGAGATAAAGATCGAGCACGGTCACCGCATGGCCTTCCGCCAGCAGTTTCGGCACCAGCACCGCGCCCACATAGCCGGCGCCGCCGGTCACCAGCACATGCCAGAGTTTCTTGCTCATGCCAGACCCTTTCCTGGAAATAATGGCTGTCCCGCGCTTATTTCAGCAGGGCGGTGACGGTTTTGATCAGTTGCGCCTTTTCCACCGAGCGGCGGTGGCCGAGGATGCCCACCTTGATGGCCCCGGCGGCATTGCCGAGGAAACCCACCAGATCCAGCGGGCAGCCGGCCGCCACCAGCGGCGAGGTGATGGACAGGAAGGCGTCGCCCGCCCCCACGGTGTCCACCACCGTCTTGGTGAAGGCGGGAATGCTGGTGAAGCCCTGGTCGCGGTTGTAGGTGATGCAGCCGTTCTTGCCGTGGGTGACGACGATATTGGGGCAATCGACGCGGGCGGCCAGGCGGTCGCGGATCACCATTTCCATAGGGCTGTGCTTGTCGCCCACCGCCAGGCGGGCTTCCGGGGCATCGATACAGATATAGTCGGCGCGGCTGTAGCGGGTGATCAGATTATAGCCGTGGTTGGCCGAGTTGCTCTGGGCGTTGACCGCCAGGAAGCGGGCGGTCTTTTCCAGGGCGGCGATGGTGGAGGGCGCGATCAGGCCATGGCCGAAATCGGTGACGATCACCAGATCGTACTGTTTGGCCCGGCTGGCCACCAGATGGTCGAATTTGGCCTGCAGCGCCTCGTCCAGCGGGGTGTCGTCGAAGTAATAGGTTTCGAACAGCTTGCGGTAATAGCCGGTATCGACGAAGCGGCATTTGCGGGTGGTGGGCACGCCCGGGCGCATCACCGCGCTCAGCTTGACGTTGGGGGCCAGGGTCTGGCGGATCAGCTTTTCGTGGGACTCGGTTTGGCCCAGGCAGGTCAGCACCTCCACCTGGGCGCACACCCCGGCCACATGATTGGCGGCGGCGATGATGCCGCCGGCGAACACCTCGCGCTCCATGAAACGGGTGGCGATCATGGTTTCCTTGGGCGATTTACCCAGGGGCGTCACATACTGGTATTCGTCGATGATGGCGTCGCCCACCAGCAGCACCTTCATCTCGGCCAGATCGTCCATGGCCTGCAGCAGGCGCGGCAGCATGTCGGTCTGGCGGCAGCCTTCCAGGTAATTGCGCAGGGCGGGGTCGTAGATGTCGAAATGATGATTCAGCAGCGACGAGGACGAGAACACCACGTCGTCGGTGAAATGGATACGGCCGCCATGGGCCTCCACCGCCTCCTGCTCCTCGGTGATCTTGCCGGTGACGTCCTTGTCGGCCTCGGCATATTCGATGCCCTTGACATAGATGTCGGGCTTCACGGCGGTGATCATCGGCACCGCGGTGGCGGCATGGTTGATCACCACGGCGTCGACGATGGCCAGGGCCGCCAGCATTTCGGCACGGGCCTCGGCGGGAAACACCGGGCGGCCCGGGCCCTTGTTCACGAAGGCGTCGGCGGTCAGCGAGACGATCAGCATGTCGCCGGTATTGCGGGCCTCCTGCAAGTGGCGCAGATGGCCGAGATGCACCAGATCGAAGACGCCGTGCGCCATGGCCACGGTCTTGCCCTTGGCCTTCCAGGCGGCCACCTGACGGGCCAGATCCTCCGGCGCCATCAGCTTGCCGCTGACATTGACCATGTGCGAAGCGCTCATGACGTCCGCCCCAGATATTTGAACCAGTCGCGCGTGGCCACCTCGATCTTGTCCACCGTCCACAAGGGGGCTTCGCGCCAATAATCGATTTCGGCCAGCAGACGGGCTACGCCCTCTTCCAGACTGACCTCGGGCCGCCAGGCCAGATGGCGGTGGATCAGGGTGGTGTCGGCGAAGGTGCAATCGGGTTCGCCGGGGCGCTTGGGGATATGGGTGACGGGGCCGCCCAGAAGCTCCACCAGGCGATTGACGCTGTAGGTCTGGCCCGACCCCACATTGAGGGCCTGCCCGGTAACGCCGCTGTCGGCGGCGGCGATGAAGGCGCGGGCCACATCGCCGACATAGGTGAAATCGCGGGTCTGGCTGCCGTCGCCCACCACGGTGTAGGGATGTCCGGCCAGCTTCTGCTTCAGGAACACCCCGAACACCGCGCCGTAGGTGCCGGAGGTGCGCGAGCGCGGCCCATAGACGTTGAACAGCCGCAGGGCCATGGCGGGCAGGCCGTAGGTTTGCGCCCAGTGCATCACATAGCGTTCCCCAACCCATTTGGTCAGGGCGTAGGGATACATGGGGCGGATCTCGGCGCTTTCCGGGGTGGGATAAAGATCGGGGATGCCGTAGCAGGACGACGAAGCGGCATAGACGAAGCGGGCCACCCCGGCGGCGCGGGCCGCTTCCAGCACCCGCAGGGTGCCGTCCACATTGGCGCGGTGATAGGGGCCGGGCTGCTGGATCGAGGGCACGATATCGGCCAGGGCGGCCAGATGGAACACCCACTGGACGCCGGCGAACAGCGGATCGAGATCGGCCTCGCTGATATCGGCCTCGTGCACGGCAAGGCGGGGATTATCGTGGAACGGCGCCAGATTGGCGGGGCGGCCGGTGGAGAAATTGTCGATAACGGTGACCTGATGTCCCAGGGCCAGCAGTTGCTCCGTCAGATGACTGCCAATAAAGCCGGCTCCGCCCGTGACGAGGCAATGGGTCATAGGTGCACCTATCCTAAAACTTGCGATCGGGCGGCCCCACCCTTCCCCGGGACTCGGAGGCAAAGCCCTGATGGTCAGCAATACTATCCCATTGATCGTTAAGCAAGACTTAACCCGGAACGCCGGTACGGCGACGCCCGGCGCCTGAGGGACATAGATTTGGAAGCCGCTTCATGCGGCTGACTAGCGCATTGAGCGCGCCGGAACGGCCGGAGATGCCCTTTGGGGGCATCGGAGGGCAAGTGAGGACAAGCCAAGGAGCCGGTACGGCGACGCCCGGCGCCTGAGGGACAAAACAGAATCCTTAAATCCCTCACCATTTACTCCGCGCACAAGCGCTGCATCAGCATATGGCCGACGATCAGTTGCAGATCCTCGGCGATCTGCATGTCGTCGACGGCGAAGTGCAGGGCGCGGTCGGCCATGGTTTTGGCCTTGCCGCCGCTATAGCCGAGGATGGCCCAGCTTTTCAGGCCCTGGGTGCGGGCGGTGGCAAGGGCTTCCAGGATATTGGCGGAATTGCCGCTGCCCGAAAGGGCGATCAAGAGGTCGCCGGGGGCGGCCTGGCTGGAAAGCTGCAGGGAAAAGGCGCTGTGATAGCCCTCGTCGTTGGCCAGGCAGGTCAGCACCGCCACATTGGCGGTCAGGGCCTGCACGCGCAGGCCGCGCCCGCCCTTGCGGGCCACGCCGTAGAGAAGGTCGTTGGCAATGTGCAAGGCGTTGCCGGCGCTGCCGCCGTTACCGCATAAAAACACCTGGCGGCCCTCACGCCAGCAGGCGGCGAGGTCCTCGGCCAGGGCGGCGATGGCCGCCCAGTCGGCCTGGGCCAGGGCTCCGTTGAGGCGCTGGCCGTAGCCCTGGAAGAAAGCCTCGCTGTCCATGCCGGTCTCCATCAAGTTCGGTCTTGTTTCACAGTTACTTAAAGCCCATTGCCGCGCCTGCGACAAGGCGGATGCGCAGGGCGATCGCATATGGAAGCCGCTTTATGCGGCTGACTAGCGCTTTCTCGCGCGCCGGAACGGCCGGAGATGCCCTTGGGCATCGGAGGGTAAGTGAGGACAGCCAAGCTGGCGGCACGCCAGCGCCCGGCGCCTGAGTGGACAAAAAGAAGCCAGGGTGAGCGCAAATGCGATCACCCTGGCGGATGCGTCAGACCAGCCCGGTTTTCAGGAGATCGTGCAGATGCACGATGCCCACCGGCCGCGCCGCCTCGGTGACGAACAGGCTGGGGATGGCGTGGTTGGCCATGATGCGGGCGGCGTCGGCCAGGAACATGTCGGGGCCGACCTGTTTGGGGTTGCGGATCATCACCGCCCCCACCGGGCGGTCCAGCAGAGTGGGGTCGAGGCAGCGGCGCAGGTCGCCGTCGGTGAAGATGCCGGTCAGGGCGCCGGTGGCGTCCACCACGCCGACGCAGCCGAAGCGTTTGGCGGTCATCACCACGATGGCGTCGCGGATCAGGGTGTCCTCGCCGATGATGGGCAGGTCGTCGCCGCCATGCATGACGTCGCGCAGTTGCAGCAGTTGATGGCCCAGGCGGCCGCCGGGATGGAAATCGTGGAAGCGTTCCGGGGTGAAGCCGCGGCGGCGCATCAGGGCCACGGCCAGGGCGTCGCCCAGGGCCAGCTGCATGGTGGTGCTGGTGGTGGGCGCCAGATTGAGCGGACAGGCTTCGGGGAGGGCGGGAAGGGTCAGGCACAGGCTGCCGGCCCGGCCCAGCATGCTGTCGGCGGCGCGGGTTACGGCGATCACCGGCACCCCGAAGCGCAGGCAGTAGGAGAGGATGGCCGCCAGTTCGGCGCTTTCGCCCGAGGCCGACAGCGCGATGAGGATATCGGCCTCGGTCAGCATGCCGAGATCGCCGTGGCTGGCCTCGGCCGGATGCAGGAAGAAGGCCGGGCTGCCGGTGGAGGCCAGGGTGGCGGCGATCTTGCGGCCCACCAGGCCGCTTTTGCCCATGCCGGTCACGGCGATGCGCCCCCGGGCCGCCAGCAGCCGCTCCACCGCCTGATCGAAGCTGTCCCCCAGGCCGTCGGCCAGGGCCAGCAGGGCCTCGGCCTCGGCGCGGATGACCCGGCGGCCTTCCGGCAGGGTGGAGAGGGCGGGGCGGGGGGCGGCGGTCATGGGCGGCGGTCCTGGCTGGGAAGGAACCGTCTCAGTCTGGCAGCATGGGTTTAAGGAGTACTTAAGACCGAATTGCGGTGATCGGACCCGATCACCGCACCCTCAGGCGCGCGTCGCCTTGCTCCTCACCGGCGTCGCGCTGAGTCAAACGCATCGCGACTTGGGATAAGACGCCTCGGTTGCCTTCCGGTCCGGCTGTGCGATAGTGCGGGGAACCGCCGTTCATGCAGGGGATCCGATGCCGTCCGAGAGTTTTCCTTTGCCGCCCTCCCTGGAGGAGGGGCGTCGGCGCATCGCCGAGGCCCTGGCCGCCGGTCGGGCCGACGCCGCCTGGCAGATCTGTGTGGCGCTGCTGGAAGGCGGGCCGCAGCCCGAACTTTTCCATCTGATGGCGGTGGTGCGCGATGCGCAAGGCCAGAGCGAGCAGGCGCTGGCTTTTTACGAGGGGGCGGCGCAGCTTTTGCCGGGGCGGGCCGATGTGGCCTATAACTACGGCATCGCCCTGCAGCGGGCGGGGCGGCTGGCGGCGGCCGTCATCCAATGGCGCCGCGCCGCCGAGCTGGCCCCGGCCCATGCCGAGGCCTGGCGCAATCTGGGGCTGGCCCTGGCCGAATGCGGCGAACTGCCCGCCGCCGAGGCGGCCTTGGCCCGGCTGACGGCCCTGTGTCCGGATCAGGCCGGCACGGTGCGGCTGGATCTCGGCAACAGCTGTTTTCAGGCGCGACATTTCACCGCCGCCGCCGGCTACTACCGCCAGGCCGTGGCCCTGGCCCCGGACGATGCCGCGGCCTGGTGCAATCTGGGGGAGTGCTTGAGCGCCCTGGGCGAAAGCGCCGAGGCCGAGCGCTGCCTGCGCCACGCCATCGCCCTGGCCCCGGCCCTGGACAAGGCCCGTTTCAATCTGGGCTGCCTGCTGCTGCGGCACGGGAAATGGCGCGAGGGTTTCGCCGGCTACGAATTCCGCGCCTCGCGCCTCAAGGTGCCGGCGGCGCTGGCCGCGCTGCCGGTGTGGCGCGGCGACATGGCGCCGGGCACCCGGGTGGCTTTATGGAACGACCAGGGCTTCGGCGACGCCATCCAGTTCGTGCGTTTCGCGGCGGGGCTGGCGGCGCGGGGGCAGGTGGCGGTGGCGGTGGTGGACCCGCCGCTGGTGCGGTTGTTTCAAAGCGTGCCGGGGCTGGCGGCGGCGGTGCCGCAGGCCGGGCCGTTGCCGCCGCTCCAGGCGCAGCTGCCGCTGTCCAGTCTGGGGGCGTGCCTGGCGCTGGCGGCCGACGATGACCTGTGGGCCGGGCCTTATATGCCTGCGGCACCGGCCGCGCCCCGGACCAAGGGCGGTGGACCGTTGCGGCTCGGCCTGGCCTGGAGGGGGAACTTCCCGCCGGCCAAAACCCCGCCGCCCGAGGTCTTCGAGCCGCTTCTGGCCCTGCCCGGCCTCGACTGGACGGCGCTGCAACCGGTGTCGCCGCCCTGGCCCGGACGGGTGGCGCCCTTTCCGGCGGCGGGGGGCGATTTCGCCGAGACGGCGGCGCTGCTGCAGGATCTCGATCTGGTGGTGACGGTGGATACCGCCACGGCGCATCTGGCCGGGGCCCTGGGCAAGCCGGCCTGGCTGCTGCTGCTCAAAGACTGCGACTGGCGCTGGCGGGACGCGGGGGACGGCACCCCCTGGTATCCCACCTTACGCCTGTTCCGCCAGCCGTCGCACGGGGATTGGGCCGGGGCGGTGGCCGCCCTGGCCGAGGCCCTGCGCGGTCTGATGCCGCCCGGCTGATTATTTTTTCGCCATGCCTTGCAGGAACAGGCGCAGATCGCCCTTGTAGGCGCAGCTGCCCACATGGGTGAGCTTGCTGTCGGCATTGGCCCAGATCTCGCCGCCCATATCCACCCAGCGTTTGCAGAAGGTGTAATCCTCGCTGAGATAGGCCCCGGTGTCGGGGTCGATCATGCAGTCGAAGAAGGCGTGGGATTCCTGATCGCCCAGCGGGCCGTTCATCACGGTATTGACGTGGCGGTATTTGATCTCGGGGTAGCGCGCCGCCATCTTCAGAAACACCTCGCGCTTGACCATCATGAAGCCGGTGCCGATGAGGCGGACGCGGAAGAACATCTGATCGATGGCCGGGGCCTCGGGCTGAAACAGATCGACGACGTAATCGAGGCTGCTGGCGGTGGCGTTGGCATCGCCCTCCAGGATCTTGTCGCGCATGCGGTCGAAATTATGGGTCTTCAAGGGATAGATGCCGCCGCAGACATCCTTGTTGGCGGCCAGCAGCGCCAGGGCCTGTTCGGGAGCGAAGCCGATATCGGCGTCGACGAACAGGAAGTGGGTGGCGTCGGGAACGGTGAGGAACTTGGCCACCGCCAGGTTGCGCACCCGGGTGATCAGGGCGTCGCCGCCGACGATGTAATAGGAAATGCCGACGGAAATCCTGTCGCAGGCCCGCTGCAGTTCCAGCAGCGACATGGTGAAGGCGCTGGTCACCTGGCCGCCATAGCAGGGCGTAGCCAGAAAAATATGCGGTTTCGCGGGAAAGTCGGACATCGGCCGTCTCTGAAGATTTGGAGGAATTTGTCTATAAAGGCAGGGAAACTCTTTAATTTACAGTAAAAATAATAAGGCGACGGCATGGAGGAAAAACTTCGTTAAGATCTCCTTAACCCGGCTCCATTAGCGTTGGTCAAATTTCTCCGGGGAAATGCCATGACCACCGATCAGACTTTGCGCGCCGCCCTGCATGCCATCCGGCAAGAGGGGGTGACCACGGTGTCGGTCTCGCTGTTCGGCACGCTGCTGTTGCGCACCTGTCTCAACGTGGAATCGGTGTTCGACCGCAGCCTGGTGCATGCGCCGCTGCCGACGCGGATCAAGGAGATCGCGGAAAGCTACGTGCAGCACCGCAATCTGGCGGGCAACCGCCAGGTCTTCAATCGCGGCAACGATCCCGCCAAGACCCCTTACGATATCGAACGGATTTTTTCCGAATTCGCCTTCCCGCCATTTGGTTTGACGCGCGACGTCGCCCCCGCTCTGATCGAGGCCGAACTCCGCGCCACCGAGGAACTCTCGGTGGTCAACCCGGCCATCCGCGCCCTGTTGGAGGAGGCCCGCGCCCTGGGGCGCAGGGTAGGGGTGGCGGCCGACGGCTATTGGACCACGGCGCAGGTGCAACGGCTGCTGCAAACCCTGGCGCCCGATCTCGAGATCGATTTCGTCTTGGCCTCCTGCGACGGGGCGGTGCGCAAGGCGGGCGGCATGGCCGCGGCGCTGCGCGGCCAAGTGGGGTCGGGGCAATGGCTGCATGTGGGCGCCGAGGAGGAGGATTTCGAACCCGAGTGGGAGGGCTGCCGACGCCTGCCCTATGCGCCGCCCGCCGATCCCTGGGGGCGCATGTATGAGCGCGAGGAAACCGCCGCCCGCCTGTTCGGCCTGGCCCATCGCGGCTTTGCCTGGCGGCAGGATGGCGGCCTGCGCCTGCTGCGCCGCCTGGCCCTGGCCGATCTGGCCGCGGCCGAACCCGAGCGGCAGGTGGCGGCGGCGGTGCTGGGCCCGGTGATGCTGACCTTTCACGAGCAGGTGCGCCGCCGCGCCGCCGACCTGGCCGGGCCGGGCCGGCGCGTCAAGGTCATCTTCCTGGCCCGCGACGGCTATCTGCCCCATCGCGTCTGGACCGCCCTCGACGGCGGCGACTGCGCCTATCTGGAGCTGAACCGCCGCATCGCCATCATCGCCGGTTCCGAGGGCGAGGAGGGCTATGCCACCCTCACCGGGCTGTTTTCCCACATGGATTGGGTCAACCCCGACAGTATCGAGCAGTTCTTCAAAATCAGCCTGTCCGATGAGATGCGGGCGGTGTTCCAGGAGGCGGGCGGCCAGCTCAGCGGCCCGGCCTTCGCCGAACGGCTGCCGGAGATGGTGGGCGGCATGGACCGCCTGCGCGCCATGGCCGACGACATCCGCAACAGCCTGCTGGAGTATCTGGTGGGGCAGTTGGGGCCGCTCGACCAATATACCGACTGGCTGCTGGCCGATGTGGGCTATACCGGCAATATCCAGCGGGCCCTGCGCCGCATGTTCGACCGCATGGGCCTGAAGATCCGTCTGCACGGCCATTATCTGATGCCCCACGGCGAGGCCTTCATCGAACTGCCCGAAGGCGACAGCGTCAGCGGTTTTCTCGATGAACTGACCACCACGCCGGCCATCAAGCGGGCCATCATGCGCGACGGGCCGTTGATCGAGGAGTTCTGTTGCGCTCCGGTGGGCTCCACCCGCGGCTATGTCGATGGCCGCGAGGTGCGCGAGAAGGATGTGCGCCTGCCCCAGGAAATCGCCTTCTGCCTGGGCATGCAGGAGGATTGCGTGTCCTTCATCACCCGCTTCCAACGCATCGCCCGCGAGATGGGGATCGATCCCCTGGCCGATCTCGACCGCTTCCGGCTGTGGAGCGCGGCGATCCTGGCCCGGTTCGTCATGATGCCGAGCCCTCTCGAATGCCAGACCTTCGGGCCGCTGCTGCATGATGTGGGGCTGGGCACCCTGGCTCTGATCGCCACCATCACCACCCAGGATGTGGCCAACCTCATGGGCGTGCTGCCCTTCCCGGCGGTGGCCAGCATCAGCCATCCGCCGGTGTGGCTGGGGGGATCGATGATGGCCTATGGCGCCGGAACCGGCTTCGCCTACGCCATGACCGGATTTGGCGTTTCCGCCAACGACGTCCTGGGCGATGTGGCGGTGGGCAGCGTGGCGGCGGTGCTGCTGCGCGGCCAGGAGGCGGTGCCGGTGCCCTCGCCGCTGCTGCTGACGCCGTTCGGCGATCTGCGCGTGCGCATCCCGCTGTTCGGCAAGGATACCGGCAATAATGTCGTCGTGCCCCTGACCGGGCAGATCCGCCGCGGCGTGCTGCGGTCCATCATTTTGCAATGCGGCGAGGATATGAACGGCGCCGCCGTCACCCGCGACGGCATCCGCATTTCCCGCTCCGGCGTGCAGCCGATCAAGGCGGTGATGGACGGCAGCTATTATCGGGCCTCGGAGGAGGATGCCTTTCTGGTCATCCCGGTGCCGAAGGTGCGGTACGGCATGACGTTGCTCAATATCATGCTGACACCGATCTTCGATTGAGACCGGGCTGCGATCCGCCGCTTTTACCGGTAAGAATATTTTAACCGGCCGCCCTTACAGTCCAGGCTATCGGCCGTCTCTCCCGGGCGGGAGGGGCGGCCGGTATTCGGATAACGGGTAGGCGTCATGAACAAGATGCTGTCACTTCCCCCAGGCAAAGCGGTTCCGCCGATGAGCACGGATGATGACGATCTGCTGGAGCGGATGCGCGCCGACGATGTCGAGGCGTATCGCAGTCTGGTGGAGCGGCATATGGACCGCGCCTTCGGCGTGGCCATGCGCGTGCTGAAAAACACCAGCGACGCCGAGGACGTGACCCAGGACGCCTTCGTCAAGGCCTGGCTCAACCGCCATAAGTGGGAGCCGGGCCGGGCCAAGTTCAGCACCTGGCTTTATCGCGTGGTGGTCAATCGCTGCATCGATCTGCGCCGCGCCCCGCGTCAGGAATGGATCGACGACGTGCCCGAGCCGATGGACGAGGGCGAGGATTCCGTCAGCAGCATTCATCGTCGCCAGGTTTACGGACGTCTGGAGGATGCCCTGGGCCGCCTGCCCACGCAGCAGCGGGTGGCGGTGGTGTTGTCCTATTACGAGGACTTGAGCAACGCCGAAATCGCCGAGGTGATGAACAGCTCGGTCAGTGCCGTGGAATCCCTGCTGAAGCGGGGGCGCAAGGGGTTGCGCGACATCCTGAGACCCTCGGAGCAGGACGTCAAAATAGTTTTCGGCGATTAACCTTTTTTCAAGGGTTGTCTGCTGAAATCGGTCCCATGAAAGGACCGGTCGATAGAAACGGTTCGGTCGCGCGGCCATAAGCGGATATCGCAAGATACGCGGGGTCGCCTTGCAACAGGAGATGTAACATGCCCGTGATTTCCACCAATACAGCCGCCAATTCCGCGCTGAACTACCTGAACAACAACTCCAGCCAGGAATCCAACCTGCTGTCGCAGTTGGCCTCGGGCTCGCGCATCACCCAGGCCTCGTCCGACGCCGCGGGTCTGGCCATCGGCACCCAGCTGCAGGCCAGCGTCACCACCTATACCCAGGACCAGACCAACGTCCAGCAGGGCTCGGCCATTCTGCAGACCGCCGACGGCGCCCTGGCCCAGATCAGCAACATCCTGCAGCGCATGATGTCGCTGGCCACCGAAGCGGCCTCGGGTCAGGTGACCAACACCCAGCGCTCGCAGGACATCAACACCGAATACACGCAGTTGCAGTCGGAAATCACCAGCATCGTCAGCGGCACCCGCTATGCCGGCCAGAACGTGCTGTCGGGGTCGTTCCTGAGCAACGTGAAGTTCCTGGTGGGCACCACCAGCGCCGATACCATCAGCGTTACCGTCAGCAGCGTGTCGCTGAGCAGCCTCGGCGTCACCGGTTCGGTGAAGACGGCGACCACGGCACTGGCGGCCATCACCAGTCTGAACTCGGCCATCAACACCGTCACCAAGGAACGGGCTTCGATCGGCGCCTACGAATCGCGCTTCAATTTCAGCCTGCAGGACATCCAGACCAACGTGCAGAACGTGTCCTCGGCGCAGTCGGTGATCATGGATGCCGACGTGGCCCAGGTGAAGTCCACCCTGTCCTCCACCGACGTCAAGACCCAGGCCGCCGTGGCCGCCCTGACCCAGGCCTCGCAGCTGCCGCAGGAACTGCTGCGTCTGATCCAGGGTTAATAGCCCGCCTTTCCTGTTGCATCTCCGCAGGACGCGCTTCCCGGGCAGGGAGCGCGTCCGCAGAGAGGCTGCGAACAAGGATCTTTCAGGCCATGTCATCGGCGTTTTGCGCCGGGTCATGGCTGTTTTTTTGGGGGAAAGGCCGTTGGCCTCGCGCGCGGCAGGGCGGGTGTTCTCTAAAAATAGTGCTCAATATCAATCGGTTAATAAAATTTTAGCGGAGGCGCATTTTTTTCGCGCCCGCTTTTGCCTCCTGTGCCGTTGAAAGAATGACAGGACCACGGAACGAGCGATCGCTCCGCTGCCTTCGCAAGAAGGCCGGTCGGACATACAGGAGGTAAGCATGCCCGTCATTTCCACCAACACAGCCGCCAATTCCGCGCTGAACTACCTGAACAACAACTCCAGCCAGGAATCCAACCTGCTGTCGCAGTTGGCCTCGGGCTCGCGCATCACCCAGGCGTCGTCCGACGCCGCGGGTCTGGCCATCGGCACCCAGCTGCAGGCCAGCGTCACCACCTACAGCCAGGATCAGACCAACGTCCAGCAGGGCTCGGCCATTCTGCAGACCGCCGATGGCGCTCTGGCCCAGATCAGCAACATCCTGCAGCGCATGATGTCGCTGGCCACCGAAGCGGCCTCGGGTCAGGTGACCAACACCCAGCGCTCGCAGGACATCAACACGGAATACACGCAGCTGCAGTCGGAAATCACCAGCATCGTCAGCAGCACCAAATATGCCGGCCAGACCGTGCTGTCGGGCTCGTTCCTGAACAACGTGAAGTTCCTGGTGGGCACCACCAGCGCCGACACCATCAGCGTCACCGTCAGCAGCGTGTCGCTGTCCGGCCTCGGCGTGACCGGCTCGGTGAAGACCTCGGCCACGGCGCTGACGGCCATCACCAATCTGAACTCGGCCATCAACACCATCTCGAAGGACCGGGCCTCGATCGGCGCCTACGAATCGCGCTTCAACTTCAGTCTGCAGGACATCCAGACCAACATCCAGAACGTCTCCTCGGCGCAGTCGGTGATCATGGATGCCGACGTGGCCCAGGTGAAGTCCACCCTGTCCTCCACCGACGTGAAGACCCAGGCCGCCGTGGCCGCTTTGACCCAGGCCTCTCAGCTGCCGCAGGAACTGCTGCGTCTGATCCAGGGTTAAGCGGTCGGGCCGTCATAAGGCGCCAGTCGGGCGTGCCTGGCGCCTTATGATGAAATCACGTGGGAATAAGTGTGGTGAAATCACGTGGCGATAAACGTGATGAAATCACGAGGGGATAAACGCTTTTTTTACTAGTTTCGCGGAATCCTTGGGATAGTTCCGGTAAGTTGCTTCCCGAGAAATCAGACGAGAAACACCCCGTTGTTCCCGTCGGAGTTTTTGAGGGCCTACCGGGATAAGCAGTCCCTTACCATCCGGTCGAGGGCGGTAAGGTATCCCAGAGGAGGCCCGCATGCCTGTGATTTCGACGAATACCGCGGCCAATGTCGCGCTGAATTATCTGAACAACAATTCCTCGCTGGAAAGCGGGCAGCTGGCCAAACTGGCCTCGGGTTCGCGCATTACCCAGGCGTCCGACGACGCCGCTGGTCTGGCCATCGGCACCCAGTTGCAGGCCAGCACCACGGTCTACCAGCAGGATGAGACCAACGTGCAGCAGGGGTCGGCGATCCTGCAGACCACCGATGGCGCCCTGGCCCAGATCAGCAACATCCTGCAGCGGATGATGGCGCTGGCCACGGAAGCCGCCTCGGGGCAGATCACCAACACCCAGCGCACCCAGGATATCGGCACGGAATATTCCCAGCTGTCGTCGCAGATCACCACCATCGTCGACAGCACCCGCTATGCCGGCGTGCAGCTTCTGAGCGGCTCGTTCCTGTCGAATGTGAAGTTCCTGGTGGGCACCACCAGCGCCGACACCATCGGCGTCAGCCTGTCCGCCCTGACCCTGACCTCGCTGGGCCTGACCGGCAGCGTGGGCACGGCGGCCCAGGCGCTGCATTCGATCACGGCCATCAATTCGGCCATCAACATCGTCACCAAGCAGCGCGCCCAGGTCGGCGCCTACGAATCGCGGTTCAATTTCAGCCTGCAGGATATTCAGACCAACGTGCAGAATACCCAGGCGGCCACCTCGGTGATCATGGATGCCGACGTGGCCCAGGTGAAATCGGCCCTGTCGGCCACCGACGTGCGCACCCAGGCTTCGGTCGCCGCCCTGACCCAGGCCTCGCAGCTGCCGCAGGAACTCCTGAAGCTGCTGCAGTCGTAAGCGGCGCGGACGGGTTTCGCCAAGCTTGTCGGCGGATGGCATAACGCGGTAGAATTTGGTGGATTTTTGAAAAGCGCGGCATGATTTCAGGATGCCGTGCGGGATTGGGACTAGGATCGGATCGCGGGCCGGGCATGCCGGGCAGGCGTTGGGTTATCGGAGGTGACCGCCATGTCAACCGTCAGTAGTGTCAGCACCGGCAGCGCCATCGACGTCAGCAGCCTGACCAAGGGGTCCTATACCGTGTCGCTGGCGGAGGCGGTGACCACCAAGGTGCAGCCGTACCTGGATCGGGCCGACGCCGTTAAGACCGAAATCAACACCAATTCCACCAGCATTGTGGCCTACGGCAGCATGCAATCCCTGCTGCTGTCGCTGCAGAGCGCGGTGGCCAATCTGTCGACCGAAGCGCTGTCGGGCTCCAACAGCTTCAACGCGCGGACGGCCTCTCTGGCCAGTTTGGGCAGCACGGCGGCCAGTTCGATCATGTCGGTCAGTGTGGCGTCGGGAACTTCGACCGGTTCCCACGTCGTCACGGTGGATCAGCTGGCGACCGCCGAGGTCGATACCAGCGCGACGCAAACGGTGTCGTCCACCACGGCTTTGGGCTATACGGGCTCTTTCGTTCTGGGCGAAAGCGGGATGACCGCCCAGACGATCACCGTGACCTCCACCATGTCGGTGACCGACATCGTCGCCGCCATCAACGGCTATTCCAACTATACCGGCGTTTCCGCCTCGGTGGTGTCGGTGGACAGCAGCCATTCGGTGATGATCCTCTCCGGGGTCGATACCGATCAGACCATCAGCATGTCCGACGTCAGCGGCAACGTGCTGTCCAGCATGGGCGTTTTGGGCAGCACCGCCACCGGCACGGTGGCGCCCTCCAGCACCACCACCGCCCTGGGCCTCAGCGGCTCCTTCACCATTGCCGGCGGCACCAGCGGCACCACCGCCACCAGTTTCAGCGTCTCGGTGGCCAGTACCGCCACCCTGAGCCAGATCGTCGGCGCCATCAACAGCGCCGCCACGGCGGCCGGCGTGACCAATGTGTTCGCCACCATCAATTCCAGCGGCGAGCTGTCCATCACCACCACCAGCGGTAACGCCCTGGTGCTGACCGACGGCACCGGCGATACCGTGCTGAGCGGGCTGGGAGTGCCCACCAGCGGCACCACCAGCGCCGTCAATCAGATCTATTCGGCCAAGCCCGCCATTCTGTCGGTGGACGGCGTTTCCGGCATTCAGCGCAGCACCAACCTGGTGACCGACGTGGTGTCGGGCCTGACCATGAATCTGACGGCGGCCGACAGTTCCAGCCCCATCTCCCTGACCATCAAGCCCGATACCGCCACGGTGGCCAGCGCCATTTCCAGTTTCGTCACCGCCTACAACACCTGGGAAAACTTCGTCGCCGCCAACGAGGCCACCACCTCCAGCGGCACCGCCGCCTCGTCGGCCGTGCTGTTCGGCAACCAGACCCTGCGCGACGCCAGTCTGTCGGTGGACGGCACCCTGACCGGCCTGATCCGCGACAATTCCCTGGCCGGGCTCGGCATTTCCCTCAACGGCAATAATATGCTGACCATCAACAGCACCACGTTGAGCACGCAGTTGTCGACCAATTTCAGCGGCGCGCTTGATGTGTTCGGCGCCGTGGCCACCACCAGCAGCTCCTCGCTGCAGCCCTATGGGTCGAACTACAGCACCTATAGCGGCACCATCGACATGAAGATCACCACCGACAGCTCGGGCAATGTCACCGGCGTCTATGTGCCCTCTACCTCCAGCACCACCTCGACCGATTTCACCGTCAGCGGCAACGTCATTTCCGGCGCCTCGGGTTCGGTCTATTCCGGGATGAGCTTCCAGTATTCCGGAACCGGTGGCACGGTGACCATTACCTCGACGCAAGGCGTGGCGGCCCAGCTTTACCAGGTGACGAACAATTACGGCAATTCCGTCACCGGATCGGTGCAATCGCTGATTTCCAGCCTGCAGTCGGAGAACCTGACGCTGTCCACGCAATACAATACCGATATGGATTTCGCCAACAACTATGCCAGCTACCTTCTGAGCTGGTATTCCACCATTGAAACCCAGATCAACACCTATGGGCAAACCTCGGCGGTGATGAGCGAACTGCTGACGGCGCAGTACGGCAGCACCAGTTGATCATTTTCCGCTGTGATTGTTGGCGGGTTTTGTGGATTAATAAGGTCCAAGAGGCCGTGTTTCGTTTTTCGGGAGCTTGCTGATGCAGCCGAATCGTTATGCCATCAACGCCTATAACACGGCGCAGCTCACCACCCCGCCGCTGACGGCGGTGGTGATGCTTTATGACGGCATCATTGTGCGCATCGCCGCCGCCGGCGAAGCGGCCCGCAAGGGCGATCAGGACCGTCAGTTCAAAATGGTGATGAGCGCCGCCCGTATTATCGATGGCCTGAACCGTTGCCTGGATATGGAAAAGGGCGGTTCCGTGGCTATTTCCCTGCGCGAAATGTATGAATCGGTGGCGCGCGCCCTGTTCCGTTCGGTGGGCCGCGATCCTTCCGGCGAAGTGGCCGACCGTCTGGTCGCGGCCGTGCGCATGACGCGCGACGCCTGGGCGGAAATCGCCGGTTTGCCGCCTTCGTCCACCTCCACCACCGTGAGCAGCCTGCCGCCGGCGCTGCAGGAATAGACCGTCTTTTCCTGTCAATAAGGAAGGCTCGTATTCCCGTGTCTCCACAGGATTTTCAGGATCTGGTCGATCGTTACGGCGATGATATGGCCGCGTGGCCGGCCGGCGTGCTGCCCCAGGCCCGGGGCCTGGTGCGCGATTGCGAAGAGGCGCAGGAGATTCTGGAACAGGCCCGCGCCCTGAAATACCGCTTGATGGATCTGGGCGGACGGGCGCCGGACCTGTTCGCCGAGCGGGTGGTGGAGTTGGCCCTGGCTCTCGATCCGCCCGACGTCTTCCGCGATCTACTCCTGAACTGAGCGCTCAGCCTTATACCAAATTGCAGTGATCGGAACCGATCACTGCACCCTCATACGCCGGGCGGGTTTCTCCGAAACCCTTGGCGTCGTGCCTGATGGCGCGCTTTGCCTCACCGCGCCATCAGGCGCGCATCGCCTTGCTCCTAACCGGCGTCGCGATGAGTCAAACTCATCGCGACTTGGTATTATACCGGTCGGCACTTGATTCGACCCAACGGGTCATATCATTGGCCGGGCGGTATTAACCAGCGGCAGGGAACCTGCCGCCGCCGCCCTGAGATCCCCCAGCACCTCGCGGATCAGCCCGGCCCAGCCGCCCTTGCCGCCGCGATAAAGGCGGGCGTGGGGATACCAGGCGCTTTGGCTGCCCTCTCCCCAGCGATAATCGATCTGGCCCGGCGCCAGCAGAATCCACACCGGCTTGCCCATGGCGCCGGCCAGATGGGCCACCGAGGTGTCGACGGTGATGACCAGATCAAGCGCGGCGATGGCCGCCGCCGTCTGCTGGAAATCGGTCAGATGCGGCGACAGATCGGTGATGGGATGCGACGCCGTCGCCAAGTGTTCGGCCACCTCGCCCTTTTGCAGGCTGAACAGGGCCACGCCCTCGGCCTCGCCCAATTGCGCCATCTGCTCCAGGGTGCAGGAGCGACGATTGAGCATGCGGCGGGAATAGACCTCGCCATGGGCCCGGCGCGAAGCCCAGGTCAGTCCCACCTTGAGGCGGGTGCCGGGGGGCGTCAGCAGCTCGCGGGTCACCAGGGCGGGCGGGGTGGGCAGGTAGGGCACGGAGCCTTCGAGGAAGGCGCGGTCGCAGCCCAGAACCAGCGGCAGGCTGACCAGGGGAATGGTGAAATCGCAAGGGGGGAAGGCGCCGTCGGTCACCAGGCTGAGGGTTTGGTCCACCCCCTTGGCCTGGGCCAGCAGCCGTTCCAGGCCGTTGTGGCATTCCAGGATCACCGTGCCGCCGCATCCCTCGAGGGCGGCCAGAAAGCGGGCGTGCTGGATCATATCGCCGAATCCCTGTTCGGCGGTGACCAGCAGGGTCTTCCCGGTCAAGGGTTCGCCGGTCCAGCGCGGCGCCGCGATCTCGGGGGCGCGGACATGCCCTGATTTCAGCCGCCATTCCGCTTCACGGTAGCCGCGCGCGTAGTCGTGGCGCAGCAACAGCACGGTGGAGAGATTGGCGTGGGGCAGGGGCAGGTCGGGCGCCAGGGCGATGGCCCGTTCGTAATGCTGGATGGCCTGCTCCACATCGCCCTGGGCCTGATGCAGCACGGCCAGACTGCTGTGAATGCCGGGCACGTCGCCGCAGAGGACGTGGCTGAGCTCCATCAGGGTGATGGCCTCGTTGGTTTTCAGCTCGGCGGCCAGTTCGGCGGCCAGCATGCAACAGAGATCCACCCGCGCCGGATAGGCGGCGATGGAAGACACCAGCAGCAACTGCGCCTTGTAATGCTGGCCGATGTCGCTGAACATCAGGGCCAGCCGCTGGGCGATATCGGGGTGGGGGCCATGACGGCGGATGCCCTCGATCATCACCTGAATGGCGGCGGGCATCAGGCCGATGGCGGCCAGGCTGTTGGCGTGATCGATGCGCAGCAGCAGATTGTCGGGCTGGCGTTCGGCGGCCCGGCCGATCATGGCGGTGCCCACTTCGCGGTGTCCCAGCTGGAACAGCGAAATGCCTTCCATATAATCCAGCACCGGATGCTGGTTGCCCCGTGCCCGCAAGTCCCGGCACAGGGTCACGCAGGTGTCGAACTGATGGGCGTCGAGGGCGGCGCGGGGCCGGTGCAGATCGTCCTGATCGGTTTGGAGGGTGAGGGGGGCTGGCTGGGACGGGGAAACGGGTCCGGCGGTGCTGGTCATGGTGTCGGCCTGTGGCGGCAGCCCCCGGTTCCGGGGCCGGTCAATTGGAAAAACGCCCTTGAGGTGTGTTGGTGATCCAACCCTGGCACAGCTTGCACGCCGTTCCTTAAAAAAGAAGAAAGATTGTGCTTTTTCGCGCCTGTTTGCGCCGCCTGACCCGTATCACACAACGAGTGAGCTGCAAAAAGGTTTGGACTAGCCATCCGGAACCTGTGGCCACCGGCATAAACAGGAGGTAAGCATGCCTGTCATTTCGACAAACACAGCCGCGAATTCCGCGCTGAACTATTTGAATAACAACTCAAGTCAGGAATCCGGACTGCTGTCCCAGTTGGCATCCGGATCCCGTATCACCCAGGCGTCGTCCGACGCCGCGGGTCTGGCCATCGGCACCCAGCTGCAGGCCAGCGTCACCACCTATACCCAGGATCAGACCAACGTTTCGCAAGGCTCGGCCATCCTGCAGACCGCCGACGGCGCCCTGGCCCAGATCAGCAACATCCTGCAGCGCATGATGTCGCTGGCCACCGAAGCGGCCTCGGGCCAGGTGACCAACACCCAGCGTTCGCAGGACATCAATACCGAATACACGCAGCTGCAGTCGGAAATCACCAGCATCGTCAGCAGCACCAAATATGCCGGCCAGACCGTGCTGTCGGGCTCGTTCCTGAGCAACGTGAAGTTCCTGGTGGGCACCACCAGCGCCGACACCATCAGCGTCAGCGTCAGCAGCGTGTCGTTGTCCGGCCTCGGGATCACCGGCTCGGTGAAGACCTCGACCACGGCGCTGACGGCCATCACCAATCTGAACTCGGCCATCAACACCATCTCGAAGGACCGGGCTCAGATCGGCGCCTACGAATCGCGCTTCAACTTCAGTCTGCAGGATATTCAAACCAACGTGCAGAACATCTCCTCGGCGCAGTCGGTGATCATGGATGCCGACGTGGCCCAGGTGAAGTCCCAGCTGTCGTCGGTGGACGTCAAGACCCAGGCGGCCGTGGCCGCGCTGACCCAGGCGTCGCAGCTGCCGTCGGAACTCTTGAAGCTGATCCAGGGCTGATCGGCCTGAAGGCTTTGCGGACCGGCTGGAAACGGGGAAATGCTTACCGGCTTGGCTTGAAGAGGATGGGAACGCGGAGCGGATGGGGCGCCATCCGTCCCGCGTTCCCGTTTACCCAAGACACTTTGGGAAGCCAGGAGGTAAGCATGCACCTGCTGCCATCCGGTGCCGGCCAAGGCACCGGGAAGAACCGGAAAGACCGGCGAGGCCAATCGTCGGTTTTTTCCGGTCCCGTGTTTGGGTGCCCTCAGAATTAGCAGCTTATTCTTAGGAATTCGTTAAGTGTGGCGGGTGCATGATCCTGAAAGATCGCCGTGCCCCACGAGTCTGTTTTGCGCGCGTTTAGGCGCAGGGGGCGGCCAGACGGGAGCACCATGCCATGACCAATGTCTCTCAGAACGCGGCCGCCGCCGACAGCCTGGAATCCTCGCCGGTTGCCGTGGTCAAGCTCTACGACACCATTATGCTGCATATCAACCGCGCCGGCGCCGCCGCCAGCACCGGTGATTATCAGACCCAGTTCACCGAAGTGATGAACGCCACCCGTATCATCGACGGCCTGAACCGCTGCCTGGATATGGACCAGGGCGGCCGCACGGCCCAGTCGCTGCGCGACATGTACGAGGCGGTGAGCCGCGCCCTGTTGCGTTCCGTGGGCAAGACCAGCGGCGCCGAGGCCTGCCAGCGCCTGGTGGGCGCCGTGGCCGAAACCCGCGACGCCTGGGCCACCATTGCCGGCGTGCCGCTGTTGAAGCCCGAAATGCTGTAAGCTCCGGCCGGACCGGCCGCCCCGCGGCAACAAACGGGGGCTGGTCCTGATCCTTTAACAAGGAGACGGCAGGCGTGACGCAAAAGGAACCTCCTCCGGATCCCGGCCACAGGCGGCATATCGCCGTGGCGCTGTCCTATTCCCCCGAACGGGGGGACGACGCGCCGAAAGTGATCGCCAGCGGCCGTGGCGCCGAGGCCGAACAGATCCTCGATCTGGCGTTCCGGCAGGGCGTGAAGGTGCGCGAGGATCCCGATCTCGCCGAAATTCTGGCGGCGGTCGAGATCGACGCGGTGATTCCCTTGAGCGCCTTTGTCGCGGTGGCGGAGATTCTGAAATACGTCTACAGCGCCAATCATCAGCCGGTGCCGCCGCCCTTTCGCGACGGTGGCCGTACACAGGAGCCAATGCCATGACGACAGCCGCGGAAACCCGTGAGGAACTGGAAAAGGTGTCCTCCCTGGTGCTGGCCGCCCGCCGTCTGCTGGCCACCGGCGCCCTGGTGGATCTGTCGGTCCTGCGCGACCGGGTCGGCGCCTTGTGCGGCGCCGTGCAAAGCATGCCGCGCGAAGATGGCCGCAGCCTGGCCGAACAGATGCTGGGACTGATCCGCCGGCTGGACGGCCTGGCCGCCGACCTGCGCGACCATATGCGCTCCCTGAACGAACGCCGGGACGGCGGCAAGGCCTGAGCCGTGATGGACTGGAACATCTATCTGCGTACCCTGCTGGCCCTGGTCTTCGTCCTTGGGCTGATTTCCCTGCTCACCTGGGCGGCACGCCGCTACGGCTTTGGCGGCATGCCGCGCTCATTGGGCAAAACGCGCCGTCTACAGGTGGTGGAAAGCTTAGGCCTGGATCATCGCCGCCGCCTGGTGCTGGTGCGGCGCGACGGGATGGAGCATCTTCTTCTGCTGGGCGCGACGGGGGATTTAGTGGTAGAGAACGCCATCGTCGGAGCGGAGCGGAAGGAAGAGGCGTCGTGATCCATCTGAAGCGTTCGCTGTTCTGGACGGCCCTGGCGGCCGGACTGGTGGCGGCAGGTCCGGCCATGGCGCAGCAGTTCAACCTGGATCTGGGCGATGGCGCCTCCACCACCGGCCGCATCGTCGAACTGATCGCCCTGATGACGGTGCTGAGCCTGGCGCCGTCGATCCTGGTGATGGTCACCTCCTTCACCCGGATCGTGATCGTTCTCGGCTTTTTGCGTCAGTCTTTGGGCACGCAAGGCACTCCGCCCAACATGGTGATCATCAGCCTGGCCCTGTTCCTGACCGGCTTCGTCATGGCGCCGACCTTCGAGCAGGCCTACAATACCGCCATCGAACCCCTGATCGAGAACCGTATCGACGAAATGACCGCGTTCGGACTGGCGGTCAAACCATTCCAGGCCTTCATGCTGAAGCAGGTGCGGCCGCAGGATCTGAAGCTGTTTCTCGATCTTTCCCATGCGCCGCAGATCGCCAAACCCGCCGATGCGCCGCTGCAGGCGCTGGTTCCCGCCTTCATGATCAGTGAATTGCGCCGGGCTTTCGAGATGGGATTCCTGATCTTCCTGCCCTTCCTCATCATCGACATGGTGGTGGCCTCGGTGCTGATGAGCATGGGTATGATGATGCTGCCGCCGGCCAGTATCTCGCTGCCGTTCAAGCTGATCTTCTTCGTGCTGGTGGATGGCTGGTATCTGGTGGCGGGCTCGCTGGTGCAAAGCTTCAACTGATAAAAAAACGCCGCGCGGAGGGCGCGGCGTTTTTTGGGAGATCCGTTCCCGATCAGGCGTGCGGTCGCGGCGTGTTGCGCCGGGCGATCACCTCGATGCGTTTCAGCAGCAAGGGATCGATCTGGTTGCTGAGCTGGCGGTCGTCCAGGGTGGGGCGGAACCAGTCCATTACGCCGTCATCGCCGTCGAAAGCCCGATCCAGGGCCTCGTCGCTGAGATCGTTCATGTAGAGATTGGCGGCCTGTATCCGTTGCTGCAGTCCGACGCGGCACAGGGCGTCGGCCACATCCTGGCATTCGCTCAAATCGTCGTGCGCGAACAGGGTGGGCCACATCACCCGGCGGCTGCCGGGCAGGGTGGTGAGCAGCAGCCCCATAACCAGCAGGGTGGGCTGGACCACGCCGCCCTGGGCGGCGGCTCCCAGACCGGAGGCCTGGGCCGGGTCGAGAGCCAAAAGGGCGATGGTGGTGAGGGTGACGCCGGCAAGGACGGCGGCGCCGTCGAACAGAGTGGCTGTAAAGCGACGGGACATGGCGGCCTCCCTCGATGTCGATTGATCTGAGGAAAAGCATGCCGGATCGCTCCGGACGTCTCAATCAGCCGGAAGCATGGCCGCACCACGCGAAGGATAGCCCCCTGTCCGAAAGGACAAGAACGATGGATGTGCCATGGGGAGCATGGGGGCGGGAGGGCTTATACCACCCGTGCTCCGCTCCACCCGAAAGGGGCGGAACGGAGCACGGCGGGATTATTCCTCCACCACGCCGTCCTGGTCGCCGGGGCCGCCCGACATGGCGTCGGCGACGATGCCGGCATTCTGGCGGATGGCGGCCTCGATCTCGGCGGCCACGGCGGGATTTTCCTTGAGGAAGGTTTTGGCGTTCTCGCGGCCCTGGCCGACGCGCTGGGAATTGTACGAGAACCAGGCGCCCGATTTTTCCACCACCCCGGCCTTGACGCCGAGATCGATCAGTTCGCCGGTCTTGGAAATGCCTTCGCCGTACATGATGTCGAATTCCACCACCTTGAACGGCGGGGCCAGCTTGTTCTTCACCACCTTCACGCGGGTCTGGTTGCCCACCACCTCGTCCTTGTCCTTGATGGCGCCGATGCGGCGGATATCCAGGCGGACCGAGGCATAGAACTTCAGGGCGTTGCCGCCGGTGGTGGTTTCCGGGTTGCCGAACATCACGCCGATCTTCATGCGGATCTGGTTGATGAAGATCACCATGCAGTTGGACTTGGCCACGGTGGCGGTGAGCTTGCGCAGGGCCTGGCTCATCAGCCGGGCCTGCAGGCCCACATGGGAATCGCCCATTTCGCCTTCCAACTCGGCGCGCGGCACCAGGGCGGCCACCGAATCCACCACCAGCACGTCCACGGCGCCGGAACGCACCAGGGTGTCGGCGATTTCCAGGGCCTGCTCCCCGGCGTCGGGCTGGGAGATCAGCAACTCGTCCAGATTGACGCCCAGCTTGCGGGCGTAGATGGGGTCGAGGGCGTGCTCGGCGTCGACGAAGGCGCAGGTGCCGCCCTTTTTCTGGGCTTCGGCGATGACATGCAGGGTCAGGGTGGTCTTGCCCGAGCTTTCCGGGCCATAGACCTCGATGATGCGGCCGCGCGGCAGACCGCCGATGCCCAGGCCGACATCGAGGCCGAGGGATCCGGTGGAAATGGCGTCGATTTCCACCACCTCGCGGCTGCCCAGGCGCATGATGGAGCCTTTGCCGAAGGCCCGTTCGATCTGGGTCAGGGCGGCATCCAGAGCTTTTTGCTTATCCATCGTATCCTTGTCCACCAGACGAAGCGCAGTCTGAGTCATGGTTGCAGTCCCTTGTTATTCCACGGTCGCGCCGACGATGCAATTGGCGAGCATCGTACCAGCTTTGTTCCGCATGGCAAGGGCAAATGTTCTTACTTCGTTCTATCATCCCCACAGGATGTGCAGAACGGTGCGCAGGGCGATGCCGGCGAAAGCTCCGGCCACGGCGGGTTTCCACACGCCGCTCACTCTTTTCCCCGCCGAGGCCAGGATGGCGACGCCGGGAAGATCGAGGGGATGCAGCAGGAAGCCGATGCTGGCGTTCATCAACGGCACCGAGATCAGGCCGTGATGCACCATGGTCTGCATCACCGCCAGCATGGCGGTACCCCCGGCCAGATATTTGGTGACCACGGGCAGCAGCAGCACCGGATCGATGCCGAGGCCGCTGAGGCCGGGGGCCAGCAGGCGGCTCAAGGCGGCGATGGCGCCGTACTGGCGCAGCGCGGTGACCGCCACCATGGCCAGCACCAGCATGGGCAGGGCGCCGATGGAGATGCGGAAGGCCTCGGCCCCAGCGCCGTTGATGACCTCCAGGATGCCCTTGGGGCCGCTGCGGTGCTGGTGGTGCGGATGCTGGTCGGTAACGTGATCCTCGGTGGACAGCCGCCGTCCGCTGACATAGGTGGCGGCGGCGGCGGCGACCAGGCCGCCGGCCAGCGAGAACAGCCAGGTGCGGCCCAGATGCAGGCCGAAGGCGGCCATGGGCAATCCGGCATTGGCCTGGGCCATGGCCAGCACCATGGCGAAGGCGGCGGCGAGATGGCGGTCGGAGGCGCCGCGCTGCTCCATCATCGCCAGGGTGGCGATGGGGGCGGCGAAGCCCACGCAGCTGATTTGCAGGGCGGCGAAGACGGCCAGACCGCTCAGGCCGAAGGGGCGCAGCAACGGCGCCACCATATCCACCAGGCGGTCGAGCCAGCCCCAGTTTTCCACCAGCCGCATCGCCGACAGCATGACGATGGTGACCGGCAGCAGGATGTAAAGGGCGAGGTCGATACCGGCGCGGCCGGCGGGAAGAATGACGTCGGAGAGAATATTCATGGTGGTGCCATGGTGGCCGAGCCGGGAGGGGCGGGCAAGGCGGATAAAAGCATGGGGGGACACTCCAACCTTGAGGTAAGGGCCATCCTGGGGCATTCTGCCTCCCTTTTAGGAGCTGTTGGACCGCTAGGCGGTTCCCCCAGAGATTCGATGGTCGGCCATGAGCGATAAACGCGTCTATCTTTACGACAGCACCCTGCGCGACGGCGCGCAAACCCAGGGCGTGGATTTCGGTCCCGCCGACAAGGCCGCCATTGCCCGCGAGCTGGATCGCCTGGGCATCGATTACATCGAGGGCGGCTGGCCGGGGGCCAATCCCACCGACGACGCCTTTTTCGCTCAGCCGCCGGCCTTCGCCCACGCCCGTCTGGCCGCCTTCGGCATGACGCGCCGGGCCGGGCGTTCCGCCGCCAACGACCCCGGCCTGCAGGCGGTGCTGGTGCCCAGCGCCCGGGTGATCACCCTGGTGGGCAAGAGCTGGGATTTCCAGGTGACCACGGCCCTGGGGGTGGAGCTCGAGGAAAACCTGCGCATGATCGCCGACTCCGTGGCCCATGCCCGCGGCCGCGCCGAGGAGGTGATCCTCGACGCCGAGCATTTCTTCGACGGCTATCGCGCCAATCCCGACTATGCCCTGCGCTGCGTGCGGGCCGGATACGAGGCCGGAGCGCGCTGGGTGGTGCTGTGCGACACCAACGGCGGCTCGCTGCCGCACGATGTGGCCCGCATCGTCGGCGAGGTGGTCAAGGTGGTGCCGGGCAGCCATGTGGGCGTGCATTGCCATAACGATTCCGACAACGCGGTGGCCAATTCCCTGGCGGCGGTGCTGGCCGGAGCCCGGCAGATCCAGGGCACCCTGAACGGTTTGGGCGAACGCTGCGGCAACGCCAATCTCATCTCCATCATTCCCAATCTGGTGCTGAAGATGGGCTTCGAGACCGGGGTGACGGCGACCGAGATGACCAAGCTCACCCATGTGTCGCGGCTGTTGGACGAGCGGCTGAACCGCGCCCCCAACCGCGGCGCGCCCTATGTGGGGGAATCGGCCTTCGCCCACAAGGGCGGGCTGCATGTCTCGGCGGTGGAGAAGGATCCGCGCTGCTACGAGCATGTGCCGCCGGAACTGGTGGGCAACCGCCGCCATATCGTGGTGTCGGATCAGGCCGGGCGCTCCAACATCCTGGCCCGTTTCCGCGAGATCGGCCTCGATGTCGATCCCGGCGATCCCAAACTGGCCCAGCTGGTGGACGAGGTGAAGCAGCGCGAATATAACGGCTACGCCTATGACGGCGCCGAGGCCAGCTTCGAGCTTTTGGCCCGCCGCGCCCTGGAAGGGGTGCCCGATTTCTTTCGCTTGAGCGCGTTCCGCGTTATCGACGAACGGCGCTGGAACGCCAGGGGCGATCTCATCACCCTTTCGGAAGCCACCATCAAGGCGGTGGTCAAGGGCCAGGAACTGATGACGGTGGCCGAGGGCAACGGCCCGGTCAGCGCCCTCGATGCCGCCATGCGCAAGGGGCTGGCCCCGCATTATCCGCAACTGGCCGATCTTAAGCTGGTGGATTACAAGGTGCGCATCCTCAATCCCACCGCCGGCACCGGGGCCCAGACCCGGGTGATGATCGAAAGCGCCGACGGCAACGGCGATTCCTGGTCCACCGTCGGCGTTTCCACCAACGTCATCGACGCCTCCTTCAACGCCCTGCACGACAGCATCACCTATAAGCTGCTGCGCGACGGGGCCGACAGCTGATGAGCATGACAGAGAATACCGCGTCCGATCTCCGCCCCGCCGTCGTTCTGATCCAGCCGCAGCTTTCGGAAAATATCGGCACCACCTCGCGGGCCATGCTCAACTGCGGCCTCACCGATCTGCGACTGGTGCGCCCGCGCGAGGACTGGCTGTCGGAGCGGGCCCTGGCCGCCTCGTCCGGGGCCACCGCCGTGCTGCATGCCGCCCGGGTGTTCGACAGCACCGAAGCGGCCATCGCCGATCTGCACCGCGTTTACGCCACCACCGGGCGCAACCGCTTCATGGTCAAGCCGGTGGTGACGCCGCGCCGCGCCGCCGAGGAGATGCGCGGCTTCGTCGACGAGGGCCTGCGCTGCGGCGTGCTGTTCGGCCCCGAACGCACCGGGCTCGAGAACGACGACGTGGCCCTGGCCGACACCGTGGTGACGGTGCCGTTGAACCCGGACTATTGCTCGCTCAATCTGGCGCAATGCGTGCTGCTGATCGGCTATGAATGGTACCAGGCCGGCGACCCGGCCGAACCGCGCGCCATGACCAAAGGGGCGGCAATGGTGGCCACCAAGGATCAACTGGTGGGCTTTTTCCAGCATCTGGAACGCGAGCTGGACGATTGCGGCTTCTTCCGGGTGGAGGAAAAGCGCCCCAGCATGGTGCGCAATATCCGCAACATGTTCGAGCGGGCCGATCTCACCTTGCAGGAGGTGCGCACCTTGCACGGCATCGTCAACGAACTGGTGACCTTCCGTAAACGCAAGGGCGGGGAGCCCGCGGCATGAGCGCGGCCGAGCCCCCCCGCTTCGACGAGGCCGCCCTGGCCCAGTTCGAACAACTGGTGGCCTGGCGCCGCGATGTGCGCCATTTCAAGCCCGATGCCGTGGATCCGGCGCTGATCGACCGCCTGCTGGCCCTGGCCTGCCTGTCGCCCTCGGTGGGCAACGCCCAGCCCTGGCGCTTCGTCAAGGTGGAAAGCCCGGAGCGCCGCGCCGCCATTCGCGCCAATTTCGTCGCCAGCAATGCCGAGGCCCTGCAGGACTATCACGGCGAGCGGGCCAAGCTTTACGCCAGCCTGAAATTGTCGGGCCTGGACGTGGCGCCGGTGCAGATCACCGTGTTCTGTGATGGCCAGACCACCGCCGGCTACGGCCTGGGGCGGCGCACCATGCCGGAAACCATGCAATATTCGGTGGTGGCGGCCATCCAAACCCTGTGGCTGGCCGCCCGCCTTCTGGGCCTGGGCGTGGGCTGGGTGTCGATCATCGATCCCGCCGCCCTGAAAGCCAGCCTGGAGGTGCCCGAGAGCTGGAGCCTGGTGGCGCATCTGTGCATCGGCTATCCGGTGGAGGAAAGCGACCAGCCGGAACTGGTGCGCTACGGCTGGCAGGCGCGCGAGGACTGGGCGCGTCTGGTCACGGTGCGCTGAGCCCGGAAGACGTGCCGGGAAAGCGCAAGGTCACGCGGCAGCCCTGGCCGGGATGGCTGTCCAGGGCGATCTCGCCGCCCTGCAGTTCCACCAGATGCCGGGCCAGGGTCAGCCCCAGTCCGGCACCGCCGGCGCCGCCCAGATAGGCGTTCTCCACCCGGCCGAACGGCTCCCAGATCCGTTTCAGATGGATGGGATCGATCCCGGCGCCGGTATCCCAGACGCAGAAGCGGGTGTCGGCATCGGTCTGGCGCACCTCCAGGCCGATGCTGCCGCCGCGATCGGTGAATTTGATGGCGTTGAGCAGCAGATTGACCAGAACCTGCACCATGCGTTTGCGGTCGGCCTGAAAGGGCGCCAAACGCATGTCGCTCTGCACGTCCACCGTCAGGTTCTTCAACTCGGCCTGATGCCCCACCAGGGCGATGGCTTTTTCCGCCACCAGGGCCGGAGGCAGGGGTTCCAGGCACAGATCCAGGCTGTTGGTTTCGATGCAGGCGATGTCGAGGATGTTCTGGATCTCGTCCAGAAGGCGGGTGCCGGCGCTGTGGATGTGCTGCAGATAGTCCTGGGTCTGCCGGTTCAGCGCTCCGAAGGTTTCGCTCAGGATCAGTTCCGAATAGCCGAGGATGGCGTTCAAAGGCGTGCGCAGCTCGTGGCTCATGGTGGCGACGAACTGGGATTTCGACTGGCTGGCGCTTTCCGCCGCCGCCTTGGCCTCGATGAGTTCCATTTCGTGGCGCTTGCGCACGGTCACGTCGCGCCCTTCCGGGATCAGCCAGCGCACATGGCCCTGATCGTTGAACACCGGTTTCAGGGAAAAGTCGATCCACAGCAGGCCGTCCGGGCCGGGATGCTGGGTTTCATAGCGCACGAAGCGGCCGGTGGCGGCGGTGCGCACCGCCGCCTTCAGACGGGCCTGTTCCGCCGGGGAGTGGTTCCACCACGGGGTGTCCCAGAACGGTTTGCCCACCACGTCCTCCAGGCGGACGTTCACGGCGTCGAGGGCGGTGCGGTTGGCCTCCAGCAGGATGCCGTCGGGCGACAGTTGGCCGATGAATTCGAAGCACTGGTCGAACATGGCGTGGAAGGTGTCTTCGCGCCGGGTCAGCGCCTGCCGGGTTTCCATCAACTCGCTGATGTCCAGCAGCGTGCTGACGAAGCTGTCGGCGCTCGCCGCTCCGGCCGCCGGCATCCGCGTGGTGGACAGGCGCAGCCAGCGGATGCCGTCGCGGTCGCGCAGGCCGAGAATGCGGGGGCGGGCCGGGGGGGACCATTGCCGCAGGTGCCGGTGCCAATCAAAATCGGCGCCGTCCTCGGTGAAGAAAACCGGATCGGGCAGGGCGCCGGCCTGCAGCACGCCGTCCGGGCGACCCAGCAGGGCGGCGGCGGCGGTGTTGGCAAAGAGAATGCGCCCGTCGGCCGCCTGGATCAGCAGACCCTCGGCCACGGCGTTCAGCAGACTGCGGTTGTGTCCGGTGCTCCCGTCCGGTCCCTGCCGGGGGGCGCTGTCCCGGCCCGATGCCGTCATCGAAGGCCTCCCGCTCCACCCATCTAGAACAATTTTAAACTAACTCTATGCTAGGGAGAGTCATTCGCATCGGCAACGGGGGGGGGATGGGTAGGGCCTCCTAGGCGAAAGATTAATCTTTCGCGCGAAAGCAGGGGAAAAGACGGAAAGGCGATCGCGGAGAGGGAACATTGATTTGTTCGTCAACGCCATCTGCGTTAGCCTCGGAACCGGCAGAGTTCACCAGCAGGGGATTTCTCATCATGTCCGTCGATCAGGCAGAGAGCATCCGTCGCCGCGCCTTCCAGATCTGGGAAGATCAGGGGCGTCCTGAAGGCCGGGATATGGATCATTGGCTGCAGGCCGAGTCCGAACTGGCCCCGCCCGCCGCCGCCCGCCGCAAGGCTGCCGCCAAACCCGCCGCGGCCAAGCCCGCCACCGTCAAGGCCAAAGCGCCCGCCGTGAAAGCCAAGGCGCCCGCCGCCCCGCGCAAGCCCAAGGCATAAGCCGCCTCGCGGCCGGGTGATCGTGCGAACGCGCGATCGTTGTTCGCTTGAAGGGGAGTCTCGCCGCGCCTCGCGCCCGCGCAACCGGTTGCGCGCAAGCCAAGCTGGCGGCACGCCAGCGCCTTGCGGGGCGAGGTTTGTTTCGGCGGAAAATTTGGTCTAAGGTGCGCCCTTCGCAGTTCATGCCGTTGCGTGTGACGAAGGAAAGGCCTGATTTTATGCAAAACGATCCCCGCGAAATGTTCGAGGAAGTCAACGCCCTGCTGACCTCGGTGGCCAAGGCCCTTGAAATGGAGCCGGAAGAGGCGGTGCGGGCCATCGAGGCCGGCGAGATCGCCATGAGCATGGATGTGGACGAGGAGGGGCGCCATTTTGTCGGCGTCACCCATGGCGGCCGGCAGTCGCGCATCTATCCCGGCGCCATCCGCCACGCCCCCGAAGCGGCCGCCGAGGATGACGGCTGCGGCCACGGCGGCTGCGGCTGCGGGCACTGATACCAAGTCGGGATGAGCTTGGCTCATCGCGACGCCGGTTAGGAGCAAGGCGACGCGCGGCTGATGCCGCGTTAGGCAAGGGGTCTGGAAGACCCCGCCCGCCGCCTGAGGGGCTCCGTTGATCGGGTCCGATCAACGGGATTTGGTCTTATACCAAGGCGCGGTGAGCTTGGCTCATCGCGACGCCGGTTAGGAGCAAGGCGACGCGCGGCTGATGCCGCGTTAGGCAAGGGGTCTGGAAGACCCCGCCCGCCGCTTGAGGGGCTCCGTTGATCGGGGCCGATCAACGGGATTTGGGATGAGCCCCGAGGAGACCTGCGAAAACGCCGCCCCGGACTCTGTGACGATCGGGGCGGCGTTTCGGTTTCGTGTGGGATTTAAGGAAGGGTCAGCCCGCGCCGAGACGATGGGCTTTCTTGCGGGCTTCCTCTTCCTCGATGGCGCAGTCGCGGCACAGATGGGCCGTGGGATTTACCGCCAGCCGTTCCGGCTCGATGGTTTCGCCGCACGACCGGCAGACGCCGGTGGAGGGCGGTTGTTCCGCCCGCTGGCGAATTTGCCGCAGGGCGTCGGCTGCAAATTGTTCGGCCTTTTCATTGGCAAGATCAGCTTCGTCCATTGCTCTCCTACCATGCGTGATAAGGAAGACGGATCGGGAAGGCGGCAGCGCCTTGCCTGATGGGAACGCCGCCCGCCTCAACGTGTGCACGGCGGGGCTTCGGCGTTTCAGCCAGAAACGATAGATGATTTCGCCCGGCACCGGTTAGCGAAATCGGCATGAAGGCCCCGACGATACGGCGGCATCTCCGGGAAATGGAAATGCCGCCGCAGCGGGGCGCGCGGGCGTTGAGCCCGTGCGGATCAGGGGAAGCGGATCACCACGCGGCGGTTCTGCGCTTCCGGCGCGCCGTTCTTGGTGGCCACCAGAAGATCGGTTTTGCCCCGGCCTTCCGCCGACAGGCGGTCGGCGGGCACGCCGTTCTCGATCAGGGCCTGGCGCACGGCTTCGGCGCGCTTCAGCGACAATTTCAGATCGAGATCGGCGCTGCCGCTGGCATCGGTGTAGCCGATGATGGTCAGCTTCGGGTAGCCGGCGGCCTTGGCGGCGCGGGCGGCTGCCTTCACCGCGTGCAGGGCATCGGCCGACAGCCGCGAGCGGTTGAGATCGAAGAACAGCTGGAAGCGGTCTGTTCCGGCCTTCGGCGCCACATGGGCGGCGCGCGGAAGCGGCGCGGCCACAGGCGCCTCGGCCTTGGCCGGGGTTTCCAGGGCGCTCATGGCGGCGAGGAAGTTCTGGCGGCAGGCGGCGATATCGGCGGTTTTCCAGCCGCGGTCCTGTTCCTCCACCCAGCAGTCGTACTTGACCTGGGCGGTGGCGGTCAGGCTGGGCAGATGCCGGGGGGCGGCGCCGTCGAGCACCCGCAGCAGGCGGGTGCGGGCGGCGGCCAGATCGGCGGCGGGCTGGCCGCCGACATCCCAATCAGCCGGGTTTTCCGGCGGCACGGCCACGCCATGGGCGGCATCCAGGCCCTTCTTGGCGAAGTGCCAGGAATTGAACCAGCTGTACTGGTTTTTCTGGGATTCGGCGAAGGCCAGATATTCGCGGCTCAAGGCCTGGGTGAAGGCGGGCCCGCTGGGCTGGGTGGCCTTCAGGTCGTCCAGGTAATGGGTGGTTCCCGGAAACGATGCACAGCCGCTCATCACCACCGGCAGGGCCAGGGTGGCGACGATCTTGGAAAACCTCTTCATGGTTCCTCCCCATTCCAGAACACGAAGCGGCGCGGTTTCCCCACGCCTCCTGGGAATGACATCCCCCACTTTCGGAATAGCCGCTTTATGGCGGCAATTCAAGCAAGCATCCACCCAGGGCAATCGGGCGAAGCCGATTGCCCTGGTTTTCATATGTCCGCTCAGGCGCCGATGCCGTCGAGGGCCTGGGCGAAATCGGCCTTGAGGTCGCGGATGTCCTCCAGCCCCACCGACAGCCGCAGCAGGCCTTCGCTGATGCCCATGCGCTGTTTTTCCTCGGGGCTGCGGCTTTGGTGCGTGGTGGTCCAGGGGTGGGTGATCAGGCTTTTGGCATCGCCCAGATTGTTGGAGATGTCCACCAGGGCCAGGCGGTTCAGCAGGGCATAGGCGCCGGCCTTGCCGCCCGCCACCTCGAAACCGATGATGCCGCCGCCGCCGCTCATCTGCCGTTGCGCCAGATCATATTGCGGATGGCTGGCCAGGCCGGGATAAAGCACCCGCGCCACCGCCCCGTGGCCTTGCAGGAATTCGGCCAGGGCCTGGGCGTTCTCCACATGGCGGGTGATGCGCAGCTCCAGGGTTTCCAGGCCTTTCAGCAGCAGCCAGGCGTTGAAGGGCGACAGGCAGGGACCGGTATGGCGCAGATAGGGGCCGATGACGTCGGTGAGCAGCTGGTTGGAACAGAGAATGGCCCCGCCCAGGCAGCGGCCCTGGCCGTCGATATGCTTGGTGGCGGAATAGACCACCACGTCGGCGCCCAGCTCCAGCGGCTTTTGCAGCAGCGGCGTGGCGAAGACATTGTCCACCACCAGCACCGCCCCGGCGGCATGGGCCAGATCGGCCACGGCGCGGATATCGATCAGCTCCAGGCTGGGGTTGGAGGGGGTTTCGATCAGCACGCAGCGGGCCGGGCGCGACAGGGCGCGCTTCCAGGCCTCGAGATCGGCGCCGGGCACCAGCTCGATCTCCACGCCGTAGCGCGGCAGCAGATCGGCCACGATCCACAGGCATGAGCCGAACAACGCCTGCGAGGCCACCACCCGGTCGCCGGCGCGCACCTGCGCCAGCAGGGCGGCATGCACGGCGGCCATGCCGCTGGCGGTGGCGCGGCACACCTCGGCCCCTTCCAGCAGGGCCAGCCGTTCCTCGAACATGGTGACGGTGGGGTTGCGGAAGCGGGAATAGACATAACGCTCGCGGGTGCCGTCGAAGCTTTCCTCGGCCTCCTCGGCGCTGTCGTAGACATAGCCGGAATTGAGGTACAGCGCCTCGCTGGTTTCGCAGTGGGGCGAACGGCTCAACCCGCCGCGCACCAGCCGGGTGGCGGTGTGCCAGGCATTGGGATCGGCGGCCGGCTTGGCGGGAGGGGTATCGGACATGGCAGGCTCCTTGACGTACAACGCGAAATAAAAAAAACCCCGACCGGGAGTCCAGGTCAGGGCTTCAAACGCGCAAGACCCTTTAGCCGTTTATTTTACGTGGCCGCAAGCCGGTCGCCAAATCACCACGATTGATAATTGTCATAGACCCCGCGCCCCGCCGCCGTCAAGCCGCGATTGGGAGCCCGCCACCCGGCACCGGAGCGGACATATAAAAACCTCCACATAACAAACTCATTAAAATTAGCTGTTTCTGCCCGGCTTGCCTTGCCGCTCCTCCGTTTCCGGCATATGTTGCATTGCACCATCGCCATTTCCGGTGCGCCTTATGGCCGGACAGCAGGAGGGATAGACCGTGAGCGATACGTTCTCGTTGAAGGGCAAGAAGGGCCTGGTTGTGGGCATTGCCAATGATCAGTCCATCGCCTATGGCTGCGCCAAGGCCATGCGCGAGCAGGGGGCCGAACTGGCCATCACCTACCTGAACGAAAAGGCCGAGAAGTGGGTGCGCCCGCTGGCCGAGGAATTGGGCGCCGAGTTGTTCCTGCCGCTGGATGTGGCCGTGGAGGGCCAGTTGGAATCGGTGTTCGCCCAGATCGGGAAGCGCTGGGGGCGGCTGGATTTCGCCCTGCATTCCATCGCCTTCGCGCCCAAGGACGATCTGCACGGCCGCGTGGTGGATTGCTCGTCGAGCGGCTTCACCATGGCCATGGATATCTCCTGCCATTCCTTCATCCGCCTGGCCAAACTGGCCGAGCCGCTGATGGATCAGGGCGGCAGCCTGATGACGGTGTCCTACTACGGCGGCCGCAAGGTGGTGGAACATTACAACATGATGGGCCCGGTGAAGGCCGCCCTGGAAATGACCGTGAAATACATGGCCAGCGAACTGGGGGTGAAGGGCATCCGCGTGAACGCCATCTCGCCCGGCCCGCTGAAAACCCGCGCCGCCTCGGGCATCGATCATTTCGACGAACTGCTGGAATCCGCCGCCGCCCGCGCCCCGCAGCACCAGCTGGTGGGCATCGAGGATTGCGGCTCGGTGGCCGCCTTCCTGGCCGGCGAAGGCTCGAAAACCATCACCGGCACCACCCTGTTCGTCGATGCCGGCTACCATATCGTCGGCTGAGGCGGAAATTCTTAAAAAAGCCTCGGGCCGCGTCTTTACAGGCGCGGCCCTTTTGCCTTATATATCGGCCTCTTCCCCACCGGCCCCGCCGCCCTGGGGCCGCGCGACGCGGGTGTAGCTCAATGGTAGAGCAGAAGCTTCCCAAGCTTACGACGAGGGTTCGATTCCCTTCACCCGCTCCAAGGTTTTCCCGGCTTCCAGTCTCATCTTCTAGACAAGCTGCCGGTTTTTCGTGACAATTCGTGACAGGTAACTCTGTCACAGGATCAGCGATGGCGACCATCTGGGAGCGCGGCCCCTATCAATTCTGCGCCCGCGTGAGGCGCAACGGGGTGTCGCAGACCAAGACCTTCGAGACCAAGTCAGCCGCCGAGGAATGGGCGCGCATCATCGAGGGCAAGGTCACCGGCGACGAATACCAGGACCGCAGTCTCGCCCGTGACACTTCGTTGTCACAAGCCTGCCAGTGGTTGGCCGACAGCCTGCCCGACACTCCGGACGCGAAGAACAAGCGGTCGAAGCTGCGCTATTGGCAGGGAACCGAGTTCGCCACCTATTCGTTGGTCAGCTTGCGGCCCGCCGACCTGATCCGCTGGCGCCGCAACGTGCTGGATGAAGATGGCGGTGGGGACGAGGCCGAATGCTCGGCCCAGACCGTGATCCACCGGCTCAACGTGCTCTCCCAGGTCTACAAGCTCTGGTCCCTGGCTCATGACCAGATGATCAACAACCCGGTGGGCGATAACGTCCGCCCAAGCCATCCAAAGGGGCGGAATCGGCGGCTGCGGGAGGGCGAGGAGTGGCGACTGCTGAATGCCTGCCGGGCCTCGTCACGCAATTGGCTGCGTCCCGCTGTCGTCATCGCCCTGGAGACCTGCGTGCGTCAGTCCGAATTGGCGGGGTTGACGTGGGATCGGGTTCAGCTTGAGCACAAGAACCGCCTGGAACCCCACTGCGACCTGCTGATCACCAAGAATGGAGAGCCCCGGCGCGTTCCCTTGACCCCGCGAGCCATCGTTGCCTTCCGGATGCTGGGGCCGAAGAAGTCGGGCGGCGTTCTCCCTGTCGAGACCGGGCGGGGCATTGCGCATGCCTTCCGCGACGTGGTGACTGACGAGGCATTCCCAGACTTACGCTGGCACGATCTCCGGCATGAGGGGATCAGCCGACTGTTCGAGCACACTGATCTCCGAGACCACGAGATCATGGCGATCAGCGGCCACATGCGGCCCGAGATGCTGGCGCGATACACACACCTTCGGGCTGACAGATTGGGGACTCGGCTGCGTGGCGGGAAATTCAACAGGGTAAGCCTGCGAAAATTATCTGATAATCACATCGGCTAATATTGCTGTTGCATCATCATCAACATCGCTGTTTGCGATAGCGTTTATAACAATATCAGCATCAGTGACATCCACCGTTTCGCCTGCGCCGTCAGTAAACATAAGGACTCTGCAGCTTTGCGCGCTAAAACTTGCTAAATGTAAGGTGCCTCCATTCGGTGTTCCGCCGCCTATGGCGTTTGTCAGAATTTTTCTTCCAAAAACATCAATTGAATCTTGGGTTGTCTGAAAAATATCCCCGTCTGCGAAAAAAAGTTTCATTACGCAGTCGCCTGCCCAAAATATGTGAAATATTTTATCAAATAACAGGGCTCCTGCTAGCGCAGCGCCAGGAGGATAATGTCGGCTTTTTCTGCCAAGAAGCTCCCCAGTCGCAGTGATTTTTCTAGAAATTTCATCGAAATCAGTTATTTCTTTTGTCGCCAGCAAGAGCGTCGATAAAACAGTATTGGCCGCGCTGGCGCCATCCGAATGTCCCCCGATACCGTCAGCAACAGCAAGAAGAACCCTGTCGCGACATTGGAACTCATCGGACGCTGTGGCCCAATCCATCTGAATTATTTGATTGTCAACGAGCGCAGCATCCTCGTTCTGCGGTTTAGATCGACCCTTTTTTGTCACATATCTTGTGGAAATATTCATGAGAAATCAAAAAGTTTATCGATATCGCATATAGATGCAACAACAGTGATGGCATCCTGTAGAACCCTGTCAACGGTAATTCCAGCCTTAACTACCGCAGCATTAAGCGACTTCGACGCTTCAAAAACTGACCATCCAGACCCGCGTAGGCGAGATGTGAACTGTTCAAAGGCTTGTGGGAGGTATTTTGCAACAGTTTTGTATTGTTCATTTCCAACGGACGTATATGACATCATCAAATCAATGACGCCTTTCGCTTCATTGGGGGAGATGGTCAATTGGACACCGCTAGCAAAAGAAGCGGTGACCGCACGTGACTGTTCGTCCCAAGAGTAGGTCTTATGGGGCATCGCACGTGCAAAAATCTCCTCGCTCCATAACTCTGCAGACTCTTCACTCTCCGGGTGTCGGCATACCTGCAGAAGAGTTTCAAGTTCTGCGCAGACATCGCTAAAATCAGGTCGCAGTGCCTGCTCCTTTCTGGTCGCCGCGCAAATGAGCCTTGCTAGGCGCGTTGTTAGCGACTGCCAATGGTGGAAAGAATTTTGCCGCACTTTCTTCAGAACGTTGTCGTTCCAATCAGCGGATAGGCTGTCACCTGCAACTGGATGCTTCTTAGTGAGCATAAAATACAAGGTCATGGCCAAGCCATAAGAGTCCACGGCAGTATGCCGAGTGGACACTCCTGATCCCCTTGAGATTTGTTCAGGAGCTAGGTAGCCAAGCGCAGTTGTTGCGTGGGACGAAATCGACTTTTCAAGAGCGTTTTTATGCCAAGAAAGGTCAAAATCAAGAACTACTACATCCCTTTTTCGATCCTCATCGCTATATAGATCACGAATCATTATGTTGGACGGCCTGATGTCCCGGTGAAGAACTCTTTCCGGAAGAAGGTGTCCACGCATTATGATAGATGCAACCTTATACCCAATGTCGAGTATATCGTCGACGTCAGATACTAATGCAGATTCAACTGCGCGCTCGAGAGTGTCACCGTTTATAAATTCCATAATAACCGCGGGTGGCAACTCGAAGGCCTTTAGGTAGGGAACCATTCCTCCGACCTTTCTATTGGCCAGAATATGCATTGATGCGACGCCACGCCGGAAGCTACCCAGCATTTTCTCGTCGCTTCGGACTTCTTGTCTGAGAATTTTTACAGCCACGTCGATCCCGTCGGCGTCGACGGCTCTATAAACAGTTCCGAAGGCGCCAGATCCAACTTCCTCTTGAATTTTAAACCCGAAAAATTCGTTTTCTCCGTTTTTTAGGCCTACATGCCAAGAATAAAATATGGGCCGTGAATACTCCTCACAAAACGCCGCAAATTTTGGATAGGGTGGCGTGTCTTCTCTCAACAAGCGAGCCGCCTCCGAGTTCAGAACGGCACGAATACGTTCCGGAGATTCCTTGGAAAGTTCTTCCGGCGTTTGTAGGCAGAGGTCGGGGAATGAATCGGGAACTACGGGCAGGGGCACATCATCAGCTGTTCGTGACTGATGAATTTTTTCTAGGATTTCTTTGATCCGTGCGGTGTGTTCGTCATCTGAGTTGGCTTCGTAGCGAATCAGGCGGATCCCGGCCTTCTCAGCCCAGGCGTCAGTTTCCTCATCTCTTCTGTGGGTAATCCAAAAATGGCCGCCAAAATCTATGCCGCTAGACACTAGCTTCTCAACAATGCCGCCAGCAGCTCTGTCATCCGCGCTCAGGCCGACAAAAACAATTGTCTTGCTTCCAAATAACGTTGATACAAAAGATTGGTATTCTCTCTTTGCCTGCAAAGAGCGAATGTCGCGTAGGCGGAATATCCAGCTATCGGTGTCATCGTGAATACCGTGCATATTCACGACGAATTGCCGGTTTGAGCGAAGAATATGATGAAAGCGGCCGCAATCCTGTCCAGTAAATTCAACGGGGACTGCCCTCTTCACCTCCGCGAAGCCTCTTGACGCAAAGCGGTCGAGGTTCAGCGTAACTATTCCATCAATCTTCATGCTCCACATATAACGGTAGAGCTCTGGAATTGGTGAGTTTCCTACATTGGTGAGTGCACTTCGAATTTCCGCCACATAGGAAGCGTGATGAAGCGTGTCGTAAAGTCTATCAAATGCGGACCAGTAATCTTTGAGTAGCAAAGTGCGAGCGATCTCATCCCGCATCGCGTCTCCGGCACGCTTCTCCAGACTGGAGGCTTTTTTGCGGGCTGCCTTAATAAGCTGATCGCGCAGCCCGAGCCAGGTGGGGAGATTTGCAGGGCGGCTTAATCCTGCACCGATCCAAAATACCGGGCGGGCCACACCTTCGGCGTAGCGTGCCGCCAGTTCGATCAGCGCGGACTGCTGAAAATCAGTTCCCCCATCAGGCATAGGACATCTCCCAAATGGCTAGCGGAAGTGTGCCGCATTTTTTTGGGCGCTTCCACTGCAGATTCGCACGCGGTAGTTGGCTTGGCGCGTGCTGCGACCGGGAGGTGGTGATAATGGCTGGATTTTGGCTTGATCGGGGAAAGGGTGGCGTTACTCTTTAGTCAATGTCGGTTGAATGAAGTGTAACGAGTGCTGAAATGGCCAACGGAAAGTTCATCGCCTATCTAAGAGTGTCCACCGATCGACAGGGGCGCTCCGGTCTCGGGCTGGAGGCCCAGCGTGAAGCGATCACGCGCCACCTGAACGGTGGTAACTGGCAGCTCTTAGCTGAAGTCGTCGAGATCGAGAGCGGTCGGAAGAACGATCGCCCTCGACTGGCGGAGGCGCTGGCGCTGTGCCGTCTCCACAATGCGACGCTGATCATCGCCAAGCTAGACCGGCTGGCCCGCAATGTCGCCTTCATCGCGAATCTGATGGAAGCAGGCGTCGAATTCACTGCCTGCGACTTCCCCCAGGCCAACCGCCTGACGATCCATGTCCTCGCCGCCGTCGCAGAGCATGAGCGAGAGATGATTAGCAAGCGGACGAAAGAGGCGCTGGCCGCCGCCAAAGCGCGTGGGTCGAAACTGGGTGGCCGCCGTCCCGGTGCCCTGCCCAATGCCGAGGAAGCTCGCCAGAAGGGGCGAGAAGCCCTCATGCAGAAGGCGTCCAAGCGGGCGATCGACCTAGTGCCGGTGATTGCCGCCATCCGCGCCGATGGAGCCGACAGCCTGCGTCAGATCGCTGCCGGGCTGAACCATCGTGGAATTCCGACATCACGCGGCGGGCTTTGGTCGGCCACGCAGGTCCAGCGGGTCTTGAATCGACAATCGTTGCCATCGGCCTGACTATCAAAATGCGCGAAAGGAGACGAATCTCGTCTCCCCGATCTTCTTGATTTCCAAGGCGTCTTAGCCCATCCCGCCATCCGCCTTCAGTATGAAAAAGATTGGCGAGAGCAAATTCACCGCGAGTAGCGTGAACTGGCCGCTATAATGACGTCTATCTGTCCATTCTCGATCTACGCCAACTCATGCCCATCAAGCCCTTCTCCCGCAGCCATCGTCCTAATGATCCCGGTTTCTCTGTCGATGTTCCCATCCAGTGGCGTTCTCTGAGCAGCCTGTCTGAGCTGTGGTTCTATGCCCTGGCGATCAAGGAGATGGGTAAGCCAATCGCCTTCACTTTGCATATGACGACGAAGACGAAGCAGATGATGGCGAGGAGCAGCCTGTCGCCGCAGCAGTTCATCGCCAAGAGGTTTCGCGACCAGCTCCCTGGCACTCCCTTCTTCTTCGTTCTGGAGACCACTAGGGCAGGCGAGGTCCATGTTCATGGCGTGGTTTCCCTTCAAGGTGACGACCAGCTCAAGCTAGAGAGGCAGCTCTACAAGATCGCCGGTGATCGAAGGAAGCTGCGCCCCGGCGTCGAGCAGAACTTCTACCACCAGCGCGCCCTTCGGCTTGAGCAGTGCGACCTGAACAGGAACTACGGCGGTCGCAATGGAATCTTCGGCTGGGCGACCTACTGCTCGAAGCAGATCCGCAAGTTCTCCTCGCCGCAGATCGCCCGTTCGCTGGATGTCTCGAAGCTGGCCCGGCAGATCCATCAGGAAGTCGTGGGAACCCTCACGCCGCAAGTGAGTCTTTCGTCTGCGGCCTGAGATCGGCGGCGGCTGACGGCCTGCCCTGGTCAAGGTCATTACCGACAGAGCCCCCGGGATCACGAAGTCCTAGAAGGCGGCGGCACAGCCCTGGAGGGTCCAGCGTTCGTTCCGATCCTTGCCGGGGCATCCTTACACAGCCAGAAAGCCGCTCAGAGAGTGGCTGGCGGGAGTTCGCTGCTTTGCCTCCCCAAGGGGCGACCAGCCCGGTTCCTCCAGCCAACGACAGCCGCAGCGGCTTTGTAATGGGTAGGCACTGTCTCCTTTCTCGTGGAGAGTTGGTGCATCAATCCAAGGGCTGATGCCATGAGAGACATGAGCGCCGGAGTGAGAGGGACAGACAGCAAAGCCAATGTCCTACATGAAGTTGCTCGCACGAACCTTGTCGGACCGGGAAAAGCCGCGTCGCTTCATTCGACGGCTTCGGCCAATTTTTGCTTACAGGGCAAGAACGCTTGGAAATCTGCGGATTATGGGGCCGATATAAGTTCCGAAAAGTCGATGAAAAGTCGATGAAATGTCGATGGGTTTCGACCGAAAAAAGTTGTGCTTACACATGGGCCGTCGCCAACGCTCACGTCACGGCACCATAACTTCAATGTCAAAAGGGCTACGCCGCTATCAGGTCTCGCCTTGCCACCTGTTCCGCCTTGGTCGGACGTCCTCGCCGCGTCTTGGGCTTGGAAGCAACAAGCGAGTCGAGATGCCTCTCAATGTCAACCCGGCGCAGCAGAGGCTTCGTGCCGACGCGAATGATCGGGATGACGCTGGCAGCGATCCAGCCGTCAACAACTCGCTGGCTGATCGGATAGAACTGCGGAACCTGAAGGCGGCTTAGGTAAGGAGGGATGGAGGACATGCTTTGACCCTGAATGGGATCGCGAGCCCCGCTCTGGGCTTCGATCGGTCCGGCCCCTCGGCCAGCATTCCTTGGGTCGCATTATCCGCGAGTGTGGTTCCTGCTTCTGACCGACGTTGACGATCAGGGCCGACATGCCACACCATGTTCTTCGGCCAGGGAGAGCACCCAAAAGGCATTATAGCGAGACCTTCTTTCTTTCTCGCAAAAAAATGCATCGACTTGCACATCCAGGATTTCATGTCTCAAATCATGTGACAGATTGTGACACGAGAGAGGGGAGTTGATGCAGCTTCATGCAATTCCATGCAACATAACGCATTGATTTTTAACGATATGACCGTAATGAAGGGGGCTCTGGACGGCTTCCCAAGCTTACGACGAGGGTTCGATTCCCTTCACCCGCTCCAATCTCTCCCACAAAATCAGCTGGTTAACCCTCTCGGCATGATGCTGGTGGGGGCTGATGGCACCCGGAAATACCCGGTGATCGCTTGCGCGGTTTCGGGTTGGGCGCTTTTCTCTCTCTCCAAAGAAAGTCCTTTTGAGCGTCCCTCTCAGCCCTTGACCGTTATGCGTTCCATAACGCATAATATGAGCCATGCCGATCAAGTCAATTGCGGATAAGCGAAGCGCCGATTTCGCCGCCGGAAAGCGCATCAAGGAATTCCAGTCCTTCGAGCGCCAGGCCATCAAGGCGCTGACCAAGCTGAACGCCTCCGCCCGGCTGGTGGAACTGCGTAATCCGCCCTCCAACCGCTTCGAGGCGTTGGGCGGGGATCGCAAGGGACAATACAGCATCCGCATCAATGACCAGTGGCGCGTTTGTTTCCGCTGGGCCTTCAGCGAGCCCATCGACAACCAAGACCCCTTAATGATCCCCGGCGATGCCGTTGACGTCGAGATCACCGATTACCACTGAGGCCGCCATGAGCTACCCCGCCGTCGATAACCTCCCCCCCATCCATCCAGGCGAAATCCTGCGCGATGAGTTGGAAGCCCTGTCCATGAGCGCCCGCAAGTTCGCCGAGCATATCCGGGTGCCGCCCAATGCGGTGACGGGCATCCTGAACGGGACCCGCGGCGTCTCCGCCCAGATGGCCCTGCGTCTGGGCCAAGCCTTCGGCACCGGGCCGGGCTATTGGATGCGCTTGCAGGATACCTATGAGGAAAAGTGCGCTCGGGCTGAACTGGCCGGAGTGCTGGAGCAGATCGGCCAATTGCCGGCGGCGGAATAAGACGCTTTCCGGAGTTGGGTTAGCGTGTTCCCTCCTTGCGGCAATGCGCCTCGATCCATTGTTGGAGTTCCACCTCCTTGATCACGCTGGCCGCCACATCCAGCATGATCCGGGTGGCCTCGCCCTCCGTGGCGTCAAGATGTCGCCCATGGGCTTTCAGAAAGGCCACCATAACGGCGAAGGCGATCCGCTTGTTGCCGTCAACGAAGGCATGGGCCTTGGTCACACCAACCGCATAAAGCGCGGCGAGTCGTTCGGTGGTGACAACCTCACCATAGGCCACCAAGTTTTGCGGCCGGGCCAGGGCACTTTCCAGAAGCCCCATGTCGCGGACGCCCGGTGCGCCGCCGAAACGTTCGACCAGCCGGGTGTGCCAACTGACGGCAAGATGCGACGGAATCCAGGTCCAGTCGCTCACTTGGCCAAATCCCGATAGGTTTCGGGATAGCGGCCCAGGCTCCACTCGAAGGCGGCCTCCAACTCCGCCTCGGCCGGAGCGGCATGGCGGATTTCAATCACGCCGTCATCCCGCGCCAGGAGGGACAGGGCGTCGCCCTGGCGCAGGCCCGCCGCCTCCACCACCTCCTTGGGCAGGGTTACGGCAAGGGAATTGCCCCGGGGCGTCAGTTTGGCGGTGGTTTTGAGCATGATGGCCCCTATGTTGCAACTTTAGTTACAACATAGGGCGTGGCGGGGCGGGCGTCAAGTTGGCCGGGGCGGCGTGGCGGCGGCGCCATGATGGCGGCAAGATGACAGAATTCTTAACAGCCGGCTTGACAGCGTTCCGGCAATCAGCACTCTACCGCCACCGGCCCTTGCGGGGCGCCGGGGGATCGGGGTTGGAGTGTGTGGCATGAAGCAGGGGTATTTTCCGCGCTGGACGTTGAAAAGCGGGGGCATGGTGGCGCCCGATGAGCGGTTGCCCTGGGGCATGACCGTGCTTTTGGGCATTCAGCATGTGGTGGCCATGTTCGGCTCCACGGCGCTGGCCCCCATCATCATGGGCTTCGATCCCAATGTGTCGATCTTCTTTTCCGGCATCGGCACCCTGATTTTCTTCCTGGTCACCGGCGGGCGCGTGCCCAGCTATCTCGGCTCCAGTTTCGCCTTCATCGCCGTGGTGGTGGCCGCCACCGGTTACGGCGGCAGCGGCCCCAATCTCAATATTCCCCTGGCCCTGGGCGGCATCATCGGCGCCGGGCTGGTCTATGCCGTTCTCGGCGTGGTGGTGTGGTTCGCGGGCTATCGCTGGGTGGAAAAGCTGATGCCGCCGGCGGTCACCGGCGCCGTGGTGGCGGCCATCGGCCTCAATCTGGCGCCGCTGGCGGTGAAGAATGTCGGGGCCTCGGGCTTCGATACCGCCATCGGGCTGGCCACGGTGCTGATGGTGGGGCTGGTGGCGGTGCGCGCCCCGTCCTCGGCGCGGCGGCTGCCCATTCTGCTGGGCGGGCTGGGCGGCTACGCCCTCTATCTCGTGTGCGCCAACGGCCTGGGTCTGGCCAAGCCCATCGATTTCTCCGCCGTGGCCGCCGCCGCCTGGATCGGCCTGCCGCATTTCGTCTCGCCGGTGTTCAAGGCGTCGGCGGTGGGCGTCATCGCTCCGGTGGCCATTATCCTGGTGGCGGAAAATCTGGGCCATATCAAAGCCATCGGCGGCATGAGCGGCCGCAATCTCGATCCCTATATCGGCCGCGCCTTCATCGGCGACGCCCTGGCCACCATCGTGTCGGGCTTCGGCGGCGGCACCGGGGTGACCACCTATGCCGAGAATATGGGGGTGATGGCCGCCACCCGCATCTTCTCCACCCTGTTGTTCGTGGTGGCGGCGCTGTTCGCCATCCTGCTGGGCTTTTCGCCCAAGTTCGGCATGCTGATCCTGACCATCCCGGTGCCGGTGATCGGCGGGCTGGAACTGGTGGTGTTCGGCCTGATCGCCGCCACCGCCGGCCATATCTGGGTGGAGAACAAGGTGGATTTTTCCCAGCCGCGCACCCTGCTGACGGTGGGGTTGACCGTCACCGCCGGGGCGGGCAATCTGGCCCTGACGCTGGGGCCGCTGGCCCTGGGCGGCATCGGCACCGCCACCTTCGGCGGCATTCTGCTTTATCAGATCCTGCGCCCGAAGCGGGCCTGATCGTTCTTTCCCGCCCTCCTCTTCCACTCCCGCTACGGAACTTCCGCGATGGCCGACCAGGATCTCTCCACCCGCTTTCCCCATCTGCATGTGCTGGGGCACCCGCTGATCCTGCACAAGCTGACCCATATGCGGGATAAGACCACCTCCACCAAAACCTTCCGCCAGCTGCTGCGCGAGATTTCCCTGCTGATGGGCTACGAGATCACCCGCCATCTGCCGCTGTCGCTGGAAGAGGTGGAAACCCCCATCACCACCTGCCAGGCCCCGGTGATCGCCGGCAAGAAGCTGGCGGTGGTGCCGATCCTGCGCGCCGGCATCGGCATGGCCGATGGTCTTCTGGATCTGCTGCCCTCGGCCCGCGTCGGGCATGTGGGGCTTTACCGCGATCACGAAACCCACCGGCCGGTGGAATATCTGGTGAAGCTGCCGGAAACCGAGGGCCGGCTGTTCATCCTGACCGATCCCATGCTGGCCACCGGCCATAGCGCCGTGCATGCCGTGGATGTGCTGCTGAAGCGCGGCGTTGCCGCCGACGCCATCCAGCTGATGGCCCTGGTGGCGGCGCCGGAGGGGCTGGAGGTGTTCTTCCGGCACCATCCGCGGGTGCCGGTCTATGTGGCGGCGGTGGATCAGTGCCTGAACGAGAACGCCTATATCGTTCCCGGCCTGGGCGATGCCGGCGACCGCTTGTTCGGAACAAAATAAGGTTTTACCGGCTGCGCCGTTCCTCCTGGCGCAGCCAGCGGCTGTCGTTGGCGCGCAGGCGGTCGCGCAGGGCGTCGAGGGCCAGGGCGATGGGTTCGCCGGCGAAGTCGCGCACGGCGGTGATGCGCTGGCGCGCCAGGCCCAGCTCGCCCTCGGGGCCCACCGCCGCCAGAAACACCATGGCGCAGCCCTGCAGCGCCTCCAGGCGCGGGGCCAGCTTGTCGTGGTCGCCGTCGGGATGCAGGCCGTCCTGGAAGGCAAGGGTGCCCAGATGGCGGTAGCCCTCGGCCGTCACCTCATACAGCATGAAATTCTTGGTCCAGCCCAGATGGGCGTCGATGCGCGTCAGGTCCTGCGAGGCGATGGCGATGCGCATGGCATGGCTCCTTCCTTGGCGGCGATATCGCCGGCGGCGATGGTGGCGGCCTTGATCAGGGCGTGCAGCGGCTGGCCGGGGCGCAAATGCAGGCGGTCGCGGGCCAGGGGGGTGATCTGCGACCACAGCCTTGCCCCGCCGCAATCCAGCAGCACATCCACCAGCCCGTCCTCGGCCGGGCCCACCCGCACCACGCTGGCGGGCAGGCAGTTCTGAATGCTGACGCGGCCGGGCGGATCGAGGGCCAGGGACACATCGCGGGCGGCGATGCGCACCCGCACGCTCTGCCCCGGCGTTAACGGCGCCCGCGCCACCAGCAGCGGGCCGCCGGCGAAGGCCAGGCGGGTAACGCCGGCGGCATCGTCGTGCGCGGTCACGGTGGCGCGCAGCACCGCGCCGGCATGGCCGCGCCCGGTCAGGGGGGCAAGGTCGGGGCGGGCCAGCAGCTCCTCCACCGGGCCGTGCGCCGCCACCTGGCCGTTTTGCAGCAGCACCAGGCTGTCGGCCAGTTGCAGTACCTCGTCCATGCTGTGGCTGACATAAAGGATCGGCGTGGCGAAATGGCGCGACAGGGCGGCGATGAAGGGCAGAATCTCGGCCTTGCGGGCGGCGTCGAGGGCGGCCAGCGGTTCATCCATCAGCAGCAGGCGCGGGCTGGTGAGCAGGGCGCGGCCGATGGCCACCCGCTGCTTCTCGCCGCCCGAAAGGCGGGCGGGGCGGCGCTCCAGCAGCGCCTCGATGCCCAGCACCGCCACCACGTCGTCGAAGGGCACGGCCCGCTCCGCCGCCGGCACCCGGCGTTGCCCGAAGATGAGGTTGCTCCGCACGGAGAGATGCGGAAACAGCCGGCCTTCCTGGAACACATAGCCGATGCGCCGCCGTTCGGGCGGCAGATCGAGGCGGGCGGCGCCGTCGAACAGCGGGCGGCCGTCCAGGGTGATGCGGCCCTGGTCGGGGCGGGCCAGCCCGGCCACCATGTTGGCCAGCGAGGTCTTGCCCGAGCCCGAGGGGCCGAACAGGGCGGTGACCCCGGCGCCGGTGGCCAGATCCACCTCCAGCTGAAAGGCCCCCTGGCGGCGACGGACGGCGATCTCCAGCATGGCCCTTATCCCCCCAATTGCCGCTTCAGACGCCGCGCCAGCAGGTCCGAGGCCAAAAGGGCGGCCAGGGCCACCACGATGGAAATCACGCACAGGCGGGCGGCGGCGGCATCGCCGTCGGGGGTTTGGATCAGGGCGTAAAGGGCGATGGGCAGGGTGCGGGTTTCGCCGGGAATGTCGGAGACGAAGGTGATGGTGGCGCCGAACTCCGACAGCGAGCGGGCGAAGCCGAGAATGGCCCCGGTGAGCACGCCGGGCAGCACCAGCGGCAGGGTAACGGTGAAAAAGGTGCGCAACGGCCCGCAGCCCAGGGTGCGGGCCGCCTGCTCCAGGCCGCTATCCACACTTTCCAGCGACAGCCGCATGGCCCGCACCATCAGCGGAAAGGCCACCACCGCCGATGCCACCGCCGCCCCCTTCCAGGTGAAGGCCAGGGTGATGCCGAACCAGGCATGCAGGCGCGCGCCGATGGGGCCGTTCAGCCCCAGCAGCACCAGCAGGGCATAGCCCACCACCACCGGCGGCAGCACCAGCGGCAGATGGATCAGCCCGTCCAGCAGGGTTTTGCCGGGAAAGCGCAGCCGGGCCAGCACCCAGGCCGCCAGCAGGCCGGGCGGCAGCGATCCGGCCACCGCCCAGCCCGAGACCAGCAGGGACAAATGCAACGCCTCGCGTTCCAGCGGGGTCAGGACGGGCATGGGCGGCGGCTCCGCTGTTTCAGTTCACCGTGAAGCCGTATTTGGCGAACACCGCCTTGGCCGCCGGGGTGGAGAGGGCGGCCAGAAAAGCGCGGGCCGCCGGGGTTTCCTTGCCGGCCACCAGGGCGAAGGGGTAGCGGATGGGATCATGCAGGCTGTCGGGAAGGGTGCCGATCACCTTGACCTTGTGCGAGATGGCGGCATCGGTGGCATAGACCGCGCCCAGCGGCGCCTCGCCCCGTTCCACCAGGGCCAGGGCGGCGCGCACCGAGGCGGCGGCGGCGATCTTGGGGGCCACCTTGCTCCATTGTCCGGCCCGGGTCATGCTCTGCTTGAAATAGATGCCGGCGGGCACGCTGTCGGGGTTGCCGGTGGCGATGCGGCCGGATCCGGCCAGGGCGGCGATATCGGTCTTGGCGGTCAGGGCCGTGGGCGGCAGCGGCGAGGCGCTGGGGGCGATCAGCACCAGGCTGTTGCCCAGAAGGTCGCGGCGGCTGGCCGTGTCGATCAGCTTGTGCTGCGCCAGATAATCCATCCATTTGAGATCGGCCGAAGCGTAGATCTGCGCCGGAGCGCCCCGTTCGATCTGCTTGGCCAGCGTGGAGGAGGCGGCGAACGACACCTTCACCACCTGGCCGGTTTTGGCGCTATAGTCGGCGGCGATCTCGTTCAGGGCGTTGGTCAGCGAGGCGGCGGCGAACACATAGACCTCGTCGGCGCGGGCCGGCAGGGTGGTCAGGGCAAGGCCGAGGCCGACGGCCAGGGCCAGAAAACGCTTCAGCATGGTCTCTTCATCTCCGGTGCGGGGGCGCCGTGCCCGTTATGGTGCATGACGATAGAACGCAAGGCCAGCTTATCGTGTCGCCCCCTTGCGGTGCTATAGAAATGTGCATATATTTTTCATGGTCATAATGTGTGCATGGCTTGGTGCGGCGCGGGGATTTCCTGGTTCAGGCGCAGGGATGGTTAAAATACAATGGCTATTTTTGGCGTTGTTTCCGGGGTATTCATAATTTTCATTATGTATATTGTCTATATAGCGCGGGTTTGATTTTGTGTGTATTGGGGGTTGACGTGAAGTTTTCGGGATCTGATACTTTAAGGATAAAAGCCTGCCTTCATGGAAGGCGTTGTTTTCTTGTGGAGAACGGATATGAAGCTGAGCGCCCGCAATGCCCTGCAGGGCAAGGTGGTGGAGATCTCCAAGGGGCAGATCGTCGCCAAGGTCAAGGTGGATGTGGGTGGGCAGACCATCACCTCGGTGGTGTCGGTCGAAGCCATCGACGAATTGTCTTTGAAGGTGGGCGACGCGGTGTCGGCCATCATCAAGTCGACCGAGGTGATGCTGGGCAAGTAAACCCGGTCGCTGTCCGTTTCGCGAAGCCCCGCCCCTTGTTCGGGCGGGGCTTTTTCATGGGCGCGGCCGTGGGTATAGTCTTGGGCGAACGCGTGCCGAAGGGAGAAGGCCATGGCGGAGCATAAGGTGGAGGCGCTGCTGGCGCTGCGGCGGGCCGGGCGGCCGCTGGTGGGGCGCGACCGCATCGACCTTCTGGAGGCGGTGGCGCTGCAAGGCAGCATCACCAAGGCCGCCAAGGCGGTGGGCCTGAGCTACAAGGCGGCCTGGGATGCCTTGAACGCCGTCAACAATCTGCTGCCGGCGCCGGCGGTGATCGGTCAGACCGGCGGATCCCACGGCGGCGGCGCCCGCGTTACCGAGGAGGGGCGGGCCCTGATCGCCGGTTTCCGTCTGCTGGAAAACCGCCTCGACCGGGTGGCGGCGCTGCTGGCCGGCGAAGGCGGCGGCGCCGATCCGTTGTCGATGCTGTGGAGCCTGGGCATGAAGACCAGCGCCCGCAACGTGTTCCGCTGCACCGTGACTGAAATCCGCTCCGGCGAGGTCAGCGCCGAAGTGGTGATGCGCCTGGCCGGCGAAACCCGGCTGGTGGCGGTGATCACCCAGGACAGTTTGCGCGAGCTGGGCCTCTCGGTGGGCGGCGAGGTGATGGCCCTGGTGAAATCGTCGTTCGTGGTGCTGGCGGCGGGTGACGGCGGCCTGCGCTTTTCGGCCCGCAACCGCATTCCCGGCACCGTCGCCCATATCGAGGACGGTTCGGTCAACAGCGAGGTCACCCTCGATATCGGCGGCGGCAAAAGCCTGACGGCGGTGATCACCCGCGACGGCGCCGCCGGACTGGAGCTGACGGTGGGCGATCCGGCCCTGGCCCTGTTCAAGGCCTCGCATGTGATCCTGGCGGTGTAGGGGGGCATCACCGCCATTCCACGGTCTATTTGGTAAACTGTCGCCGTAATTCCATCACCGCCATTCCACGGTCTATTTGGTAAACTGTCGCCGTAATTCCGGTAAACTGTCGCCGTAATTCCTGAATTCCTGGCCCTTCGCGGAGAGCGCCGAGAGGCCGCGCCTCTCGGCATGACGGGGCCGGCGCCTAAGACCCTGAAAGCTTCGCTTTTTCCGCCTTGCTGTAATGGCTGAAATGGCCTTCGCGCGATGCCTGGCGGCGGGCGCTGGCGATGGCGGCGCGGGTTTTGCCGGGCAGGGCCGCCGCGCCCGGCAGCCGTTCCAGGGCTTGCGATTGGCAGTGGGGGCAGGCGGGGCTGTCGTCGCCGCGCACCAGCAGTTCGAACTCCTGGCCGCAGGCGGTGCAGTGATAGCTGTAAAGCGGCATTGCGGATCTCCTTTCCGGTTATTCGGCCAGACCTAAGGCGCCGCTCAGGCGCTCCACCGCCTGGCCGGCCAGGGCCTGGCGGATGCCGCGGTCCATGCGCCGTTCGGCAAAGCTTTGGCTGGCGGCGTCGAGGGCCTGGGCGGCGTCGCTCACGGCCTCGCGGCCGCCGGTGGCGCAGGCCTCGTCCAGGCCGGCCAGGGCCTGATCGATGGTGCGGCGTTCAGACGGGCTCAAAAGATCGCCGTCGGCGGCCAGGGCGGCCCGCACCGCCAGGGCGGCGCGGCGGGCTTCCACCACCGCCTCGGCATGCAGGCGGGTTTCCATGTCCTCGCGGGCATGCAGCATGGAGGCCTGAAGTATTGCCGCCATTTCCTCTTCCGACAGGCCGTAGGAGGGTTTGACCGCCACCTGTTGCAGGGTGCCGGTGGTGGTTTCCTGGGCCGAGACGGTGAGCAGGCCGTCGGCATCGACGCAGAAGCCGACACGGATGCGCGCCGCCCCCGCCGTCATCGGCGGAATGCCGCGCAGCTCAAAGCGGGCCAGCGAACGGCATTGGTCCACCATTTCGCGCTCGCCCTGCAGCACATGGATGGCCATGGCGGTCTGGCCGTCCTGATAGGTGGTGAACTCCTGGGCCAGGGCCACCGGAATGGGGGTGTTGCGCGGGATGACCTTTTCCACGATGCCGCCCATGGTTTCCAGCCCCAGGCTCAAGGGGGTGACGTCCAGCAGCAGGGTGTCGGACCCCACGGTCAGGGCCTCGGCCTGGCGGGCGGCGCCCACCGCCACCACCTCGTCGGGGTTGATATCGGAGAGCGGCGGGCGGCCGAACAGCGCCGCCACCCCGGCCCGCACCAGCGGCATGCGGGTGGAGCCGCCCACCAGCACCACGCCCCGGATGGCCTCGGGCGTCAGGCCGGCCTCATCGATCACGGCGCGGCAAATGGCCAGGCTGCGTCCCACCAGCGGGCGGGCCAGCTCTTCCAACTGGGCGCGGCTCAAGCTATGGCGGCTGGCGCGGCCGTCGATCTCCAGGGTCCAGTCCCCGGTTTCGTGGTCGCTTAAATATTCCTTGGCGGCGCGGGCCGCCAGCAGGGCCTGCTTGGCGGCGCCGGAGCTGACGGCGCTCTCGCCCTGAAGGGCGCGCTCGGCCAGGAAACGCTCGGCCACGGCATGGTCGATATCGTCGCCGCCCAAGGCGGCGTCGCCGCCGGTGGCCAGCACCTGGAACACGCCCTTTTCCATGGTCAGCAGCGAAACGTCGAAGGTGCCGCCGCCCAGATCGTAAACCGCGTACAGCCCCTCGGCGCCGTGATCGAGACCATAGGCCAGAGCGGCGGCGGTGGGCTCGTTGACCAGGCGCAGCACCTCCAGCCCGGCCAGGCGGGCGGCGTCCTTGGTGGCGGTGCGGGCGGCATCGTCGAAATAGGCCGGCACGGTGATCACGGCGCGGCTGACCGCGCGGCCCTGCAGCGCCGCCTCGGCGCGCTGGCGCAGGGCGGTCAGGATCTCGGCGGAGACCTCCACCGGGCTGATGGCGCGGGCCCCCACCTGCAAGCGCAGCATGCCGCCGGCCGAGGCCGGGGCCAGGGCGTGCGGCAGGGTGCCGGCCAGGCGTTTCACCTCGTCGGCGCCACGGCCCATCAGGCGTTTGACCGAGCTGATCACCTGGTCGGGGCGGCTGGCGAGGGCGGCGCGGGCGGCATGGCCGACCTCCACGCCGCCATCCTCGCCGTAGGCCACCACCGAGGGCAGCAGGGTGTGGCCGGCGGCGTCGGTCAGCACCTCGGCGGCGCCGTCGAGGGCGATGGCCACCACCGAATTGGTGGTGCCGAGATCGATGCCCACGGCGGCCCCGGCCTCCTGTTCGTGCGGGGCCGGGGTCATGCCCGGTTCATGGATCTGCAGCAGGTTAGACATGGAAGGATTCGCCGCAGCCGCAGCGGCCTTTTTCGTTGGGATTGCGGAAAACGAAGCCGCCCTGCAGCTTATCCTCCACATAGTCCATCTCGGTGCCGAAAATGAACATGCCGGCCTTGGGATCGATCAGCACCGTCACCCCGTGCTGTTGCACCACCTCGTCCAGGCCGGAGAGTTCGTCGGCATATTCCAGGCTGTAGGAGAGGCCCGAGCAGCCCTTGCTGCGCACGCCGATGCGGATGCCGGCCGAGGGCTTGCCGCGCCGCTCCAGAAGGGCGGCGATCTGGCGGGCGGCAGCCTCGGTCACGGTGATGGGGGCGGGGCGCTCCTGGCTCATTCCGGGTCCTCCTGGGGGATTTTGCGGCGGTAATCGGCGATGGCGGCCTTGATGGCGTCCTCGGCCAGCACCGAACAGTGGATCTTCACCGGCGGCAGGGCCAGATGCTGGGCGATGTCGGTGTTCTTGATGGCCGCCGCCTCGTCCAGGGTCTTGCCCTTGACCCATTCGGTCACCAGCGAGCTGGAGGCGATGGCCGAGCCGCAGCCGAAGGTCTTGAACTTGGCGTCCTCGATGATGCCCTCGGCGCTGACCTTGATCTGTAGCTTCATGACGTCGCCGCAGGCGGGCGCGCCCACCAGGCCGGTGCCCACGGCGGCGTCGGCCTGGTCGAGGGCCCCCACATTGCGGGGATGTTCGTAATGATCCACCACTGTGTCGCTGTAAGACATGGCGTTCCCTGCTCCTCGCGCGCGGCCGTCAGTGCTCGGCCCATTGGATGGCTTTAATGTCGATGCCTTCGAGATGCATGTCCCAAAGGGGGCTCAAGGCCCGCAGCCGGGTCACCGCCTCGGCGA
>JAJXUO010000079.1 GCA_021782815.1 Pseudomonadota bacterium
CGCCGCCCCGGCCGCCAAGCCGGTGGCGCCCGCCGCCGCCGCGCCCGCGACCGCCGCCGTCAAGCCCGCCGCCAAGACCGCCGAGGAGGAAGAGGAGGAGGAACGCGCCAAGCGTCCCGGCGCCCGCCCCGCTCCGCGTCCCGCCGCCCCGCCCAAGCGCGCCGAACCGCGCCGCCGCGAAGGCAAGCTGACCATCACCGCCGCCCTCGACGACGACGACCGCAGCCAGCGCGGCCGCTCGCTGGCCGCCGTCAAGCGCGCCCGTGAGCGCGAACGGTTGAAGCAGCAGCAACAGAACGCCGAGAAGGTGATCCGCGAGGTGATCATTCCGGAAACCATTTCCGTGCAGGAACTGGCCAACCGCATGGCCGTGCGCAGCGCCGACGTCATCAAGTGTCTGATGCGCAGCGGCGTCATGGCCACCATCAACCAGGTGATCGACGCCGACACCGCCGAACTGGTGGTGAGCGAGTTCGGCCATCATGTGAAGCGCGTCGCCGATTCCGACGTGGAAATCGGCCTGACCGGCGACACCGACAGCGACGAGGCTTTGGAATCCCGTCCGCCGGTGGTCACCGTCATGGGCCATGTCGACCACGGCAAGACCTCGCTGCTGGACGCTCTGCGCGCCACCGACGTGGTGTCGGGCGAGGCCGGCGGCATCACCCAGCATATCGGCGCCTATCAGGTCAAGCTGCAGGGCGGCCAGCGCATCACCTTCATCGACACCCCCGGCCACGAAGCCTTCACCGCCATGCGCGCCCGCGGTGCCAAGGTGACCGACATCGTGGTGCTGGTGGTGGCCGCCGACGACGGCATCATGCCGCAGACGGTGGAAGCCATCCGCCACGCCAAGGCCGCCCGCGTGCCGATCATCGTGGCCATCAACAAGATCGACAAGCCGGGCGCCACTCCCGACCGCGTGCGCCAGGAACTTCTGCAACATGAACTGGTGACGGAAGACCTGGGCGGCGACGTGCTGGCGGTGGAAGTCTCGGCCAAGCAGAAACTCAATCTCGACCGCCTGGAAGAGGCCATCCTGCTGCAGGCCGAAATGCTCGATCTCAAGGCCAATCCCAACCGCGCCGCCCAAGGCGTGGTGGTGGAAGCCAAGATGGAGCGCGGCCGCGGCTCGGTGGCCACCGTTCTGGTGCAGAAGGGCACCTTGAAGGTGGGCGACGTCTTCGTGGCCGGGTCCGAATGGGGCCGCGTGCGCGCCCTGGTGGACGACCACGGCAACAAGGTGGACGAGGCCGGTCCGGCCTGCCCGGTGGAAGTGCTGGGCCTGCAGGGCACCCCGGCCGCCGGCGACGACTTCATCACCGTCGAGGATGAGGCCCGCGCCCGCGACGTGGCCAGCTATCGCCAGCGCAAGGAGCGCGACGCCAAGGCCGCCGCCGGCGCCCGCGGCACCCTGGAGCAAATGTTCTCGCGCATCGCCGCCGGCGAAGCCAAGGAACTGCCGGTGGTGATCAAGGGCGACGTGCAGGGCTCGGTGGAAGCCATCGTCTCCACCCTGGAGAAGATGGGCACCGACGAGGTCAAGGTGCGCGTGCTGCATTCCGCCGTGGGCGGCATCAACGAATCCGACATCACCCTGGCCAAGGCCTCCGACGCCCTGGTGATCGGCTTCAACGTGCGCGCCAACCCGCAGGCCCGCGACATGGCCCGGCGCGACGGCGTAGACATCCGCTACTACTCCATCATCTACGATGTGGCCGACGATCTCAGGAAGGCCCTGACCGGCATGCTGGCCCCCACCCTGAAGGAACGCTTCCTCGGCAACGCCGAGATCCGCGAAGTGTTCAACATCACCAAGGTGGGCAAGGTGGCCGGTTGCCGCGTGACCGAGGGCGTGGTCAAGCGCGGCGCCAAGGTGCGCCTGCTGCGCGACGACGTGGTGATCCACGAGGGCAAGCTCGGCCAGTTGAAGCGCTTCAAGGACGATGCCAAGGAAGTGCAGGAAGGCTACGAGTGCGGCATGTCGTTCGAGAACTACAACGATCTGCAGGTCGGTGATGTGATCGAATGCTTCGACATCGAGGAAATCGCCGCCACCCTGTAAAGGGGGCGGCGAGGTTCCCGGTTCCGCGAAGGATCCGTCATCATGTCCAGAGGCCAGAAACCGCCGTCCCAGCGCCAATTGCGGGTGGGTGAGGAATTGCGCCACATCGTGGCCGCCATTCTGGAACGCGGCGACATCCGCGATCCCGAGGTGGCCGGCCGCCTGATCACCGTCACCGAGGTCAGCGTCAGCCCCGATCTGCGCAACGCCACCGTTTTCGTGGTGCCGCTGGGCGGCGGCGAAACCGGGCCCCTGCTGGCCGGACTGAAGCGCGCCCGCGCCTTCGTCCGCCACGAGGTGGCGCGGCAGATCGATCTGCGCGTGGTGCCCGAGATTTCCTTCGCCGCCGACACCTCGTTCGATACGGCCAGCCGCATCGACGCCCTGCTGCACAGCCCCGACGTGCGGCGCGATATCGAGGCCGGGCCCAACGGCGACTTCGACGCCGAAAGCCGCTTCTCGGCCGACGAGGACGAAGGCCGGGACGATGGGGCGTAAACGCACCGGCACGCCCATCCACGGCTGGATCGCCATCGACAAGCCGTTGGGCATGACCTCCACCGCCGTCGTCACCCGGGTGCGCCGCCTGACCGGCGCCGCCAAGGTGGGCCACGGCGGCACCCTGGACCCCCTGGCCACCGGCGTGCTGCCCATCGCCATGGGCGAGGCCACCAAAACCGTGGCCTATGTCATGGACGGCGCCAAAACCTACCGCTGGCAGGTGACCTGGGGCCAGGCCCGCAGTTCCGACGACGCCGAGGGCGAGATCATCGCCACCTCCGACGTCCGCCCCACCGTGGCCGAGATCGAGGCCGCCCTGCCCGCCTTCATCGGCGAAATCGAGCAGGTGCCGCCCATCTATTCCGCCGTCAAGGTGGACGGGCGGCGCGCCTACGACCTGGCCCGCAAGGACCAGCCGGTGGACCTGAAGCCGCGCCGGGTGCGCATCGACAGTTTCCGGCTGGTGGAAGCCACCCCCGACTGGGCCGATTTCGAGGTGCGCACCGGCAAGGGCGCCTATATCCGCTCGCTGGCCCGCGATCTGGCCCAGGCCCTGCACACCGTCGGCTACGTCTCGCGCCTGCGCCGCACCAGCTGCGGCCCCTTCCACGAAGGCAATGCGATTTCCCTGGATAAGCTGGAGGAGATTGGGCATAGTGCCGCCTCTGCGAACTTTGTGCTTCCTGTCGAGACCGCGCTGGACGACATCCCGGCTCTGGCCCTGACGGAAGACGAAGCCCGCCGCCTGCAGAGCGGGCAGCCCCTGTCGGTCACACGATTGGCTGCGCGTGACGTCCTGGTCGCCATCCCTCCCGGTCAAACGGTGCGGGCCATGGCCGAAGGGCGTTTGGTGGCGCTGGCACGCATCGAGGATGGAGAGCTCCGTCCGGTGCGCGTGTTGAACCTTTAATTTTAGGAGATCACGATGTCGATTACGCCCGAACGCAAGCAGGAACTGATCAAGGAATACGCCACCACCGAAGGCGATACCGGTTCCGCCGAGGTGCAGGTTGCCATTCTGTCGGAACGCATCCGCAATCTGACCGAGCACCTGAAGAGCCACAAGAAGGATTTCCACTCGCGTCGCGGTCTGCTGATCATGGTCGGTCAGCGCCGTCGCATGCTGGACTACCTCAAGGCCAACAGCGTCGCCCGCTACGAGCAGCTGATCGGCCGTCTGGGCCTGCGCAAGTAAGAGCGTTCATGGAGCTGCCGCGACCCATCCATACAGCACGGCCGGTCGTCGGGATCCTTCGGAGCCCGCGCGGGGGAAACCTCGCGCGGGTCTCCGTCATTTAAGGGGGTGTTTGTCCCCCTGCCGTCCATGTCGGGCGAAGAGACCCGAGTCCGGGGCAACGGTGTTCCGGGCGGGTCTGCATCAAGTACGCGTAGGCAGTGGCAATCCGGCCACCGCCTGATGGGAAAAGGAAATTTCTCGCATGTCCATGTTTAAAACCTTCCGCAAAGAGCTGACGTGGGGCGGTCGCCCGCTGGTCCTGGAAACCGGCAAGATCGCCCGTCAGGCTGACGGCGCCGTTCTGGTCACCTATGGCGAAACCAAGGTGCTGTGCACGGTGGTCGGCGCCAAGTCGGTCAAGCCCGGTATCGATTTCTTCCCGCTGACGGTGAACTACCAGGAAAAGGCTTTCGCCGCGGGCAAGATTCCCGGTGGCTTCTTCAAGCGTGAAGGCCGTCCGTCCGAAAAGGAAACCCTGGTTTCCCGCCTGATCGACCGCCCGATCCGTCCGCTGTTCGCCGACGGCTTCCGCAACGAAACCCAGGTGGTCTGCACCGTTCTCGCCCACGACCTGGAGAACGATCCCGACATCGCCGCCATGGTGGGCACCTCGGCGGCCCTGACCATTTCCGGCCTGCCCTTCCTCGGCCCCATCGGCGCCGCCCGCGTCGGTTACATCGACGGCCAGTACGTGCTGAACCCCACCGCCGAGCAGATTGAAAAGTCGGCTCTGGAACTGGTGGTGGCCGGCACCTGCGAAGGCGTGCTGATGGTGGAATCCGAAGCCAAGGAGCTGACGGAAGAGGTGATGCTGGGCGCCGTGACCTTCGGCCACGACAACTTCCAGCCGGTCATCAAGGCCATCATCGAGCTGGCCGAGCAGTGCGCCAAGGAGCCCTGGGATGTGCCCCCGCCCGCTCCGGAAGCCGCCGCCGTGCGCGAAAAGTTCGTGGCTCAGGGCATCGTGGCCGAACTGGCCGAAGCCTATAAGATCGTCGTCAAGCAGGACCGCTACGCCGCCGTCGGCGCCGTCAAGGAAAAGGCCATCGCCTCGCTGACCGAGGCCGCCGAGATCGCCGTGGCCGCCGACGTGTTCAAGGGCCTGGAATCCGACGTGGTGCGCGGCAACATCCTGAAGACCGGCCTGCGCATCGACGGCCGCGACACCAAGACCGTGCGCCCCATCGAAGTGGAAGTGGGCGTGCTGCCCCGCGCCCACGGCTCGGCCCTCTTCACCCGCGGCGAAACCCAGGCCCTGGTGGTCGCCACCCTGGGCACCGGGCAGGATGAGCAGATCATCGACGCCCTGGCCGGCGAATACCGCGAACATTTCATGCTGCACTACAACTTCCCCCCCTATTCGGTGGGTGAAGCCGGCCGCATGGGCTCGCCCGGCCGCCGCGAAATCGGCCACGGCAAGCTGGCCTGGCGCGCCGTGCATCCCACCCTGCCCGCCAAGGAGGCCTTCCCCTACACCATCCGCGTGGTGTCGGAGATCACCGAATCCAACGGCTCCTCCTCGATGGCCACCGTGTGCGGCTCGTCGCTGGCGCTGATGGATGCCGGCGTGCCCCTGCCCCGTCCGGTGGCCGGCATCGCCATGGGCCTGATCAAGGAGGACGACGGCTTCGCCGTGCTGTCCGACATCCTGGGCGACGAGGATCACCTCGGCGACATGGACTTCAAGGTGGCCGGCACCGAAAGCGGTGTGACCGCCCTGCAGATGGACATCAAGATCACCTCCATCACCAAGGAGATCATGCAGATCGCCCTCGGGCAGGCCAAGGACGGCCGCATGCACATCCTGAAGGAGATGGGCAAGGCCATCGACAGCGCCCGCTCCGACGTGTCGGGCAACGCGCCGCGCATCACCACCTTCAACATTCCGAAGGACAAGATCCGCGAAGTGATCGGCACCGGCGGCAAGGTGATCCGCGAGATCTGCGAAACCACCGGCGCCAAGATCGACATCGAGGACGACGGCACCATCAAGGTGGCCTCGTCGGATGCCGACGCCGCGCAGAAGGCCATCGACTGGATCAAGGGCATCGTCGCCGAACCCGAACTGGGCGTGATCTATAACGGCAAGGTGGTGAAGACCGTCGATTTCGGCGCCTTCGTCAACTTCCTGGGCTCGAAAGACGGCCTGGTGCACGTCTCCGAACTGGCGCCGCGCCGGGTGGAGAAGGTGACCGACGTGGTCAAGATGGGCGATCAGGTCAAGGTCAAGGTCATCGGCTTCGATGATCGCGGCAAGGTCAAGCTGTCGATGAAGCAGGTGGATCAGACCACCGGTGAAGACCTGACCAAGAAGGACGAGAAGACCGAGGCGTGAGCCGAAACGGTCCCGCCGGGGGCCTTTTCCCACCGGGGAACGCGCTCTGCGTTCCCCGCGTGATCGGGCATCGCGGCGCCGCCGCGACCGCCCCGGAAAATACCCTGGCCTCGTTTACCCAGGCGAAAAACCAGGGGGCGACGTGGGTGGAGCTGGATGTCCAGCTGTCCGCCGACGGCGTCCCCGTGGTGTTTCACGATGATGGCCTGGAACGCACCAGCAACGGCCACGGGCCGCTCACGGCCCAGACCCTGACGGCCTTGCGCCGTCTGGATGCCGGATCCTGGTTTGGCCCTGCCTTCGCCGGGGAAGGGATTCCCACTCTGGCCGAGGCGGTCGCCACCATCGCCGCCCTGGGCATGGGGCTCAATCTCGAAGTCAAACTTCCCGTCGGCGCCCCGCCGGAACAGGCGGAACGTACCGCCCGCCTGGCCCTGGCCGAGGCGACGGCGCTCTGGCCGGCGCATCTGCCGACGCCGCTGGTGTCCAGCTTCCACCCGGCGGCCCTGGCCGAGGCGGCCCGCCGTTCGGTTTGGCCGCGCGGCCTGTTGCTGGAACGCCTGCCCGCCGACTGGCGGCAGCGGGCCGAGCGGCTGGGCTGCGTATCGCTGCATGTGGCGGCCACGACGCTGACCGCGTCGCAGGCCTTCGCGGTGCGGGAAAGCGGCCTGGCCCTGCTGGCCTATACCGTCAATCATCCGGCCCGGGCCGAACGGCTGTGGCAATGGGGCGTGGACGGCGTTTTCAGCGACGCGCCGGGCCTCCTGACAACCCTTCCCTTTGCGTGAGGGGCGTAAAGGTTATATATGAATGCGGCGGGGTGTTCCCAGGCAAGATGGGAAAGCTGCAAGCGGATAGAAGAAGAGAAAACGCGGGCCATCGGGAGAGGCCCGGAAGCGGAGTGTACGTCGACGTGAAATCCATCAAGACTCAGGTCATTTCCGGCAAGGAAGTCCTTCCTTTGGTCGAAGGCGGCAAGGGGGTCGCCGTTACCACCGGTCTTAGCGCCGGTGCCTGGGCCGCCGCCGGCGGGGTCGGCACGTTTTCGGGGGTGAACGCCGATTTCTATGACGAGAACGGGTCCGTGGTTCCCCTGATCTACCAGGGCCGCAACCGGCGCGAACGCCATGCCGAACTGATCGATTTCGGCATCCGGGGCGGCATCGCCCAGGCCCGCATCGCCCACGACGTCTCGCGCGGGCAGGGCCGCATCCACATGAACGTGCTGTGGGAAATGGGCGGCGCCGAACAGGTGCTGACCGGCGTGCTGGAGGGGGCCAAGGGCCTGATCCACGGCGTCACCTGCGGTGCCGGCATGCCCTACCGCGTGGCGGAAATCGCCGCCGAATACAACGTCTTCTATTATCCCATCGTCTCCTCGGCCCGCGCCTTCAAGGCGTTGTGGAAGCGCTCGTACCACAAATATGGCGGCCTGCTGGGCGGCGTGGTCTACGAGGATCCCTGGCTGGCCGGCGGCCATAACGGCCTCACGAATTCGGAAGATCCGGCCCAGCCGCAGGATCCGCTGCCCCGCGTGCGCGAACTGCGCGCCACCATGCGCGAGCTGGGCTGCCCCGAATGCCCGATCTTCATGGCCGGCGGCGTGTGGTACCTGCGCGACTGGCAGGATTTCATCGATAATCCCGAGCTGGGACCGGTGGCCTTCCAGTTCGGCACCCGGCCGCTGCTGACCCGGGAAAGCCCCATTTCCGACGCCTGGAAACGCCGCCTGACCACGCTGAAGCCGGGCGACATCCTGCTGCACCGCTTCAGCCCCACCGGCTTTTACTCCTCGGCGGTAAAGAATAATTTCCTGAACGAGCTGTGCGAACGGCTGACCCATCAGATCCCCTTCAGCCCGGAAGCGGTGGGCGAGCATACTGCGGAAATGCCCATCGGCGTGCGCGGCCGCTCGGTGTTCGTCGCCCCGGAAGACAAGGCCCATGCCGAAAGCTGGATGGCGCAAGGCTTCACCGAGGCGCTGCGCACCCCGGACAGCACCCTGATCTTCGTCACCCCGGCCCGCGCCGAGGAAATCCGCAAGGATCAGGTGGATTGCATGGGCTGCCTGTCGGCCTGCAACTTCTCCAACTGGTCGCAGGGCGAAACCGGCACCACCGGCAAGCGCGCCGACCCGCGCAGCTTCTGCATCCAGAAAACCTTGCAGAACATCGCCCATGGCGCCGACGTGGAAAACGAACTGATGTTCGCCGGCCATTTCGCCCATAACTTCTCGTCCGATCCGTTCTATGCCAACGGCTTCATCCCCACGGTGCAGCAGTTGATCGAGCGGATCCTGACCGGAGACTGATCCCTCGTCCACCCCGCCCCGATCCCCCCGGCTGCGGAATGTTTCCGGCGCAGTCTTGATTCATTCCAATTCCTAGCCACCTGTCTTTTACAGGCGCAGCCGAGAAGATCTGGGAGAACCAGCAGCCATGACCATGACGATCCACCGCCCCTTCAGCCAAGTTCTGGAGCGTTTACGCACCGCCGGATTGCGTCCGACGCGGCAACGTCTGGCCCTGGCCAGGCTGCTGTTCGACGGCTGCGATCGTCACATCACCGCCGAGCAGCTGCACGGCGAGGCGCTAACCGGCAATATCCGCGTCTCCCTGGCCACCATCTACAACAGCCTGCATCAATTCACCGATGCCGGATTGCTGCGGGAAATCGTGGTGGATGCCGGACGCTCCTACTTCGACACCAACATGTCGGAGCACCACCATTATTTCTTCGAAAGCACCGGGCGCCTGGAAGATATTCCTGCCGGCCTGGTGACCCTCGGCCCCCTGCCCGAACCGCCGCCCGGCACCACCATCCGCGGCGTCGATGTGATCGTGCGCCTGGCCGGTTAGGGGTTTACGGATTTTTCCGCCCAAGCCACCATGATTCTGCCATGATTTGGCGGCATCCCGGAGGCCTTGCGGAAGGAGAAATGCGTTTGCGCCGTGCGGTTCCCCTGATTCTGGTCACCCTGCTGCTGTGGGCCGCCCCGGCCTCGGCCCACCCCCATGTCTGGGTCGACACCATCGTCACCGCCCAGATGCAAAACGGCAAGATCGCCGCCTTGCAGGAAGATTGGAGCTTCGACGAGGATTTCACCGCCTCGGTACTGGATGACCTGAACGGCAACAAGGGCATGATGGAGGAGGGACGGCACGGCCCCACCTTCAGCGCCGCCGAGGTGGCCCAGTTGAAGAAGACCGCCTTCTCCAACCTCAAGCACTACGCTTATTTCACCCACATCTGGCAGAACGGCAAGGCCGGCAAGGTGGCCCCCGAGGTTTCGGCTTTCGCCGCCCGCATGGACGGCGACAAGCTGCGCTATCTGTTCACCATCGCCCTGGCCACCCCGCTCGATCCCAAGGCCGGCCCCATCCGCGTCGGCATCTGGGACGATACCTATTATGTCGATGTCGGACCGGTGAAGGGACACGGCGCCGCCGTCAGCGGGCCGGGTTCGGCCAGTTGCCGGGCCCGCATCATCGTCGATAAAAGCCATCCCATCTATTTCGGCTCCGTCTTCCCTCAAACCGCCGAGATCACATGCTGACCCGCCTGCTTCGCTCCCTGCTGCCCCTGCTGCTGCTGACGCCGCTGCTGCTGGCCGTCCACCCCGCCGCCGCCACCGACCTCTTCGGCAAGCCCGACCTGCCCGCCGCCGCCGGCGAGGCCGCCCCCCAGCGGCCCGACGGCATCATGCCGCCCCTGCCCGCCCCCTTGCGCGCCGCCTTGAGCACCCTGGTGGAGCTGCAAAGCAGCCTGAACAGCCAGTTGCGCCATCAGCTGCACGCCGCCCGCGACGAGGGCGGACTGACCCCGGCCCTGGCCATCATCACCATCTCCTTCCTCTACGGCGTCTTCCACGCCGTGGGACCGGGCCACGGCAAGATGGTGGTGGGCAGCTATTTCCTCACCCGCCGCGCCCGCCTGGCGCACGGCCTGGCCATGAGCGGCGCCGCCGCCTTCGTGCAGGCGGTGACCGCCATCCTGCTGGTGGGGGTGATCGCCCTGCTGCTGCGGGCCGGTTCGCATCTGATCATGACCCAGGCCGCCCATCTGGAAATGCTGAGCTATGCCGGCATCTGCGCCCTGGGCCTGTGGATGGGCTGGGGGGTGCTGAGCAACCGCGTCTGCTGCGAGCATCACGGCCACGACCATCACGACCACGCCCCTCATGCGCAGGATCATCACCACGATCATCACGCTCATGATCACGGCCACGGCTGCGGCTGCGGCCATTCCCATCCCGCGCCGGTGCCGCCGCCCGCTGCGGCGGCGCCCACCTTGCGTTCCGAGATCGCCCAGGTGCTTCTGACCGGCGGCGCCGTGGGCCTGCGCCCCTGTTCCGGCGCCATCCTGGTGCTGCTGTTCACCCTGGCCAACGGCATCTTCTGGGTGGGGGTGGTCTCCACCTTCGCCATGGGGGTGGGGGTGGCCATCACCGTATCGGCGGTCAGCCTCGGCATGCTGGGCCTCAATCGCGGCCTGGGGCGCTTAAGCCAACGCCAGCAGACCCTGGCCCACGGACTGCGCAAGGGCCTGGCCCTGACCGGCGCCCTGCTGATCCTGCTGGTGGGCGGCGTGCAGCTTTACGGCCTGTGGACCGGCCTGATCCCCGCCGTGGCGGGTTAATCAGTCCAGGGTCCGGCGGAAGCGACGCACGGCGATCAGGCTGACCACCAGCAGAATCAGCGCCAGCATGCCCACCTCGCCGGCGATATCGCTCCAGCCGTTGCCCTTCAGCATGACGCCGCGCACGATGCGCATGAAATGGGTCAGGGGCAGGATCTCGCCGATGGTCTGGGCCCAGTCCGGCATGCCGCGATAGGGAAACATGAAGCCCGACAGCAGGATCGAAGGCAGGAAATAGAACAGGGTCAGCTGCAGGGCCTGGGTCTGGTTGCGGGCCAGGGTGGAAAAGGTGAACCCCACCGCCAGATTGGCCACGATGTAGAGCACGCTGGTTAGCATGACCAGCAGCAGATTGCCCACCATGGGCACATGGAACACCCATAGCGAGGCCGCCAGGATCACCGCCACCTGCAGATAGCCCACCAGCACGTAAGGGGTGATCTTGCCCACCATGATCTCCAGCGGCGACAGCGGCATCACCAGCAGGTTTTCCATGGTGCCGCGCTCGCGCTCGCGCGTTACCGACAGCGCCGTCATCATCACCATGGTCATGGTCAGCACCACGCCCATCAGGCCGGGCACCACGTTGTACTGGCTGACCGCCTCCTCGTTATAACGGCGGTGGATGCGCAGCTCGAAGGGCGGCGGCCCCGCCTTCAGCGCCGCCAGCGCCCCGGTGAGATCGGGGTCGATGGCGGTCTGGGCCAGCTCCTGCAGGGTGTTGAGGGCGCCCGAGGTGGCGGCGGGATCGGTGGCGTCGGCCTCCACCAGCAGGGCGGGATGATCGCCGCGCGCCACCTGCCGGGAAAAATCGGGGGGAATGCTGACCATGAACTGCAGCGTCCCGCGCGCCAGCAGATGGTTGGCCTCGGCCTCGCTGGACACCGCGCGCCGGACATCGAAATAGGTCGAGGCCTCCAGCGCCGCCACCAGGGCCCGGCCGAAGGGGCCGTGATCGGCATCCAGCACCGCCGTGGGCAGATGACGCGGATCGGAATTGATGGCGAAGCCGAACAGCACCAGCTGCAGCAGCGGGATGCCCACCATCATGGCGAAGGTGGGCCGGTCGCGCCGCATTTGCACGAACTCCTTGCCGATCATCGCCAGCATGCGGCGGAACGAGAAGGCGGCGCTCATGTGCCCGCTCCCTGAAAATTATCCCGCGAGCGTCCCATCAGATGAATGAAGACATCTTCCAGGCTGGGTTCGTCGCGCTGCCAGGCGAAATCCGGATCGGCGCGAACGGCGGCCAGGGTCTGCTCCAGCAGGGCGGCATCGCCGCCGCCCACATGCAGGGCGGCGCCGAACGGCGCCAGCAGATCGATGCCCGGCCGCCCTTGCAGCCGGCGCGCCAGCTCCACCACCGAGGCCTGCGGCGCCCGCGCGCTGGCGGTATAGGTGGCCAGCCCGGCCGACGCCACCACCTCGGCCACCGTGCCTTCCACCAGCAGCTGACCGTAGGCGATATAGGCGATCTGATGGCAGCGTTCGGCCTCGTCCATGTAATGGGTGGAAACCAGCACGGTGATGCCTTCGTCGGCCAGTTGATGGATCTGTTCCCAGAACTCGCGGCGGGCCTTGGGATCCACCCCGGCAGTGGGTTCGTCCAGCAGCAGCAGACGCGGTTCGTGCAGCACGCTGGCGGCCAGGGCCAAACGCTGTTTCCAGCCGCCCGACAGCTCCCCCGCCAGCTGGCGGCGGCGATCGGCCAGCCCAAGCCGCTCCAGGGCGGCGGCCACGCGGGCCCGGGCCCCGGGCAGGCCGTAGACGCGGGCGACGAAGGCCAGATTTTCCTCCACCGACATATCCTCGTAGTAGGAGAATTTCTGCGTCATATAGCCCACCTGGCGCTTGATGGCGGCGGCGTCGCGGCGAATATCGAGCCCCAGGCAGGTGCCCTCGCCCTCGTCCGGGGTCAGCAGACCGCACAGCATGCGGATGGTGGTGGTCTTGCCCGAGCCGTTCGGCCCCAGAAACCCCATGATGCGGCCCGGCTCCACCGCCAGCGACAGCCGGTCCACCACGGTGCGGCCGCCGAAGCGTTTGGTGAGGCCGCGCACGGCGATGACCGGGGCGGTCATGGTGTCGGCTCCGGCAGGGTCAGAGTCACCGGCTGGCCGGGGCGGAAGCGGGCGGCATCGCCGTCGGGCCTGGCCTCCACCAGGAACACCAGCTTGGCGGCATTCTCGCGGGAATAGAGGATGGGCGGGGCGTAGGAGGCGTCGGGGGCGACGTAGCTGACACGGGCGGTCAGCCCGGCCGCGCAGCCGTCGCAGGCCACAGGCAGGCGCAGGCCCGGCTTTACGGCGCCGATCCGCTCCGGCCCCAGATAGAAGCGCAGCTTGATATTGCCGGGCGGCAGCAGGCTGACCACGCCCTGATCCGCCGCCACCACCTCGCCGGGGCGGAACAGCACATCCTGCACCTCGCCGGCCTCGGGCGCCGTCACCCGGCGCTGGTCCAGTTTCCAGGCGGCTTCGGCCTCGGCGGCCTCGGCCGCCGTTACCGCCGCATCGGCCGAGCGGATCTCGGCCGAACGTCCCCCCTCATGGGCGAAGGACAACTGCGCCTCCAATTCGGCCACGCGGGCGCGGTCGCGCTCCACCGTGGCCCGGGCATTGTCCAGACTGGCCTGGGCGGTATCGCCGCTACGGATCAGCAGGCTCTGGCGGCGCAGCTGGATCTCGGCCAGGGCCAGATCCGCCGCCGCCTGATCGCGCTGGGCGGCGATGGCCTTGATTTCCAGGGCGCGTTTGCCGGTAAGCAGATTATCGCGGCCGGCGCGGGCCTCGCCGGTCTTGGCCCGCGCCTCGGCCAGTTGCGCCTGTTCGGCGCCGTCATCCAGGGTAAAGAGCGTCTGCCCGGCCGCCACCCGTTGCCCCTTATCCACCAGAAGCGCGGTGATGCGCCCGCCGCTGGTGGCCCCCAGCCGCAGGAAATCCCCCTCCACATAGCCCTGTACCCGGTTCGGCGCGTCATGGCAGGCGCTCAGGGCCAGACAGGCCAGCAGCAACAGCATCCGTTTCATGGCCCTTCCTCCCGACGGCGCAGGCCGTTCAGCACGATGTCCAGCGCCTGGCGCACCACCGCCGCCCCATCCAGCCCGCGCCCCACCGCAGGCCCCAGGGCGGTGTTCCACAGGGCCAGCATCAGCATGGGCGAGATGACCACCAGCGCCGCCTCGGCCCCCTGCGGCGAAAATTCCCCCGATGCCACCCCCCGGTCGAGAATGGCGGTGATCAGCGCCCGCCCCCGCTCCACCACCTCGGCCACCCAGAAGCGGGCCAGTTCGGGAAAGGTGCCGGATTCGGCGATGACGATCTTGGGAATGCGCCCGGCCTTGTGGGTGGCGATCAAGCCCCCCACCCGCCCCAGCACCTCGGCCAGCAGCGCCGAGGCCGGGCCGGGATGGCTGTCCACCAGATCGGTGAGCCCGGCCAGGTTGGGCAGCACGATCTCGCGCACCATGGCCTTGAACAGCTCTTCCTTGCCGGAGAAATACAGATAGATGGTGCCCTTGGAAACGCCGGCCAGGGCCGCCACATCGTCCAGCCGGGCGGCGGCATAGCCCTTTTCGGAAAACACCGTGAGCGCGGCATCGATCAACTCGGCCGGCCGCGCCTCCTTGCGGCGCCGCCGGGGCGCGGTGTGGGCGGTCATAACGCCCTCCATTACTGACTGACTGGTTAGTAATTTATAGAGCCTTAGCACCGTGTCAATAGGCGGACCGTAATCGATATAAAGGGCCAGGAAAATCGCTTGAACGGTCATCGTCCTTGCGTCTTCACCTCATGGCATGCCACTACATCGTTCCATGGGAGCCGCCCCGTAACTACGCAACCGCCATCAGAGTAATACCAACCTGCACTGAATGAGACTCACAACGGGGATTCCCAAGACGGTCGGAATGTGAATCACTCTGGCAAACAGCTGGAGGTATGCCGTGGCAGCGCCGATCCCCCTTCGTCCTGATTATGA
>JAJXUO010000080.1 GCA_021782815.1 Pseudomonadota bacterium
GGGCGGCGGGGGCGGCCAGCACCTGGGCCGACAGGCTTTGCCCCACGCTCAACCCGGCCAGGGCGGGCGGCAGGGCGGCGGGATCGGCGGGGGCGGCCAGGGTAACGGCCGGCGCCGCGGCGGCGGCACCCCCCGCGGACGGAAGCGAGATGGCGGACGGCGGGCCGCTCATCGCCCTCTCAGCAGTTTTTCCACCAGGGCCTCGACGTCGGCGGCGGCCTCGCTGTTGGGCGAGCGGGTCAGCAACGGCGTCTGGTTGCGGATGGTTTCCCGCACCTTGAGGTCGCGGCGGATCACCCCGGCCAGCGGCGGCGACATCTTAAGAAAGCCCTCGCAGGCCTTCAGCAGGGTGTTGTAGATGCGTTCGCCCTCGCGGGTGGAGTTGGCCATGTTGACCACCACCCGCATGTCGGTGCCGGGCCGCTCCATGTGGGTGACCTTGATGAAGGCGTAGGCGTCGGTCAGCGAGGTGGGTTCGTCGGTGGTCACCACCAGGATGGTGCCGGCGTTATGGGCCAGGGCGCGCACGGTGCGTTCCACCCCGGCGCCCAGATCCAGCACCACCCGGTCGTAGGCGCAGGCCAGCAGGTTCAGATCGTCGCCCAGCAATTGCAGGCGCGATAGCGGAATGTTGGCCAGGGAGCCCGAGCCCGAGCGCCCGGCGATGATGTCGAAGCCGCCTTCCGGATAGCTGACGGTGGCCTGGTTCAGGGTGAGCTTGCCGGCCACCACGCTGCCCAGGTCGTGCTTGGGCATCAGGCCCAGCTGGATATCCACGTTGGCCAGGCCGAGATCGCCGTCGAACAGCAGGCAGCGCTGCCCGGCGCGGGCCAGGGCGTGGGCCAGGGTGATGGAGAACCAGGTCTTGCCGACGCCGCCCTTGCCCGAGGCCACGGCGATGACGTTGCGGCCCTTGGCGCGCTGCGGCGTCCGGGCGGCAAGGGTGGGGGAGGGCGTTCCGGTCATCAGCGGGCCTCTGTCCAGGGGTGTTTATCGGGATAATCGTCGTAGCCGTCGCCGGGAGCCAGATCCTCGGCGGCGAAGGTGTTGGCCTGCCATTGTCCGGCGCGGGTCGGCGGCGGCGGCGGGGCGGCCGCCGCCTTGGCCTTGGCCGCCGGTTCGGGCAGCATCATGCGGGCCATGGCGGCGGCGTTGATGGAGGAAATGCCGTTGACCACATGGGGGGTGGCGGAAACGTCGCAGAACATCAGCGGCGCCGCGTCGGCGGCGGTAAGGATGGCCCCTAAGCGGCGGGTGGTGTCGAGGCGGGTGGCCAGAAGGCGGGTGGCCCCGGCGGCGCCGAAGGCCTCGGCGATCTCGCCGGCCTCCACCGGATCGCCGCCGGCGGCCAGCACCAGAATCGGTTCGCAATTGCCGGCCTCGGCCAGGGACGACAGATATTCCATGTCGCTCACCTTGAAGGGATTGAGGCCGGGGCTGTCGATGAACAGGATGTCGAAATGGCCCTGGGCCTGCTCCACGGCGCGGCGCAGGGTTTCCGGGCCCCGCGTCGCCACCAGATCGATTTCCAGGATGCGGGTGAAGGCCGACAGCTGTTCGGTGGCGCCGGCGCGGATATTGTCGGTGGTGATCACCCCCACCCGGCGGTTGCGCAGGGCCGAGCGGGCCGCCAGCTTGGCCACCACCATGGATTTTCCGGTGCCGGGCGGCCCCACCATGATGAAGGGGCGCGGGGCGCCGTGGTCGGGCAGCGGCGCGAAGGCGAAGCCGGATTCCAGGGCGTAGGTGCAGGCCTGCAAAGGCTCGTCGATGCCGCTGGTGTGAATCACGTTCAGCATGCGCTCCACCAGCCGGGGCGGCAGGCCGTGCTCGTTCAGGGCGGCGCGCACCACGTCGGCCACCGGGGTCTGGTTGGCCTCGGCCAGCATTTCCCCCAGGGCGTCGTCCACGTCGGTGGGTTCGAGGGCGGCGGTGATGCGCACGCCCTTGCCGCCCGCCGCCCGCTGCGTGGAGACGATGATGGCGTCGTCGCCCAGTTCCTCGCGGACCATGTGCATGGCCTCGGCCATGCTGGGGGCTATGTAGGACTTCAGGCGCATGGATTAAAGCTGCCCCACGGTTTTGATCTTGGCCTTAGCATGCACTTCCGACTGCGCCATGACCACCGTCGTCGGGCGGAAGCGTTCGATAATCGAGCGCACATAGGGGCGGACCGCCGGGCTGCACAGCAGCACCGGGGCCTCGCCCTGCATGGCGAAACGTTCGAAGGTCTGGCGGGTCTTGTTGATGAAATCCTGCAGTTTGGACGGCGCCATGATCAGCTGGCGCTCCTCGCCCTGGCCCTGCAGCGCGTCGGCGAAGGCCTGTTCCCATTCCGGCGACAGGGTGACCAGGGGGATGAAGCCCTGCGGCCCGGTGTTGGCGTCGCTGATCTGGCGGGCCAGGCGGGTGCGCACATGCTCGGTGATGATCATGATGTTGCGGGTATGGCTGCTGGCCTCGGCCACCCCTTCCAGAATGGTGTTGAGATCGCGGATGCACACCCGTTCCTGCAACAGGTTTTGCAGCACCCGCTGCACGCCGCCCAGGGCGATCATGCCGGGAATGAGATCGGCGATGAGCTTCTGGCTGGGCTTGTCCATCTCGTCCAGCAGCTTCTGGGTTTCCGAATAGGTGAGCAGTTCGGACATGTGGTCCTTGATCACCTCGGTGAGATGGGTGGTGATGATGGTGGCGGGGTCCACCACCGTATAGCCGCGGAACAAGGCCTCCTCGCGGTGCGGCGGCTCGATCCACACGGCGGGCAGGCCGAAGGTGGGTTCGCGGGTCTTCTCGCCGGGCAGGGTGATGTCCTCGCCGCGCGGGTCCATCACCAGCAAAAGGTTGGGGCGCAGATCGCCGCGGCCGGCTTCCACCTCCTTGATGAAGATGACGTAGTTGTTGGCCGGCAGCTGCATATTGTCCTGGATGCGCACGCTGGGCATGACGAAGCCCATTTCCGAGGCCAGGGCCCGGCGCAGCGCCTTGATCTGATCGGTCAGGCGCTGGCCCTTGGGGCTGTTGATCATGGAGAGCAGGCCGTAGCCCAACTCCAGGCGCACATTGTCGATCTTCAAGGCGGTGGCGATGGGCTCTTCCGGCGGCGGCGCCTCCGACGGCGCGGCGGCCTCGGCGGCGGCGGCGGCGGCCACCCGTTCCCGCTCGACGCGGTCCAGCCAGTAGGCCGAGCCGCCGGTCAGCAGCGCCAGCAGCAGGAACGGCAGCATGGGCATGTCGGGCAGCAGCGAGATGGCCACCAGCAGCGCCGAGGTCAGGCCCAGCACCTTGGGATAGTTGGTCAGCTGGTTGAACAGGGCCTTTTCGGTGGCCTCCTGCATGCCGGCCTTGGTCACCAGCATACCGGCGGCGGTGGAGACGATCAGGGCCGGGATCTGCGTCACCAGACCGTCGCCCACCGTCAGCTTGGTGTAGTAGTCGGCGGCCTGGGAAAAGGGCAGACCCTGCTGCACCATGCCGATGATCATGCCGCCGATGACGTTGATGCCGGTGATCATCAGACCGGCCACGGCATCGCCGCGCACGAATTTCGAGGCGCCGTCCATGGCCCCGAAGAAGGAGCTTTCCCCTTCCAGTTCGCGGCGGCGCTGGCGGGCGGTGGGTTCGTCGATCAGGCCCGAGGACAGGTCGGCGTCGATGGCCATCTGCTTGCCGGGCATGGCGTCCAGGGTGAAGCGCGCCGCCACTTCGGCGATACGGGTCGAACCCTTGGTGATGACCACGAAATTGACGATCACCAGGATGCAGAACACGATGATGCCGATGACGAAATTGCCGCCCATGACGAATTCGGCGAAGGCCTGGATCACATGGCCGGCCCCGGATGTGCCTTCGTGGCCATGCGCCAGGATCAGGCGGCTCGAGGCCATGTTCAGCGCCAGACGGATCAGGGTGGCGATGAGCAGAACCGTGGGAAAGGTGCTGAACTCGCTGGGCTTCTCGATGAAGATGGCGGTCATCAGCACCATGACCGCGAAGGTGAGCGAAAAGGCCAGCGAGATGTCCAGAAGCCAGGTGGGCATGGGCAGGATCAGCACCACCAGCAGCACCACCACGCCGAGCGCCAGCACCAGATCGCCGCGCTTCAGGGCGGAGACCAGCTTGTTCAGTACGGCGCCCATGGGCGCGCCGCCCGTTCCTCCGGTGGCTGCTTCGGCATTCTCGGACACGGTTCAGTCCCGCCTGTTCACGTCAGCTTTAAAACGCCGGCCGTTCCGCTTCGCCCGGCGGGGGTACGGCGATCCCCTCGTCGGTGTACTGGCGCAGCTTGTTGCGCAAGGTGCGGATGGAAATCCCTAAGATGTTGGCGGCATGGGTGCGGTTGCCCAGACAATGCTCCAGGGTGTCGATGATGAGATCGCGCTCCACGTCGGAAACGGTGCGCCCCACCAGGGCGCGGGTGGTGCTGGCATTGGCCAGGGTGGCGGCGGCGGCGGCCACGGCGGCGCCGGGGTCGGCGGGCTGGGGGGCGCCGGTCAGCAGGATGGCCTCGGGCCCGATCTCATCGCCGCCGGCCAGCAGCACGGCGCGGTGCATGGTGTTTTCCAGCTCGCGCACATTGCCGCGCCAGCCGTGGGTCACCAGCAGCTTCTTGGCCTCGGCCGACAGCGGGCGGTTGGGCACGCCGTTCATTTCGGAGAACTTGCGGATGAAATGATTGGCCAGCAGGTCGATGTCCAGCGGGCGCTCGCGCAACGAGGGCAGGCGCAGGGTCATGACGTTCAGGCGGAAGAACAGATCCTCGCGGAACGTGCCCTTTCTGACCTCTTCTTCCATATTGCGGTTGGAGGTGGCGACGATGCGCACATCCACCTTGACCGGCGCGGTGCCGCCCACCCGGTCGATTTCCTTTTCCTGCAGGGCGCGCAGCAGCTTGGCCTGCAGGCGGATGTCCATTTCCGAGATTTCGTCCAGCAGCAGGGTGCCGCCGTTGGCTTCCTCGAACTTGCCCAGGCGGCGGGCCACGGCGCCGGTGAAGGCGCCCTTCTCGTGGCCGAACAGTTCGGATTCCAGCAGATTTTCCGGAATGGCGGCGCAGTTGACCGCCACGAAACGCTTGGAGGCGCGCTTGCTTTTGCGATGGATGTGGCGGGCCACCAGCTCCTTGCCGGTGCCGGATTCGCCGGTGATCAGGATCGAGGCGTCGGAGGGCGCCACCTGCTCGGCCATGCGCATGACCTGCCCCATCACCGGATCGCGGAAGAGGATGGCGTGGCTTTCCTCGGTCACGGCGGCCAGCACGGCGGCGATCATGTCGGCGTCGGGCGGCAGCGGAATATATTCCTTGGCGCCGGCGCGGATGGCGCGCACCGCCGCCGTGGCGTCGGTATGGATGCCGCAGGCCACCACCGGCACGGTGATGCGCTCGGCGGCCAGACGGTCCACCAGGGCCTTCACGTCGAAGGCGACGTCGATCATCACCAGATCGGCGCCCTGGCCCGAGCGCAGCACGTCGAGGGCGTTGTCGATGGAACGGGCATGCACCACGCGGGCGCCGCGCGCCATGGCGATCTGGCTGGCGGCCCCTACCTGGCCGTCAAGGGCGCCAATGATCAGTAGCTGCATGAGATCGATCCTTTACCCGTCATGCCCGTTCGCCGTTATTCCGTTTTTCCGCCCGTCCGCTCAGCTGCGGTCGGTCTTGATGATTTCCGTCATGGTCACGCCCAGGCGGTCTTCCACCACCACCACCTCGCCGCGCGCCACCAGCCGGTTGTTGACATAGATGTCGATGGCTTCGCCGACCTTGCGGTCCAGTTCCACCACGGCGCCGCGCCCCAGCTTCAGCAGCTGGTTGACCTGCATGGTGGCCTTGCCCAGCACCGCCGAGACCTGCACCGGAATATCGTAGACCGCCTCGAGATCGCGCGCCGAGCGCGGACCGTCGGGCATGTCGGAGTCCATGCCGTCGGACTTCAGTTCGTTCAATTCAAATTCGGCCATCGCCTTCTCCTCCCGGCTTACGCCGCAAAGCCGTCACCGGCCTGATTGTCCTCTGTCTGGCCATCGGTGCCAAGAGCCCGGGCGAGCACCGCGTCGATTTCCCGCCAGCTGCGCTCCAGATCCCGCTCGGCGCCGCCGTCGCCCCAGTCCACCCGGATGTCGCCGGGGGCGATGCGGGCATCGGCGGCGAACAGCAGCTTGCCCTCGAACGCCACCTCTTCGGCCACCTTTTCGGCCCGCGTCCGCACCGTTTCCAAAAGTTCGGGGGCGATGCGCACCGTCACCCGCATGTCGCGGTCGAGATGCGAGAGGCATTCATGCAGCAGGGCTTCCAGTTCGTCCAGTCCGTGATGACGGGTCATCTCGGGATAAAGCTTGCGCACCACTTCCACGGCCACGGCCACGGCCTCGCGCACCAGGCGGTCGTTGGCCTCCTCCTGGGCGCCGGCGATGCGCAGCAGGGCGTCGCCCAGCGATTGCTGGGCCAGGGCCAGCAGCCGCTCGGTCATGGCCTCGGCCTCGGAGATCCCGGCGCTGCGCCCGGCCTCGAAGGCCTGATCGCGGGCCAGCTGCAGCTCCTCCTCGGAAAAGGTGGGCGGCGGCGGCGGGGGCGGTTCCTCCTCGACCATGTCCTCGGGCGGGGCCATGTCGTCGGGGCCGAGCCCGTCGGTCAGGTGCACGTCGAGGGTCGGGCGCGACGGCGAGCCGAAATCCTGATCGAAGAGAAATTTTTGCAGCTTGGCCATGGCTTAGTACACCAGCTCGTCTTCTTCGCGGCCTTCGGAGATGACGATCTGGCCGCTGGAGGCCAGTTCCTTGGCCATGACCACGATGGCGCTCTGGGCCAGATCGACGTCGCGCAGGCGCACCGGGCCCATGGCGTCCATGTCGTCGCGCAGCATCTTGCCGGCGCGTTCCGACATGTTCTTGAAGAACAGTTCCTTGATGCCGTCGGAGGCGCCCTTCAGGGCCATGCCCAGCTTGTCCTTCTCCACATGGCGCAGCAGGGTCTGGATGCCGGCCATGTCGATGCGGATCAGATCCTCGAAGGTGAACATCAGGGCCTTGATGCGCTCGGCCGCCTCGCGGTTGCGTTCTTCCAGGGCGCTCATGAAGCGGTTTTCGGCGTTGCGGTCGAGGTTGTTGAAGATGTCGGCCATCAGTTCGTGGGCGTCGCGCCGCGCCGTGCGGGCCAGGTTCGACATGAACTCGGTGCGCAGGGTCTTTTCCACGCCGTCCAGCACTTCCTTCTGCACCGCCTCCATGCGCAGCATGCGCATGATCACTTCCATGGCGAAGTTTTCCGGCAGCAGCGACAGCACGCGGGCGGCGTGGTCGGGCTTGATCTTGGCCAACACCACCGCCACCGTCTGCGGATATTCGTTCTTCAGATAGTTGGCGAGAACGGTCTCGTTGACGTTGCCGAGCTTGTCCCACATGGTGCGCCCGGCCGGACCGCGGATTTCCTCCATGATCATGTCGACCCGGTCCTTCGGCAGGGTCTTCATCAGGAGGCGTTCGGTGCTTTCGAACGAGCCCACCAGCGAGCCGGTGGACGAGATCTGATCGGCGAACTCCACGAACAGGCGTTCCACCAGCCCGGCATTGACGTTGCCGAGGTTGGCCATGCTCTGGGAAATCTCCTTGATTTCCTCGTCGTCCATCATGCTGAACAGCTTCGAGGATTGCTCCTCGGCCAGCGAGAGCATCAGGATGGCGGCCTTCTGGGGGCCGGTCAGACCGCGGTAGTCTTCTTTTACGCGTGCCATGGCTCGTTATCTCTGCCGGTGCGCCGGGGTGAAAGGGGGGACGTCAGGCATCCGAATACATCCAGGCGCGGATGATCGACAAGGCTTCTTCCGGGTGTTTCTCGACGATTTCGCCGATCTTGCGCAGCGAGGAGGCTTTCACACGCCCCTCCACCTTATCGATATCGATCAGCTCGTCGACGGTATCAAGCTCTTCCGCCAGCAGGCCGGGGGCGGGCACCGGCGGGGCGCCGGCGGCGGCCAGCAGCGGCGGGGTGATGCCGTGGTCGGCCAGCAGGCGCCGCCCGTCGGCGCCGGCCGGACCTTCGGCCATGGATTCCACCGCCCGGCTGACCAGGGGCCGCAGCACCAGCAGCAGGAACAGGATGGCCACCACCGACAGGCCCAGGTTGGAGCCGACCTTCTCGACGAGGTCGCGGTCCATGCCGAACAGCTTGTTCTCGGAGCCGTCGGGGGCGGGGATGTCGTTGCCGGCGAAGGGCAGGCAGGTCACCTCCACCTGATCGCCGCGCTTGGGGTCGTAACCGATGGCGGTGCGCACCAGGGCGGTCAGCTGGTCCAGATCCTTTTGGCTGCGCGGGTGGAAGGGCAGGGTCTTCTGGCCGGGCACCGCCGGGCCGTAGGTGCCGTCCACCAGCACGGCGGCGGTGATGCGCTGCACCGTGCCCATCTCCTTGATCTGGTTTTTCACCGTCTTGGAGATTTCGTAATTGTCGGTGGTCTGGGTGCGGCTCTGATGGCTCTGGCTCTTGGCCCCGGCATTGTTGCCGCCGGCGTCGGGCAGGTTCTGCTGCACGCTGACCGAGGAGTTTTCGGCGTCGGTGGTGTTCTGGTTTTCCTCGGTGGTCACTTCCGAGCGCACCACCTTGCTGTCGGGGTCGTAGGTTTCCTGGGTGGTGCTGACGCGGTTGTAGTCCATTTCCACCGAGACCTCGGCGCGCACATGGTCGGGACCGACCGAGCGCTCCAGAAGATCCTCGATGGTGCGCTGCAGGCGGTTTTCCATGGAGAGCCGCTCGTCGTTGGCGGTTTCGGCCATGCTCTGGGCGTCGTCGGTGCCGCGCGCCAGCAGGGTGCCGTGATCGTCGACGATGGAGATGCGGTTGGGGTCCAGCTTGGGCACGGCGGTGGCCACCAGATGCTGGATGGCCAGCACCTGGCCCTTGTTGAGGTGATGGCCGGGATCCATCTTCAGCACGATGGAGGCCGAGGCCTCCTGGGTGTCGTGGCTGAAGGCCTCGCGCTTGGGCAGCACCAGATGCACGCGGGCGCTCTTCACCCCGTCGATGGAGCGGATGGTGCGGGCCAGCTCGCCTTCCATGGCGCGCAGCAGATTGATGTTCTGAATGAAGCTGGTGGAGCCCAGCATGTCGCCCTTGTCGAACAACTCGTAGCCGGCGTTGATGGTGCCGCTGCTGGGCAGTTGCTGCTCGGCCATCTTCACGCGCAGATCGAGCTTGCGGTCGGCCGGAACCCACACTTCCGTTCCGTCGCGGCGCAGCTCGTAAGGCACCTTGTCGGCCTGCAGCTTGGTGACGATGGCGTTGGCGTCGGCCAGTTCCAGGCCGCCATAGAGCATCTCCATGGGCGGCGAGGACATGCGCGCCATCACATAGATCAGAAAGGCCAGAACGGCCACGCCACCGCCGGCGATCACCGTGAGGCGCATGGTTCCGAGAGATTTGAGGGATTGCAGGAACGAGTTCACGGTGGGTTTTCCCTCATGGCACGGGTGGGGCCGCGCGCAGCTTGAGCCATAGGGGGAAGGCTATACCCTGAAAGTGAAAGGATGGTTAACAGCCCGGCAATTTTTGCCCATGCCCCTTGGGGGCAGAGTGGGGGAAACCGCATGGGATATGCGGAAAAAAACCCCGGAAGGCGGGCCTTCCGGGGTGTCGCGCGGAAAGATGTGTCGAGCGCGGATGGCCTTTCCTACCCCGGGAATGGTTAAGGAATGTTTTAACGTCAGATGCGGATGTCGAGGCCGTCGGCGGGGTTGCCGCTCCAGCTGCTTTGCACGGCCTGGACCGTGGCGTCCTCGGCGGTGCCGGTGTCGGCCAGCACCGGACTGACGGTGCCGCCGCCATTGCCGGAGTTGCCGCCGCCGCTCTGCTGCTGGCGCTGCCAGCCCTGCTGCCCCGATTGCAGCTGGAAGCTCAAGGCGTCGGGCGTGGTGGACAGGCCGGCATTTTGCAAGGACTGCTGCAGGCCCTGGGAATCGTTCTTCAGGGTTTGCAGGGTGGCGGCGTTGTCGGCGGTGACCGTGGCCTTGACCTGGCCGCCGTCCTGCATTTCCAGTTTGACCTCCACGCGCCCCAGTTCCTCCGGATGCAGCACGATGCTGATGGTGTTGCTGCCGGTGGCGGCGGCCTTGTCGATCTGCACTTTTACCTGTTCGGCGGCGCTGGGCAGGGTGGCGGGGCGCAGGGTCTGCGTGCCCTGGGCGGCGCTGAGACGCTGGGCGAAGCTGGTGTTTTGCAGCCCGCCGGCGCTGGTGGCGTTGGCATCGGCGGCCAGGGCGGCGGCGCCGCTCTTGCCGCTTTCAAGCTGACCGGCGGCCTGAGCGGCGCCGGCTTGTCCCGCCGCCTGCACCACGCCGCTTTGCCCGCCCTGATCCTTGGCGGCGCTTTGCAGGGCGGCCTGGAAGCTTTGGGCGGGAGCGGTGGTGCCGCTGGCGGCGGCGGCGGCGGCATCGCCGCCCTGGGTTTGGGCGGCCGCGGCCTGCTGGCCGGCAGCATTGCCGCTATCCTGCCCGGCGCTGCCGCCGCCGCCCTGGCCGTTGGCGGCCTGCTGGGCGGTGCCGTCCACCGCCTGGGCGGTGAGGGCGGCTCCCGACGACAAATCGGCGGTAGTCTGGCCGCCGGCGCTCTGGCTGCTGTCGGTGCCGGAGCGGCTGCTGACCGAGCCGGCGGTATTTCCGGCCATCTGGCTCAATTGGGCGGCCTGGCTTTGCACGCCGGGGCTTTGCGCGGACTGGGCGGACTGCGCCGTTTGCGCCGGCAGGATTTGCCCGGCATCGGGCAGGGCGCTTTGCGCCTGGGCGTTGGCGCCGTTTTGCGCCTGGGCGTTGGTGCCGTTTTGCGTCTGGTCGGCGGCGCCGTTCTGCTGTCCGGAGGCGGTGGACGACGAGGTGTTGTCGCCGTTTTGTCCCGAGGTCTGGGTCTGAGCCTGCGGGACCGCCGGGGCGGTTAGGGCGCTTTCGGCGGCGGCATTGGCGGCATCGCTGCTGCTGGTGTCGCTGTCGCTCTGGTCGCGCTTGCGGCTGGGCACGTCGCTGCGGCTGGTGGGAACACTGCCGGTGAGGGAGGGGGCGGGCGCGCGGGGCAGGGTCTGGGCCATGGCCTGGAGCTGCTCGGTGGTGGGGGTGTCGGCCGTGGCGTTGCCGACGTTCTGGGCGGCGTCGTTCGAGGTCGGGGCGGACTGGCTCAACACCGCCAGTAGGCCGGTGGCCATGCCGCTGCCGCCGCTCTGGTTCAGCAGGGCGGAAAAACCGTTCTGGCCGTCGGCGGCGGCCACGCGGCTGCTCAGCAGGCTGGACAGGTTCGACAGGCTGGTCTGTTGCTTTTGCGTGGTGACGGCATTGACGCTCATTTTGTCTTCCCTCGCCGCTGTCTGACGTCGGCTGATGCTGTTCTTCTTCGAAGCAAACGCCATGCCAGGGGCAGGGCGCGGTTTTCGGCGGTTTTCCGGCGTCGCCCACCGCCGACAGGGCGGGTTTTGCCGGGGCACCCGGCGGATTTTGCCGGGTCGGTTTCCGAGCGGGCCCGGAGAGGCCGGATCCGTCTAGTGGGCGGTGCGCGGCGCGGGCAGGGCCGCCCGCCCTGCCGGGGGCGGCATCGCCAGCGGAGGATCGCCGTCGGAGCGTTGCAGGGCGGCGCTCAATTGTCCCAGTCCCATCAGCACCGAGGCGGAGTCGAAAAAGGCCTCGCGCAGGGTATTTACCAGGGTGGCGTCGCGGTTCATCAGGCTTTTGCTGGCGCCGCGCCGCTGGTCCAGGGTGGCGGCGGCGATCTGCTGGCGCAGGGCGGTCTCGCGGCTGGTGCCCACCAAGGCGCGGTTGCGCTGGCTCAAGGCGCGCGCCAGCTCCTGCAGGCTGCGGTTGCCGGCGGGCAGGGCGTGGCCCTGGGCCACCGCCACCGGCGCGGTCAGGGCCTGGCGCAGCAGATCGCCGGCATTGCCCGGCAACGCCTCGGGCAGCAGGTCGGGGCGGGCGCGCAGGCCGCGGTTGGCGTCGGCCAGGCCGAGATGCCCGGCGCTGGCCCCGGACACCCTGAGGGCGCCGCCGTCGAGGGCGGCCAGGCGCAGGCGCAGATGCGGTCCCTCGTCCAGCAGGCTGGCGCGCACCAGGCCGTCATCGTCGTTGATGCGCGCGGTGACCTCGGGCAGGGTCAGTCCGACATCGAGGCCGATGGTCTGGCGGCGGTCGCCGCGCTGGCGCAGGATCAGGCAGCCGGGGGCGAAGGTGGCGAAGCCGCGCGGCAGCGGGCGGCTGTCGCACAGGGCGGGTTCGCCGTCCTCGATGAAAAGATCGTTGAGGCCGAGGAAGTGGGCGACGCCGCTCACCGACAGGTCGGGCGGCGGCAGCAGGCCCAGACCGAGGGCGGCGGCGCCTTCGGCCCACAGGCTGTGGCCGGGGTGGCCGCTGATACGCACCACCCAGCGGTTTCCCGCTCCCTTCAGGCTGGCGGACAGGACGCCGCCTTGCGCATTGACGGCGGCGACGATCCCGGACAGCGATTGCCCGGGATTCAGGGTGAGGGCGAGAGCGGTGCCGTCGTGGGCCCGCACCAGCAGCGGCCCGTCCAGGCCCAGCGGGCTGTCGTAATCGTCGAACGGCAGGCTGATCAGATGGGCGCCCTGGCCGTCGCCGTCCCAGTCGACGGTGACGTCGGCGGACGGCAGCTGCGGGCAGGGCAGAAAGGCCAGGCCGGCGGCCGGGCCCAGGGCCTGTTCCACGGCGATATCGCAGCCGGACGGATTGTTCAGGCGCAGGATATGGCCGCCCCGCTGGGCGAGAATGCTGGCCTTGAGGCCGCTGAAACTGTCCACCTTGGCGGCGATGTCCTGCAGGCTGTCGCCTTTGGCCACGCCGAGGGCGAATTTGTTGCCGAACTGATCGGAAAACGTCAGGTCGCCGCTGAGCGCAAGCGGCTGCTGGGGATCGGGATAGGCGCGGCTGTCCAGGGCGGTGCTGCGCTGGTCGCGCCAGGTCAGGCGGCCGTGCGGCAGGGCGATGGTGAGATGGCCGGCATCATCGAGGAAGGCGCAGGTGGCCTGGCTGTCCAGGTGGCCGCACAGCCAGTCGTCGAGGGCCCGGGCCAGCTGGGCCACGCTGAATCCGCCCAGGGGCGGCAGGCCCTGCCGGGCCAGATGGGAGCGCATCAGCCCGATGAGGCCGGTGGCGGCCAGGGGCGTGCCGTCGTCCCGCACCAGGGTGAGGGTGGTGTCGCCGCCGCTCATATTCAGCCGGTCCTGCTCGGGATTGAGGAAGGCGCGGCTGCCGGCATAGGTGGCGCCGGCCGAGCGCGGCAGGGCGATGGCGTGATTGAAGGCGATGTTGATGCGTTCGCGGATCAGTCCGGCCAAGCCGTCCAGCTGGCCGGCCAGTCCCTGCAGATGGGTGTCGCGCAGCGACAGCAGGCCGTGCAGGCGGCCGCTGGCGATCTGTTGCGACAGATCCTGCCCGTCCAGACGGACGGCGCCGCCCGGCTGGTGTTCCAGGCGGCCGGCAGCGCCGCCGTCCAGCAGCGGCCGTCCGCCACGGGTGTAAACGGCCGTGCCGCCGTCGGCGCGCAGGAAGGTGACAACGTCGAGAAAGCCGAACAGCAGGGCCAGTTGCTGGTCGCGCAGGGTCAGAAGTCCGCGCGAGGCGCCGCCGCAGGCGGCGGCCACCACGATGTCGCGGCAGGTTTCGGCCAACTCCGCCAAAAGAGCGTTGATATCGCTGACGGTGGCGGCGATGGCCTGGTCGGCATCGCCGCGCAGGGCCTCGGCGGCGGCACTCATGCGGCGCAGCCCTTCCGACAGGGCGCGGGCCCGACCGATCACCCCGGCGGCGGGCTGCGGACCGCTTTCGGCCAGGGCGCCGATCAGGGTTTCCAGCGCCGCCGGGCTTCCCGGCGCGCCCAGCAGATTTTCCAGGGCGGTGGCGAACTCGCCCACCACCTGGGCCTCGGCGGCGGCGGCACGGCAGGCCATGATCCCGTTCTCGATGCCGCGGGTGATATCGGGGCGCAGGCGTTCGAAGGGGATCTCGTCCCCCAGCATGGCCTCGATGAGGGTGGGGGTCTTGGCGGAGTGCCCTTCGCTCGTCCGGCGCGTTCTCTGCGCCGGGGCGGTGCCCGACAGCTCGCCCAGCATGCCCGACCCGAGCAGGGCCGCGTTGGCCAGGCTCTGGGTCAGGGTGGGGCTGAGAATGTCCACGGGAGCCGACATGGAAGGCGTATCCGTCAGAGATTAACCGGGGTGGGATCAGGCGGTGGCGTTATAGGCCACGGCATTGTTCGGGCCCCAATGCACGGCGCCCGAGCGGGTATAAAGAGCCTCGCGCCGTCTCGCCTCCATCACCGCGTTGTTGATGACGCCGAACACCTTCTCGGTGGCTTCCATGCTGGCCTTGAGCAGGGTGGCGTTCTCGTTGCAGCGCGACTCCAGGCATTTGATCAGAGCCATGACCTGATCGCGCACGGCCGGAGGGGCGCTGCGCATGCCGGCGGGGTCGGAGAGCAGGGTGCGCAGGCGGTCGTTGTAAAGCTTGGTGGCCGATTGCTTGCGCGGCTGCAAGGCCTCGACACTTTTGGAGTCGCAGGCGCGCAGATAGCCGTTTTCCTCCACCAGAAGCTCGTCGTACATGATGATGGCCTCGACCATCGGCAGCATGTGCGGCGGCAGGGTGGCCATGTCCACCGCCGGGCGCGGCGCGGCCTGGGCCGCCTGGCCCAGGCGGATGGGACGGGCGTCGGCGGGCACGGCCTGGCTCTGTGGCGGCGCGGCGTCCGGCGCCGGAGCCGCCGCCGTTTC
>JAJXUO010000117.1 GCA_021782815.1 Pseudomonadota bacterium
CAGGCATTCGAAATAGGCCATTTCCGGAGCGTAGCCGGCTTCCACCAGGGTTTCGAAGCCCTTCTGGATCAGCTTGGTCAGGCCGCCGCACAGCACGGCCTGTTCGCCGAACAGGTCGGTTTCGCATTCCTCGCGGAAGCTGGTCTCGATGATGCCCGAACGGCCGCCGCCGATGGCCGAGGCGTAGGACAGGGCGATCTCCAGGGCGTTGCCCGAGGCGTTCTGATGCACCGCCACCAGGCAGGGCACGCCGCCGCCCTTCAGGTATTCGCCGCGCACGGTGTGGCCGGGGCCCTTGGGGGCCACCATGAACACGTCGAGGTCGGCGCGGGGCTCGATCAGCTTGAAATGCACGTTGAGGCCGTGCGCGAACACCAGGGCGGCGCCCTGCTTCATGTTGGCGGCCAGATCGGCGGTATAAAGATCGGCCTGCAGTTCGTCGGGGGTGAGGATCATCACCACGTCGGCCCAGGCGGCGGCTTCGGCCGGGGTCATGACCTTCAGGCCCTCGCCTTCGGCCTTCTTGATGGTGGCCGAACCGGGACGCAGGGCCACGGCAACGTCCTTCACGCCGGAATCCCGCAGGTTCAGAACATGGGCATGGCCCTGGCTGCCGTAGCCGACCACGGCCACCTTCTTCGACTTGATCAGATTGACGTCGGCGTCCCGATCATAATAAACGCGCATGTGATTTCCTTTCGGCTGCGAAAACAGCGGCGCTGCCGCTGGCATATGAAACTGGTAAAGCGGAAAGGCCCGGCGGAGCGCTCCACCGGGCGTTATCAGAAAAAACCCGGTATCCCTTTAAATCGGATTCGCGCCGCGCGCAATGGCGGCAACGCCGGTACGCGACACATCCACCAGGCCCAGGGGCTCCATCAGCTTGATGAAGGCATCGAGCTTTTCGGTGGCCCCCACGATCTCGAACACGAAACTCTCGTTGGTGGAATCCACCACGCGGGCGCGGAAGATATCGGCGATGCGTAAGGATTCCACCCGGCGCTCGCCGGTGCCGGCCACCTTGACCAGAGCCAGCTCGCGCGACACCGAGGGCCCCTCCACCGTGAGGTCCGACACCTTGTGCACCGGCACCAGGCGGCGCAGCTGGGCCTTGATCTGCTCGATCACCATGGGCGTGCCCGAGGTGACGATGGTGATGCGCGACAGCTGCTCGCGCGGGTCCACCTCGGCCACGGTGAGGCTTTCGATATTGTAGCCGCGCCCGGAAAACAGGCCGATGACGCGGGCCAGCACCCCGGCCTCGTTGTCCACCAGAATGGCGATGGTGTGGCGGCGGACGATCTCTTCGTTCTGAATGATCACAATAAGGCTCCCCTTCTCAGACCAGGACCATGCCGCTTTCCGACACGGGCTTTTCCGCCTCGTCGCTGGGGCCGAGAAGCATTTCGTTATGGGCCGCGCCCGACGGAATCATCGGGAAGCAGTTTTCCGAGGGATCGACCCGGCAATCGACGATCACCGGCTTGTCGCTCTCCAGCATGGCGTCGATCACGCCGTCCAGCTCCTCGACGGCGTCGACGCGGAAGCCGACCGCGCCGTAGGCCTCGGCCAGCTTGACGAAATCGGGCAGGGCCTCGGAGTAGCTTTGCGAATAGCGGCTGCCGTGCAGCAGTTCCTGCCACTGCCGCACCATGCCCATATACTGGTTGTTGAGGATGAAGATCTTCACCGGCAGGCCGTACTGCATGAGGGTGGAAAGCTCCTGCAGATTCATCTGGAACGAGGCCTCGCCGGAAATGTCGATCACCAGCGAACCGGGATGGGCCACCTGCACGCCCATGGCCGAGGGCAGGCCGTAGCCCATGGTGCCGAGCCCGCCCGAGGTCATCCAGTGCAGCGGCTTTTCGAACTTGTAGAACTGCGCCGCCCACATCTGGTGCTGGCCCACCTCGGTGGTGATGTAGGCGTCGCGATCCTTGGTCTTCTCATAAAGGCGCTGAATGGCGTATTGCGGCTTGATGGTGCTGCCGGCGCTGGCATAGCGCAGGCAGTCGCGGGACCGCCACGCCTCGATCTGCTCCCACCAGGCCTTGATGGCCCGTTCGTTGGGACGCAGCTGCCGCGCCTTCCAGATCTTGACCATATCCTCGACCACATGGGCCACGTCGCCGACGATGGCCAGATCCACCGCCACGCTCTTGTTGATGGAGGAGGGATCGATATCGATGTGGATCTTGGTGGAGTTGGGCGAGAAGGCGTTGAGGCGCCCCGTCACCCGGTCGTCGAAGCGGGCGCCGACGCAGATCATCACGTCGCAGCCGTGCATGGCCATGTTGGCCTCATAGGTGCCGTGCATGCCCACCATGCCCAGGGACTGCACGTCGGAGCCGGGGAAGGCCCCCAGGCCCATCAGGGTCTGGGTGCAGGGATAGCCGGTGGCATGGATGAACTGGGTCAGCAGCTGGCAGGCCGCCGGGCCGGAATTGACCACGCCGCCGCCCACGTAGAAGATCGGCCGCTGCGCCCCGGCGATGAGACGGGCCGCCTCCTCGATGGCGGCGAGATCGCCCTTCAGCTGCGGCTTATAGCTCTTGTGCTTGACCTTGGCCGGGCCGACATACTCGCCCTTGCCCACCAGCACGTCCTTGGGCAGATCGATGACCACCGGGCCGGGACGGCCGGTGCGGGCCACGTAAAAGGCCTCGTGCACCACGCGCGACAGATGCGCCACGTCCTTCACCAGATAGTTATGCTTGGTGCAGGGACGGGTGATGCCGGTGGTGTCGGCCTCCTGGAAGGCGTCGTTGCCGATGAGGTGGGTGGGCACCTGGCCGCACAGGCAAACCAGCGGCACCGAATCGCACATGGCGTCCAACAGGCCGGTGACGGCGTTGGTGGCGCCGGGCCCCGAGGTCACCAGCACGCAGCCCACCTTGCCGGTGGAACGGGCATAGCCCTCGGCGGCATGCACCGCCGCCTGTTCGTGGCGCACCAGGATGTGGCGGATCTTGTTCTGCTTGAAAAGCTCGTCATAGAGGGGCAGTACCGCGCCGCCGGGATACCCGAAAATTACCTCCACGCCCTGATCGACCAGAGCTTTGAGGACGATTTCCGCGCCGGACATCGCATCCTTGACCATGACTTTACGCCTTTCTTCCAACAAACCTGAAACCCCGCGCCCGCCCCGGCCCCAGGG
>JAJXUO010000014.1 GCA_021782815.1 Pseudomonadota bacterium
GCAGCGAGAACGCCAACGGCACCTGGACCTTGACCAGCGACCAGCTTTCCGGCCTGACCATCACCCCGCCCGCGCATAGCTCGGCCGACTTCACCCTGACGGTGGTCAGCACCTCGACGGAAGACGGTTCGGGATCTTACGTGGCGGTGCAGAACGCCGATTCGGCGCCGGTGACCCTGCAGGTGACGGTCACTCCCACCGCCCATACCCCCACCCTGGCGCTGCCCACCGGGGCCAGCGTGACGGGCAACGAAGATACCAAGATCGCCCTCAATCTGTCGGAAAGCCTGGCGACGGGGGTGAACAACGAAACCCTGAGCCTGACCATTTCCAACGTGCCGCACGGCTCCACCTTCTGGAGCGATGGGGTCGAGGTGGGGTCGCACATCTATAATTCCAGCACCGGCACCGATACCTGGACCATTCCCGCCTCGGCCTTCGCCGATCTGTCGATCCAGCCGCCGACCAACTGGAACGACTATTCCTCGGCCAATCACACCACCGGCATGCAGCTCAGCGTGGTGTTGAATTCCACCGCCACCGATTCCGACGGCACCGGTGCTTCCGTCACCGCCTCGAGCGCAACGCAAACCCTGCATGTGGATGTGCAGGCGGTGGCCGATACCCCGACGGTGACGGCCAGTGCCGCCTCGGGTCTGGAAGATCACGCCATCAGCCTGAGCATCAAAGCGCCGGAAGCGGTGGCGACGGAGAGCATTTCCCAGGTGGTGATTTCCGGCGTGCCCGATACCGCCACCCTGAACCACGGCATCAACAATCACGACGGCACCTGGACATTGACCTCCAGCCAGTTGTCCGGTCTGACCATTACCTCCAGCGACAGTTCGGCCGATTTCATCCTGACGGTGGTCAGTACCTCCACCGAAAAGGGCGGCGACGGCTATGTGGCGGTGCAAAACGCCGATTCGGCGCCGGTCATGCTGCATGTGACCATAACGGGCGAGGCGCAGACGCCGAGCCTGACGCAAAGCACGGCGGCCTCGGGGCTGGAGGATAGCCGTATCGCCCTCAACCTGACCGAGGCGGTGAACGCCAACGCCACGCAGGACAACACCCTGTCGGGACTGGTGATCACCAGCAACAACGACGGCGCCACCTCCTCGGCCTTAAGCGGCTGCGTCTTTACCCTGGGCGACAGCGCGCACACGGCAGTGGGCACCTATGTGAACGGGGAATGGAGCTTCTCGGCGACGCAGGTGGCCGAGATCCAGACCTACGGCCTTTACGTGCAGGCTCCGGCCAATTGGAACGACTATAATTCCACCAGCCACACCACCGGCCTGGCCCTGACCGCCACCCTGACGGCGCAGGAAACCGATCCCAACACCCTGGCGGTGACGACGGCGACGAAAAGCCTCAATCTCGACGTCAACGTGCTGGCGGTGGCCGATGCCCCGACGGTGACGGTGCAGGACGCCAGCGGCAATGAAAATTCCGGCATTCCGATCAGCGTCGACGTCACTCAGCTGAGCTCGGTGGCGGAAACCCAATATATCTCCTCGGTGGTGATTTCCGGCCTGCCCGATGGCGCCACCTTAAGCCAGGGCCATCTGAACAGCGATGGCACCTATACCCTGTCGGTGGCGCAGCTGGCCAATCTCAAGGTCATCCCCGAGGCCAACAGCAACGCCGACTTCACCCTGACGGTCACCGCCACCTCCACCGAGCACGGCAACGCCGCCCAGATCGACGTGTTGAACGCCAGCACCACCGAAACGCTGCATGTATCGGTGGTGGGCCAGGCCGAGGCGCCCACCTTCGTGCAGTTGACCCCGTCCAACGGCAACGAAGACACGCTGATCCCGCTCAACCTGCACATTGCCTCGACCAATCCCAATGACAGTTTGGGCATGACCCTGAGCGGTTTCCCGGAGACGGCGCATTTCTACGCCGATGCTGCCGGCACCATCGCGGTGGGCAGCTACCAGAACGGCGCCTGGGTCTTCTCCAGCAGCGATATGCAGGAGATCACCGCCAACGGCAACGGCCTCTATTTCCTGCCGCCGCTCAATCAAAGCGACTGGAACACCGTCGGCGGGGCGGCCGGCGAGTCCTGGTCCATCTGGGATCCGGCGAAAAGCGGCTTCCAGATCACCGGCACCCTGACGCAGAGCGATACCGACGTTAATACCGGTCTCGTCACCACCGCCAGCACCAATCTCGACTTCACCGTGCATGTCACCGGCGTGCCCGACATGCCGGCCGCCGCCGTGGCCGAAAACGGCCTGACGGTGCATGTTGCCGCCAACGAGGACGGCAGCGCCAGCGCCGCCACCGGCGGCACGGTGGTGGATCTGGGCCTGAGCCAGATGGTGATGACCGATACCGACGGCTCGGAACATCTGTCGGTGGTGCTGACGGTGCCGGGCGGCCTGCCGTCCGGGGCCTATTTCGAGATTTTGAATTCCACCGATCACCCGGTGCGCATCGGCAGCGACAGTTGGACCGTCTCCAACGCCGATATCGCCAATGTCCGCCTGGTGGTGCCGTCCAACTACAACGCCTCGGAGGCCGGCGGCGACATTACCGTGAAGGCCACCTTCACCGATACCGAGGTGGACGGTGCCAGCACCACCACCAGCACCACCTACGACGTCACCGTCAACCCGGTGACCGATTACGCCAGCATCGGCCAGGTGCAGTCGGCCAGCGTGGCCGGAAATACCCCGGTCCTGCCCAGCGGCGTCACCGCCCCCAGCGGCAGCACCGACGGCTATGAAGGCGTGGCCAACCATCTGGTGCTGCATGTGGCGGCGGGCGGCATCGCGGAAACCATCACCGGCGTGCAGCTCGATTTCGGCGCCCTGCCCAGCGGCACCCAGGTCTACGACAACCGCACGCTGATCTATACGGCCGGATCGGGCGAAACCGCCACCTACGCCACCTCCGCCGCCGCCTTGTCGTCGGGTGAGATCACCCTGACCCCGCCGCAATATTGGAGCGGTTATAACGATGGCGGGCAGGGCCTGGCCATCGGGGTGTCGGTGACCAGCCAGGACCACGGCGCCACGGCGCTGACCACCAGCCAGACGGTCTATATGACCATCGCCGGCGTGGCCACGGCCCCCACCTTGAGCGCGCTGCCGGCCCTGACCATCAGCGACAACGCCACCCATTCCCTCAACATCGCCGCCCATTCCGCCCTGGTGGATACCGACGGTTCGGAGCAGCTTTGGGCGGTGATCAGCGGCGTGCCGCAGGGCGCGCTCTTGACCGACCATAGCGGCGCGATCCTCGGCTATAATGTGGGCAACGGCACCTGGGAGGTTTCACCCGACCAGTGGGCGGCGGCCACCGCCAACGGCAACGATATCTGCATCACCGTGCCTTCGCAGCTGTCGGCCAGCTGCGCCACTCTGACCGTTACCCTGATGGCGCAGGAGAAGGACGACGGCAGCACGGCGGCGGCCGCGTCCAAGACCATCGCCCTGACCCTGGACGGCTCCGCCGGCGGCGGCAGCGGCGGTTCCTCCAGTGGCGGCAGCCTGACCGTGCCCACCCTGACCAGCACCAGCCCCGCCTCGGGGAGCGAGGATCACGCCATCAGCCTCAATCTGGTGGAAGGCACGCACGATACCTCGGTGGTCACTGCCCTGTGGATCGATGGCGCCAGCCTGCATGGCGGCACCCTGAGCGGCTATGACTTCTACGACGCCCAGGACAACCGCTATCTGGTCTCCGAGGATCATCTGGCCAATCTCACCTACACGCCGCCGCTGAACTGGAACAGCGACGTCGAAAGCGCCGCCAATCTGACCCTGAACGCCACTCTGGTGGCCACCAGCACCACCACCGGGCAGGAGGCCAGCGCCAGCTACTCTATCCCCGTGACGGTGACGCCGGTGGCCGATACCCCCACCATTCTCCTCAACGGCGGCAGCGGTTCGGGCAGCAGCCTGACGGCGACGGGCACGGAAAACCAGGCCATCGCCCTCAATCTCGGCATCACCGCCGGCGGCATCGCCGAAACCATCCAGTCGGTCACCTTGAGCAAGGTGCCGAGCTGGGCGCAGCTCACCTATACCGACGGCAATGGCGTCACCCCCCTGGGCACGCCCAGCGGCAGCGACACCAGCGCCAGCACCACCTATGAAAGCTATGATCTCTCGGGGCTTACCACCAGCGAGCTGGCCTCGCTGAAGCTGGTGGTGCCGTCCTACTGGAGCAGCTATTCCGGCTACCAGCAGATCAGCATGAGCCTGTCGGTGGTGGAGAACGACCATAGCGTCAGCACCTCCACCACGGTGAAGACCATCGGCGTCGAGGTGACGCCCGAGGCCTACGCCGCCACCATCACCATGCCCACCCTGTCGGGGGTGGAAGACCATTGGATCGATCTCAGCCACATCAGCGTGGCCACCACCGATATCTCGCAAGGGCTGTCGCTGGTGATCAGCGCCGTGGACGCCAACGGCCATGCCGTGCCCGGCTTCATCCTGAACAACGGCACCAACAACGGCGACGGTACCTGGACCGTCAACGGCGCCGATGTCTCCAACCTGGCCTGCCTGGCGGCGCGCGATTATAACGGCACCATCACCCTGAAGATGGAGGCCATCACCTGGGCCAATGGCGGCGACGGCACCATCCAGACCGCCTCGGCTCAGGAAACCTTCACCATCACCCCGCTGGCCAATACTCCGGTGGTGTCGGCCATCGGCGCCGCCGGCAGCGAGAACGGCGGCGCCATAGCGCTGTCCATCACCGCCACCGATCCGCACAATTACGGCAGCGACTATGTGGATCACGTGGTGATCACCGGGGTGCCCGCCGGCGCTCTGCTTAATCACGGTACGGAAAATGCCAACGGCAGCTGGACGCTGTCGGCCGATCAGCTTTCCGGCCTGACGGTGACGCCCGCCGCCAACGATCCCAGAGATTTCTCGCTGACGGTGGTGGCTTACGGCAACGAGACCGGCGCTCCCGCCATGGCCGCCTCGGCATCGGTGGTGGTGCCGGTGGTGGTGCAGGCCGTGGCGCTCACGCCCACCATCAGCCAGACCGCCACCGCCATCGGCCATGAGAACGGCGGCAGCATCGCCCTCAATCTGGCCATCGGCATTCAGGATACGGCGCACGAAAGCCTGACCATGGTCATCACCGGGGCGCCGGCCGGGTCGGAGTTTTTCGCCAACGGCCAGGAGGTGGGCAGCTACGACGCCACCACCGGGCTTTACAACTTCAGCGCCGCCGACATGCAGGCGGTAACGGCGGCGGGCGGCAGCCTGTCCATGACTCCGCCGGTCAATTACAGCGACTGGGATACCGCCAATCACGGCGCCCTCAGCATGACGGCATCGCTGGCCGCCACCAACACCGATCCCGACAGCGGCGTTTCGTTGACAGCCGGGGCGGTGACCACGCTCAGCGTGGATGTGCAGGGCGTGGCCCTGGCCCCGGTGCTCACCACCACCGCGGCGGTCAGCACCAATGAGAACACCGCCGCCAGCCTGTCCATCAGCGCGGTGTCGGCGCATAGCGACGGTTCGGATGCCGTCAGCTACTACACCATCATCGGCGTGCCCTCCGGCGCCATCCTGAACCATGGCACGGAGAATGCCGACGGCAGCTGGACGGTGCAGGCCAATCAGGTCAGCGGCCTGACGGTCACCCCCGCCAGCAACGACGCCCACGATTTCACCCTGACGGTGACCGCCACCGCCGTGGAAAACACTGCCGACGCCATCGTGACCAGCGCCACCAGCGCCGACCAGACTATCCATGTCACGGTGGCCGGCACCATCTCGACGCCCACCCTCACCGAGAGCGCCGCCAGCATCCAGACCGATGAGAACACCCTGACGGCCCTCAACATCACGCCCCATGTGGGAAGCACCGCCGACAGCTACAGCATTACTTTAAGCGGCGTGGCGGCGGGCTCGCACTTCTATGCCGATGCCGCCGGCAGCGATGCCATCGGCAGCTACACCACCAATGCCGACGGCACCGAAACCTGGACCTTCACCTCGGCCCAGATCGGCAGCGGCGCCCTTTATATCCAGCCGCCCGCCGACTGGACCGATTATCTCTCCACCGGGCAGAACAGCGGCATGAGCCTTTCGGGCACCGTGACCGCCTATGAAACCGATCCCGATACCAGCCACACGATCAGCGCCACCTCCAGCAGCCTAGCTCTGACCCTGCATGTGGCGGGCGATGCCCATACCCCCACCCTGACGGTGGCCGACGCCAGCGGCACCGAGGGGGCGCCCATCGCCGTCAGCATCACGCCGGCCATCACCGCGCAGACGGCGACGGAAACCATTTCCAGCGTCACCATCATCGGCGTGCCCGACGGTGTGGTTTTGAGCGCCGGCTCCCATAACGCCGACGGCAGTTGGACCCTGACCTCCGACCAGTGGGCGGGCCTGACCTTAACCCCCACGGTGAACGCCCAGGACTTCACCATGACCGTGACCGCCACCTCCAGCGTGCTGGGCAGCGGCACGGCGGTGGATGCCGCCCATGCCACGGCGGTGTCGGCCTCGGAAACCATTCATGTCACCGTGACCGGCACCGCCACGCCCGACCTGACGCAGAGCGCCGCCGCCGGCGGCGATGAGAACACCGCCATTTCCCTGCATCTCAGCGAACTGCCGGGAGCCAGCGACGACACCCTGACCGGCCTGGTCATCGCCGCGCAAGGGAACGATGCCGCCACCACGGCGGCCCTGGCCAATTCGGCGCTGCACTTCACCACCCTGGTCAACGGCGTGTCCGAACAGGTGGGGCATTATGATCCCACCAGCCAGGCCTGGGATTTCACCCAGGCCGAGGTGGTGGAAATTCAGGCCGGCGGCCTTTACGTGCAGGCGCCGCAGGATTGGAACGACTACAACTCCACCAACCATGATGCCGGTCTGCTGCTGAACGCCACCCTGACGGCGCAAAGCACCGATCCCAACACCAGCCTGACCACCACCGCCAGCAACAGCCTGAATTTCGCCGTGCATGTGGCCGGCGTGGCCGAGGCGCCCACCCTGACGGTGGAAAACGCCGTGACCGGGCAGAACGATCTGACGGCGCTGCATATCACCACCGCCACCACCGATCTCACCGGCACGGAATCCTTGAACGTCACCTTGAGCAACGTGCCCTCCGGCGCCCTGTTCTACGATTCCCTGGGGCATCTGATCACGCCGGTGGTGCATGTGGTGGGCAGTTCCAGCGACAGCTGGACCTTCAGCCAGAGCGAGGTCGGCAACGGCCTCAACATGATGCTGTCGTCGAGCGATCTCGGCACCTACACCCTCTCCGTCACCTCCACCTCCACCGAGATGGGCAGCAATGTGGATGCCTCGAAGGCTTCGGCCAGTGAAAGCGCCACCCTGGCCGTGACGGTGCTGCCCAGCGCCGAGGCCGCCACCATCACCGCCGCCAGCACGGTGGCGGCCGACAGCACCAGCGCCCTCAATCTGGCCATCACCCAAAGCGATGCCCACGCCAGCATTACCGGCATCCTTATCGATCATCTGGCCAGTGGCATCACCTTGAGCGGCACTGGCGTCACCCTCAATGCCGACGGCAGCTACAGCATCGCCCCGGCCGATCTCGGCCAGGTGAAGATCGATACCGGCAGCCTGACCTCGGGCACGGAAGTGCATATGCAGATGCACGTCACCCTGCATGACGGCAGCGCCGTCAGCCAGACGGCATCGGATCTCGGCATCATGGTGGGCAGCGGCACCTCGGGGCAGACCGATACCACCGGCAGCGATACCCTGACCTTCAGCGACAGCAGCTTCGCCTCGCAGTCCAGCCAGGGCACGCTGGAGCAGTTCGCCGACGCCAGCAACGGCATTCACAATGTGGATGTTTCCAACCTGCACAATTACGCGCTCTATCTCGACGGCCACACCACCGCCACAGCGCTGGACACCACCACCCACGGCATCCTGACCGACAGCCATGGATTGACCGGCGTCATCGTGGTGAACGATCACACCCTGATTCACCTCAATGACATCTCCTCGTTGCATTACTAAGGCGCGCGATCGTCTGGGATCCTTTCACGAATGAACACAACCACCACTGAACCCGTCGGTTCCACACCTGCCGAACCGTCGTCGGGGGTGCGTCATGCGCTGTTCCGCATGGCCGGCCTCAAAGGGGCGGTTTGGGAACTGGCCTTGTCCACGTTCTTCCTGAACCTTTTGGGACTGGCCCTGCCGCTCAGCCTGCTGCATACCTACGACCGCATTCTGCCCAATCGCGCCGTGGGCACGCTCATCGCCCTGGTGGTGGGGGTGATCGGCACCACGATGCTGGAAACGGTTTTGCGCATCGCCCGGGCCACCATCAGCGGCTGGCTGTCGTCGCGTTTTGAATACCGGGCCAGCAAACGGGCCTTTTCCGGCCTGTTGCACATGCCCATCGAGGAGTTCGACCGTAAGGGCACCGGCGCCCATTTCGAATGTCTGGATGCCGTCAACCAGCTGAAGGATTTCTATTCCGGCCAGAACTTTCTGTTCCTGCTGGATATCCCCTTCGCTCTGACCTACCTGCTGCTGATCGGGCTGTTCACCGGCTGGCTGGTGGTGGTGCCGATGGCTCTGATGGGGCTGTTCGCCCTGGCCGCGGTGGGGCTGGGGCGACGGACCCGCGCCGCCCTGGAAAAGCGCATGCATTCCGACGATCTGCGCGGCAATTTCATCGTCGAGGTGCTGAGCGGCATCCACGGCATCAAGGCCATGGCCATGGAAGCGCTGATGATGCGCCGCTTCGAGCGGCTGCTGGAATCCAACGTGGCGGCCAACCTCAAGGTCAGCCATTACGGCGGCCTGGCCTCGACCCTGGCGCAGACCTTCGCCTCGCTCACCACCATCAGCGTGGTGGGGCTGGGCAGCATCCTGGTGGTGCATGGCCATATCACCCCCGGTATTCTGGCGGCCTGTTCGCTGCTGGCTGGGCGCTGCATCCAGCCGGTGCAGGGCGCCCTCGACCGTTGGAACCGCTACCAGATGGTGGAGCCCGCCGAGGAACGCCTGACCGATCTCTTCGCCTGGGGCGATGACGACCTGATCGGCAAGAGTGAAGAGGACAAGCTTGATCTGGAAGATATCGAGGGCCTGATCACCCTGGAGGACGTGGCCTTCCAGTACGGCGAAGGGCAATTCGCCGTGCAGCCCTTGTCCCTGATCATCAATCCCAACGACTGTATCGGTATTTCCGGCGAGAACGGCAGCGGCAAGAGCGTGCTGCTTTCCATGCTGTGCGGCCGCCTGGCGCCCAGCCAGGGCCGGGTGCTGCTGGACGGGCACGATATCGCCACCTTGAGCCGCGATTGCCTGGATCGGCATATTGCCTATGTGCCGCAACAGCCCGAGCTGTTCCGCGGCACCATCATGCAGAACCTCACCCTGTTCGTGCCCGAGCGCGAGGCCGAGGCCCGCGCCGCCGCCAAGGCCCTGGGCGTGGACCGGGTGGTGGCGGCCCTGCCGCGCGGTTATGAAACCGTGGTGGGCGAGGGGGCGCAGGACGGTCTGCCCCAGGGCATCCGCCAGATGATCGTCATCGCCCGCGCCCTGGCCCAGAAGCCGCGCATCCTGCTGTTCGACGAAGCCAATACCGCCCTGGACGGCGCCGGTGATCTGGCTTTGCGCAAGGCCCTGGAAAATCTCAAGGGCCGCTGCACCGTGGTGCTGGTTACGCCGCGCCCCTCGGCCCTGAGCATCGCCGACCGCACCTTTAAACTGGTGGACGGCCGTCTGGAGGACGCCCGGCAGGCCATTCCGGCCGGGCCGGCCATGAAGGTGCTGCCGGGCACGGCGCCGCTGGCCGAGATTTTGCCGCCGCCGGCCAACGATCCCGGACGGAGGCCTACGGCATCCGACGATGATCGCCTTTACATGGATTTCCTGGCCGAGGTGGAAAAGGGATCGGCCCTGGGGCGTTGCCTCTATCCGCTGCTGCATGCCCTGAACTGGTCCGAGGGCTTGCGTCCGCTGGCCGAGGCGCTGCCGCATTTCAAGACCGAACTGGATGTGCAGAGTTTCCTCAACGTGTTGTCCTGCCTGCATTACCGCAGCGAAACCCTGCAGGGGCGGATGACCGGCATGCCCTCGCATCTTTTGCCCTGCCTGTTCATCAGCAAGGACGGCCATCCCAAGGTGATGTTGCGGCGGGAGGGAGATCTGGTGTGGCTGTTCGACGGCGAAAGCGGCGGCGAACGGCTGGAGGATCCCGATCAGCTGATCGGCACGGCCTATTTCGTCAGCCGCCTGTCGCCGGAAGAGCGCGGCGTGCAGGCCGGTCGTTCATGGTTCGGCGGCGTGCTGTCGCGCTTCCGCCCCGTGATCTGGGCGGTGCTGGGCGTCAGCCTGGTCATCAATCTGCTGTCTTTGGGCACGCCGCTGTTCACCATGTCGGTCTATGATACGGTGATCGCCGCCGGCGATCTCAGCATGCTGCCGGCCTTCGTCATCGGCATCCTCATCGTGGTGTTCGGCTACGAAATCCTGAAGGAGATCAGGCATAACGCCCTGAATTTCCTGGGCGGCCGCATCTCTTATCTGGTGATGTCGGGGGTGTTCGGGCGCACGCTGATGCTGCCGCTGCCGCTGACCGAACGGGCCAGCGTGGGCAGCCAGTTGTCCCGTTTCAAGGATCTGGAATCGGTCCGCGATTTCTTCGGCGGCCTCACCGCCTCGGTGCTGGTGGATATGCCCTTCGTGGTGGTTTATCTGGTGCTGCTGTTCGTGCTGTCGCCCTGGGTGATGCTGGTGCCGCTGGTGGCCCTGATAGTGTTCGGCGTGGCGGCGGCGGCCTTGATGCCGCTGGTGCTGGACCACACCCGCCAGTATGGCCAGGCTTCGATGGCGCGCCAGGAATTCGTCATCGAGGCGCTTTTGAAGATGCGCGCCCTGCGTTACGCCGGCCTGGAAAAGGTGTGGCGGCGGCGCTATGTGGAGATGACGGCGCAAACCGCCATGGCCGGGTATCGGTCCAGTCAGTTGATGATGATCCTGGCGTCGCTGTCGCAGTCGCTGACGGTGACCACCGGCATCGTCACCATGGCGGTGGGGGCGATGGTGACCATGCAGGGCGGCATGTCCTCGGGCGGTCTGATCGCCTCGATGATGCTGGTCTGGCGCGTGCTGGCGCCGGTGCAGTCGGGCATCGCCGTGTTCCTGCGCCTGTCGCAGACCCGGGCCAGCGCCCGGCAGGTGGACGGGCTGATGGGCTTCCGCACCGAGCGGGAAACCGGGGCCGTTTCCAACTCCGGCATGGCCTTCGACGGCACGGTCAGCTTCAACCGCGTGTCGTTGCGCTATCTGCCCGAAGCCGATCCGGCGCTGGTGGGCGTGTCGTTCCAGGCCCGTCCCGGCGAGGTGGTGGCCATCGTCGGCCCCGATGGGGCGGGCAAGTCCACCCTGCTGAAGATGGTGGCGGGGCTTTACACCCCGCAGGCGGGCAATGTGCAGATCGACAATTTCGATATCCGCCAGCTCGACCCCATCACCCTGCGTCAGACTCTGGCCTATGTGCCGCAGGCCACCAGCCTGTTCCACGGCACCATCGCCCAGAATCTGCGCCTGGCCCATCCCACCGCCAGCGATGCCGAACTGCGCGAGGCTCTGTCCCTGGCCGGCGCCACGGCGGAGGTGGAGGCCCTGTCCAGCGGCATCCATACCCGTATCGGCGATTCCCGCACCAGCCGGCTGCCCGCCAGTCTGATCCAGAAACTGTCGCTGGCGCGGGCCTATCTGAAGAAAAGCCCGGTGCTGCTGCTGGACGAACCGGTGAGCGGCCTGGATTTCGAGGGCGATAAACTGTTCAAGACCTATATCGAGGCCGTCAAGGGCCGCTCGACGGTGATCATGGTCACCCAGCGCCCCAGCCATCTGACCCTGGCCGACCAGATCGTGGTGATGGATCGCGGCAGCGTCGTGTTGGCGGGACCGGCCGAAGAGGTCCGGAAAAGGCTTATGGGCGGCGGCGAGGCCGCCAGGAAGGAGAACAAGGCGTGAGTGCGAAACATCTGCTGAGCGGCGCCTGGCTGGGCCATCAGTTCGACCGCTATCTGGCCGATCCCATCGTCTTCGAGGAAGGCGGGGTGCGCCCCCTGGTGCGGGCCTCGATCCTGACGGTGGTGGCCATCGTGCTGGCCATGGCGGTGTGGGCCTCGCTCACCGAGGTCAAGGAAGTGGCCTCCACCAACGGCGCCGTGGTGCCGTCGAGCAATGTGCGGCAGATCCAGCATGTGGAGGGCGGGCAGATCTCCGAAGTGCTGGTGCGCGAAGGCCAGTTGGTGAACAAGGGCGAGGTGCTGGTGCGCTTCGATCCGGTGCAGATCCAGACCGAGCTGGCCCAGGTGAAGGCCCGCGAGGCCGGGCTGGAACTGCGGGCCGAGCGTCTGCGCGCCTTCGCCGCCGGCCGGGTGCCGGATTTCCCGGCCGACGACCGGGCCAACCCGCAGGAGAAGGACCAGGAGGCGATTTTCCTCAGCCAGGAAAAGAACCGTACCGACGCCATCCAGGTGCTGATCAAGCAGGAGGCGGAGCGTCAGTCGGAGGTGGATCTCTACCGCCAGCAGATCGCCTCGCTGGAGCCGCAGATCGATCTGGCCCAGAAGGAGGAGGGCATCCGCGACGAGGGGTTCCGCATGGGCCTCAACTCCAAGCTGGTGCTGATCCAGGCGCAGCGGGAAACCGCCCGCCTGGACGGCGAGAAGGTGCGGCTGATCGGCCAGCTGAAAACCGCCCAGGACGCCCTGGCCGAAGCGCAGAATCATCTTTCTGAACAGCGTTCAAAGTTGGCGCAGGACGCCCTGACCGAAATGGGCACGGTTTCCACCGAGCTGGCCCAGGTGCGCGAGGCCACCGCCAAGCAGGAGGATCGGCTGGCCCATGTCAATGTGGTGGCGCCGGTGCGCGGCTTGGTGCAGGAGCTGAAGGTGACCGGTCCGGGCTCGGTGGTGCCGCCGGGCGGCGAGATCATGAAGCTGGTGCCGGTTGACGACGAATTGAAGGTGGAAACCCGTATCCAGCCTCGCGATATCGGCCACGTGGCGGTGGGGCAGAAGGTGATGGTCAAGGTGTCGAGCTACGATTTCTCGCGCTTCGGCGGGGTTGAGGGCACCTTGGAGCAGGTTTCGCCCACCACCTTCCTCGACGAGGAAAAGAAGCCCTATTACCGGGGCGTGGTCAAACTGGCCCATCCTTATGTCGGCAATGAGACGGACCGTATCCTGCCCGGCATGGTGGTGCAGGCCGATATCGAAACCGGCCAGAAGACCGTGCTGCAATATATGCTGAAGCCGGTGGTGCTGGCCTTCCGTCAGGCCTTCCACGAACGCTGACCCGCAAGGCGGCGGGCCCGGCTGTTGCCGGGTCCGCCGGCCCTGTTCAGTTGGCGAGAGTCTCGGGGATGATCATCCCGCTTCCGGGGTGGACTTGCAGCCGTTGGGCCACGCCATGGCGAACGGCATAGACGGCGAAGTGATTTCCTTCGATCTGAAACTGCGCGTAGCTGCCGAGCGGGTCGTGCGTGCCGAGCGGGATGCCGTAGCCCTTGTTCTCCAGAAGGTTCAACGCCGCGGTGGCGCGATCATCCTGAACATGCGAGGCGGGGGCGGCCAGGGCGATCGAGGCGGTGCCGAGGGTCAAGGCCGTGGCGAGGGCGGCCAACAAGATTTTCGACTGCGTAACCATGATATCCTCCCTTGCTGAAAGGGAGGGGGCGATGCTTTCGTCCCCAAAGCCATGGAACACAGTATCGCATCAACAGCCTTTCCGGGCTGTGAACGCATCCTTAATAATGATTTAGCTTTGTCCGGCACGGCCCCGCGCAGGCGGGGCCGTGCCGTGGCTTCCGGTTACGGACAGGTATAGTGGTAATCGTAAACGCCGGTGGACATGGTGGTCATCACCATGGTCTGGCGGGCATCGCCGCAGCGGCGGTGCGCCACCTTGTCGGCGGCCTTCTGGGCCACGGCCGGGGACAGGCGGCGGCTGTTCCCGGCGAAGGGCGGTTCCTCTCCGGGCGGTTCGGCGGCCACGCTGATGTCGATATCGTCATCGCCCACCCAGATCCACGACACCAGCACATCCTGTCCGTCCACACTGACATGGCTCATGCTGTCGGTGCGCCACAGCGCGCTGGAGCAGGCGCCGAGGCCCAGCAGCAGTCCGGCGGCGACGGCAAGGCGAAGCGGGCGGATCATGGCGTCTCTCCCTTGGCGGAGGGGGCGGGTTTGGCGCTGGCCTCCACTTTGGCCGGAGCAGGCGGCTTGGCCTTGTCGGCGGGTTTGGCGGCGGCGGTTTCGGTGCCGCCGCCCAGGCTTTGATAGAGGGTGGCCATGGCGTTCAGCCGTTCATAGCGGGCCTGCACCAGGGCGTCCTCGGTCTGGTAGCTGGTGCGTTCCACGTCGAGGATGGTGAGATAGTCGGCATTGCCGATCTGGAAGGCCTTCTGGCTCAGGCTGTAGGCGGCCTGGGCCTGTTCGGCGGCGCGGGCGTCGGCCACTTCCATATCCTGGGTCAGGCGCACGGCGGCCAGGGAGTTTTCCACATCGCGCAGGGCGGTCAGCAGGGCTTGCCGGTAGTTTTCGATCTTCTCGCCGTAGACTTCCTTGGCATAGTCCACCTGGCTGATGCTTTTGCCGTTATCGAAGAGGGTCTGCGTCATGCCGGCGGTGACGGAATAGAAATAGCTGGCCGGGGAGAACAGCACCGCCATCCAGGGCGAGCCGACGCCCCGTTCGGCGCTCAAGGTGAAGTCGGGCAGCAGCTGGGCCTTGGCCTGGGCGATATTGGCGTCGGCGGCCACGATATTGGCGGCGGCGGCGCGCAGGTCGGGGCGGCGGGACAAAAGCTCCGAGGGCAGGCTGCCGGGCAGCGGCGGGAAGGCCACCGACTTCAGGCTGGCGCCTTTCAGCGCGAAGCCTTCCGGGGTGTGACCGGTGAGGATGGCCAGTTCGGTGCGCAGCTGTTCCTTCTGCAGGGCCAGGGGCGGAATGGTGGCCTGAGCCTGGGCCAGGGCGGTGGCCTGCTGGCGGATTTCGATATCGGCGCCGGCGCCGATGGCCCGGCGCAGTTCCACCACCTTCAGAACCCGGCTCATATTGTCGACGTTCTGATGCGCCACCTCAAGCCGGTCGCACAGGTCGAGATAGTTGAGATAGGCGGTCACCACCTGGCCCACCAGTGATTGGGCCAGGGTTTCGCGGTCGTAGAGGCTGGCCTTGGCCGAGGCCAGGGCGCTGTCCTCGCTGGCGCGGTTCTTGCCCCAGAAGTCGGTTTCGTAACTGATGGTGGGGCCGATCTGATAAAGGCGGGCGGAGGTGCCGGTGGGATTGGTGGTGTAGCGGGTGCCGACACCGCCATAGGGCGAGCTGTTGTTGGCGCTGGCCGACAGCGACAGATTGGGCAGCAGGGCTCCGGCCTGTATCCCGGCCTGGGCCTCGGCCTCGGCGATGCGATGCACGGCGGCCTTGAGATCATGGTTGTTGGTGAGGGCTGTGTTCACCAGGCCGTTAAGCTCGGGGGCGCGGAAGCTTTCCCACCAGCGCGATTGCGGCCGGGGCAGTCCGTTCACCGTCTTGCCGGGCGGGCCCGGCGGCGCGGCGTCCTTGCGGTCGCCGTCCTTGTTGGCGGGCTGGTTGGATTCCATCTTGCCGGCATCGTTCTGGAAGTGCTTGGGCACCTCCAGCTTGGGGACCGGCTGGGCCGATTCGAACGAACAGCCGCCAAGCAGCAGAGCCAGGGCGGACACGCAGGCGCCCAGATGCGCCTTGGAGAAATGAGCGGTCACCTTATGCCATCGAATGAGTTGTTTCCTGAATTTGACCATACCATCAGATAGGGATGTAGGAAACAGTGGATGTGAGATATGTATGGAATTTCGCTTGTATTTATTGCGGAGACATTGATAGTAATTTCAAGAAGCAATTAAATTTTCGCCATTTAATTTGTTGTAAATATGTAATAGCTATATATTGTGTTTGTGTATATTATTATTTTACTTAATCAAATTGATTTAATTAAAATTATATATTTTTGTATTATTTAATTTTTTAAGAAAAAATAAATTAAATCATCTTTAAGTTTTGTGCTGAGTTTTTCGCAGCCGCGCATCCTCATTTTGAACATTATCCTCAGGCAGCGTGCGGATGTTTGGGGGGGCTCGCAATGAAAAACCCCGCCGAAGCGGGGTTGGGCATTGGGCCGGAATGAGGGGGCTTTACCCCGCCAGTATCTTCAGCAGCTGGGTATTGCCCTTCTGCACCTGAGAGATGGCGCTCAAGCTGGTGGCGGCGGTCTGCTGGCTGGTCATGGCATCCCGGATGGCCTGATCGGTGGTGGCCTGACGGGAGGCGTCGCCGTCGGCATCGGGCAGGGCCGGGCTGGCGGTTTGCGTCGGGGTGGTGGCGGTATCCTGGGTCGTCGCGCCACCGGTGGCCAGGTCGGGCCGTCCGGCGTAGCCGGAGACGCCGCTGGTTGCGGTTTCGTTGATGACATTGATGGCCATAGCCCTGCTTCCTCTGGTTTCCGGTGTGCCGCACCGCGCATGAAGCTGCGAACTCCATGGCAACAGACTAGAGGAGAGGGCTTAAAAAAACGTTACCCGCAGGGGGATCAGCCCCGTTTTTCCCGCAGGCGCCGCCAGGCCTCCGCCGCTACCCGGCCGCAATCGTCGGCGTGCGGATAGCTCCAGTTTTGCAGGGGGAGGGCGAAGGGGCGGCACAAGCCGGCCTCGCGCATGCCCTGATGGAAGCGGGTGAATTTGGCCGAACCGCCCGGCAGATCCACCACATGGATGGGTTTGCCGGTGATGGCGGCCTCGGTCACCATGTTGACGCTGTCGCAGGTCACCACCACCGCGTCGGCCAGGCCGAGGATGGCATGGTAGGGATTGGCGCCGCCGCCATCCCACATCACGGCGGGAAGGCCGGCCAGGCGGGCGCGCAACAGGGCCTCGTTGTCGGCGCCGGTGCGGCGCGAGGCGGTGACCATCAGGCCGGCGCCCGAGCGCGCCAGTTCGGCCAGATCATCGGCCAGGCGGGTCATCTCCGCCGTTTCCAGGCGATAGGCGCCATTGGTGCCGCCCACCAGCACGGCGATGCGCGGATGCGGCAGATGCTGGAAGGCGGCGCCATCCCGTGCCGCCGCCTCGGCCAGCAGGTCGGGGGTCAGGCCATGCAGGGCGCCGTGGCTGACCAGCACATTGGCGCCGCGCAAACGGTCGTGCCGGGGCACCACCACCAGATCGAACAGGGAGGGGCGGATACCGGGATCCTGGATCTGAATACGGAAGGTGCGCGGACTTTTTGCCCGCACCAGCAACGAGGCCGCCACGCTGTGGCGTCCGGTGGCGATCAGCACGTCGGGCCAGGGCGGGGCGATGGGGTCGGAGTCCGCCGTCATTGCCCATTGGTTGCCGATGCGCAGAACGGCCGGGCTGAGCTGTTTCCAGGGCGCGCGCAAACGCACCACTTTCTCCAGCGGGTTCAAACCCATGCGGTGTGCCAGACCCAGGCACTGATTCCGCATCCCCGGCTTTCCGTCGGTGATGATCCAGCAGGAAAGCGGGGACGGGGCAGGGTGATCCATGGTCAGCCGATGCCGACCATGCGGCCCAGCGACTTCAGGCGGGCGCTCATGCGGTGGCGGGCCAGCTCACGCTTGAGCATGGCCTTGTCTTCCACGAAGTTGCACATGATGTAGCGGCGCACGCCTTCGTAGGGCAGATGGCCGTGCCAGGCGTTGTCGGTGCACTGGAAACCGAACAGGGTGCCGCCTTCCGGAGCCACTTCGGCGGTGTAATCATCCATGTTGTTGGAGCGCAGCACCCGCAGGCGGCCGCCGGCATGGCTCCAGCCTTCGTTGAGATACAAAAGCAGGGTGGCCTTCTTGAACGTGGCATCGGTGTGGATCTGGCCGTCCTTGGCGCGGGCGCGGCCGCGGATGGTCAGCATGGTGTCCATGCCGGTCAGGGTCAGGCCCAGCTTGCGCCCCACCGCCTCGGCCACTTCGGGACCGGTCACCTCGCCGATGATCTTGGTGAAGAAGCTGCCGGGGGTCAGGGTTTCCACCGGGAACAGCCCGCCATGTTCAATCTGCGGGAAGTCGCTGATGGCCTTGGCCACGTCTTCCTTCGACAGGAAGTTGGGCACGCAGAAATGCGGAAACGGACTGGTTTCCAGCTTCGCTTCGTTCAAGGCGGCAATGTTCACGATCGACATAATTAACGGCTCCGCGTTCAAGCGGTGGAGGGCCTTCGCTTCCAAGACCTGACGGATGTTCCCCCACCTTTCATCCTGTGGCGGCACCATACTCTTGTCAGGGGCGGCGGGAAAGAGGAACTAATACCAAGTCGCGATGAGTTTGACTCCAAGTCGCGATGAGTTTGACTCATCGCGACGCCGGTTAGGAGCAAGGCGACGCGCGCCTGATGGCGCGAAGCCAAGGGTTTCGGAGAAACCCGCCCGGCGCATGAGGGTGCAGTGATCGGTTCCGATCACTGCAATTTGGATAAAGACGTGGCCCGATTATGACGGTGTCCGTTCATGCAGTTCTTGCCAACTGGCAATAATGATGGCGTTGCCGTCTTCCAGTTCCAGGGCGTGGTCGATGGCCTCGCGCGCCGCCTCGCCGTGGCCCAGGGCCCATTCGGCACGGGCCAGGCAATGCATGGCCGGGATATGGCAGGGATGCAGGGCCAGGGCCTGCTCGCCGGCGGCCTTGGCGGCGGCGGCGTCGCCGCCTTTCAGGGCCACGGTGGCCTCGGCGGTCAGGCGCAGCACGTCGGCCACCAGGGCGGGCTCGTTCAGCCAGCGGATATCGCGGGCTTCCAGTTCGCGGGCATGATGGGGGTGGCGCAGATGCTCGCGCGAGATTTCGTAAAAACAGGTATGGCGGCCGGTGGAGGCCCAGGACGGCACCTTCAGCAATTCGGCGAAGATCAGGCGGTCCTCGCCGCTGCCGTTGGCGAAGCCGGCCAGCGACCAGTGCGGAAAGATGAAATGACCGCAGTTCTTCGAGATCAGGAGATTGCTGGGGCTGACGAAGCCGCCGAATTTTTCCAGATTGATGCCGCGCCCGGGCCCCACCGAATCCCATTCGTCGCGGCAGATGGTCCAGCCGGTGTCGCGGTCCACCAGCCAGCGATAGGAAAAGGCCCATTCGCGGCCGTTGACGGCGGCAAGGAGGCTGTTCAGGTGATCGCGGGCCCACCAGTCGTCGTCGTCGAGATAGGCTACATAGTGGCTGTTGGCGGCGTAGCTCAGGATGGTGCGCAGGGCGCCGCTATAGGTATTGGGATAAAAGCCGCCATGGCGGATGGAGGTGGAATAGCCCAGGTCCAGGATGGTCACGGTCACATGGGCGGGGCGTTCCTGCAAGAGGAGGTCCAACTGCGCGGCGTCGCCCTGGCGCTGGTCGATGCCGATCAGCAGATGGATATGGCCCACCTGGCGCTGGGCGTAAACCGAGCGCACGGCCCGCAGCAGGGTGGGACGCAGCACGGTGGGCATGACCACGGCCACATCGGCCAATTGTTGCGGGGTATCGCCATAGGTCAGCATGAAGGCATCCTGGTTCTGGAAAAGCGCCCTTGAACCGTTTCGCGTCAGACAGGCTTCTTGCGTTTTCGCCGGGCCGGCGGGGCGATATCGTCGTCGCCCTTACCGTCGCTCAAACCGGCCAGGGGAAAGAGGGCGCGGCATTTTGTGCACCAGGCCATGGTCTTGCCCTGCTCCGAAACCACTTCGAACACATGCAGCGCCTTGGCCGTGGGGCACAGGGCGCGGAAGGTTTGCCGGGGCAGGGCCATCAGCCGTTACGCCGGGTGGAGAAGCGCACTGCCTCCTCGGCGGCGCGGATCACGGCGCGGGCCTTGTTCCAGCATTCCTGATGCTCGGACTCCGGCTGGGAATCGGCGACGATCCCGGCCCCGGCCTGCACGGTGATCACCCCGTCCTTCACCAGGGCGGTGCGCAGGGCGATACAGGTGTCCAGCGTGCCGTTGGCGGCGAAATAGCCGATGCAACCGGCATAGAAGCTGCGCCGCTCCGGCTCCAGCTCGTCGATGATCTCCATGGCCCGCACCTTGGGGGCTCCCGACACCGTGCCGGCGGGAAACCCGGCGAACAGGGCGTCCATGGCGTCGTGATGGGCGGTATCGAGCTTGCCCTCCACGTTGGAGACGATATGCATGACGTGGGAATAAAGTTCGATGACCATCTGTTCGGTCACCTTTACCGTGCCCACCTCGGAGACCCGGCCCACATCGTTGCGGCCCAGATCCAGCAGCATCAGATGTTCGGCCAGTTCCTTGGGGTCGGCCAGGAGGTCGGCGGCCAGGGCCTTGTCCTCGGCGGTGTTGGCGCCGCGTTTGCGGGTGCCGGCGATGGGGCGGATGGTCACGGTGTTGTCGCGCAGCCGCACCAGGATTTCCGGGCTGGAGCCCACCAGGGCGAAGCCGCCGAAATCGAGGAAGAACAGGAACGGACTGGGATTGGTGCGGCGCAGAGCCCGGTAGAGGGCGAACGGCGGCAGGGTGAAGGGCATGGACAGGCGCTGCGACAGCACCACCTGGAAGATGTCGCCGGCCAGGATATACTCCTTGGCCTTTTCCACCATGGCCTTGAACTGCTCCGGCGTCATATTGGCGGTGGCTTCCGGCAGGTCGGCCACGTCGCCGCCGGTTTCGCGGCGATAGGGCACCGAGCGCTCGAAATCGGCCACCACGTCGGCCAGGCGTTCCTGGGCCTGGCTGTAGGCGGCGCGGGCGTTGATGCCGTCTTGCGGGCGCACCGGCGTCACCACGGTGACGGTATCGTCCACATTGTCGAAGATGGCCATCACCGTCGGGCGCAGGAACACGCCGTCGGGAATGCCGATGCTGTCGGGATTGGCGTCGGGCAGCTTTTCCACCAGCCGCACGGCGTCGTAGCCGAGATAGCCCACCAGACCGGCGGCCATGGGCGGCAGATGCTCGGGCAGGTCCAGGCGCGATTCCTCCACCAGGGCCCGCAGTGAGGCCAGGGTGCCGGAGACCTCGCCCACCGGACAGGGCTGGAAGGCCTCGGGATCGAAGCGGGCCTTGCGGTTGATTTCGGCCTTGTCGCCACGGCAGCGCCAGATCAGATCCGGCTTCAGGCCCAGGAAGGAATAACGCTCCTTTTGGGCGCCGCCCTCCACCGATTCCAGCAGAAAGCTGTTCGGGCGGCCATCGGCCAGTTTCAGCATGGCCGAGACCGGGGTTTCCAGATCGGCCACCAGGGTGGTCCACACCACCTGCGGCTGTCCGGCCTCGTAACGCTGGCGGAAGCTGTCGAAATCCAGGCTGGCTTTCATTTGTCGAACTGCTGATCGATGAGGGAGCGGTTGATGGAAACGCCGATCTGCTGTTCCAGGGCCTGACGGTAGGAGCCCAGCAGATCGTTGCTGAGGCCCTTGGCGTACTGGGCGCGGAAGTTTTCAAACAGGGGCGCCTCGGCCTTGGGATCGGCGGGAATGATCTGCTTCAGACGGGCGGCGACGGCGCTGCCGTCGGGGGCGTCCACCAGCTGGGCGGCGCCGAGGTCAAGCTTGAACACCGCCGGCGGCAGGGTGGGGGGCAGGGGCTCCTCAGGCGTGCCGATGCGGCGGAAGGGCTGGGTGGTGTCGGCCTTGCCCGCGCCCTTGCCGACGGCGGCGGCCACCGTCTTCAGGGCCTCGCCCTTGTTCAGGCGGGCCACGGCGGCCTCGGCCAGTTTGCGGGCGGCCTGTTCGCGCTGGTCCAGGCTCCAGGCGGCGGCCACCTTGTTCTTGATCAGGGCGAAGGGACGCACGGCCGGCGGGGTGATCTGATCGACGCGCAGCACGTAATAACCGGCGTCGTCATCCAGCTTTTCCACATCGGTGGTGTCGCCCTTGGCGGTGGAGAACATCTTTTGCAGCACGGCGGCGGGCAGGGCCGTCGGCAGCGGGTTGCCGTCGGGGCCGTTGCCGTCGGCATCGACGGCGGCGATCTTGATAGGCTTCACGCCGCTGGCGGTGGCGGCATCCTCCACCGCGGCGCCGGCGCCGATCTTATCCTCCATGTCGTTCGACAGGGGATACATGCGGTTGATCGCCTCGGCCTTGACCAGATCCTGAACGATTTTGGCGCGCACGTCGGACAGCGGCTGGTCCTTGCCCGGGGTGACCGAGGTGACGTTGACCACGTGCCAGCCCAGGGGCGATTGCACCGGGCCCACCACGCCGGTCTGGTCGGTGCCGAAGGCGGCGTTGGCGATCTCGGTATTGGGGGCGGCGGATTTCACCAGGGCGCCCAGATCCACCACGTCCAGCTTGTCGGCCTTGGCCAGGGCGGCGAAGCTCTGGCCGCCCTTGATGGCGGCCATGAAGGCCTGGGCCTTGCCCTCGCTGGCCAGGGTCACCAGCTGCAGGCCGCGCTTGGCCGGTTGATGGAACTCGTCCTGGCGCAACTGGTAGCTGCGTTCGATATCCTGGTCCGAGGGATGGATGTCGCCCGAGACATCGGCGGGGCGCAGCAGGGCGATGGTGCCGCCGCGCAGTTCCGGCGCCATGAACCGGGCCTGATGGCTTTTATAATAGGCCTCGAGAGTCTGATCGTCGGGCTGGGCGGGGGCCGGCATGGCGGCGGGGCTGTAGGTAATGGTTTCCGCCACCCGCTGTTCGTACACGTAGCGGTAAAGAGGGTCCGCGGCGCTGGCCGGGGCCACCACGCCGCCGCCCACGGCCTCGAAGAGATTGCTGCGCAGGATCGAGGCGCGTTCATCGGCCAGGAACGAGCGCTCGGAGAGGCCCGCCCGCTCCAGCACCGTTTCATAACGGGTCTTGTCGAACTGGTGCAGGTTGTTCTGGAAGGCCGGGTCGGCGGCGATCACCGCGCGCAGGGTGCCGACATCCACCGCCAGTTTCAGGCGGGCGGCCTCCTGGTCCAGCAGGCCGCGATCGACGATCTGCTGGATGGTGGTGTCGAGGATGCCCATCTGGCGGGCCTGTTCCAGGGTGATCTTGCCGCGGCTCATGGTGATGAGGCGGTCGGCCTGGCGGCGGAAATCATCCACCACGGCGCGGGCCGGAACCTCCATCTTGCCCACGGTGATGGCGGGCTGGCTGGCGACACGCAGACGGATCACATCGCCGATGCCCCAAACGCCGAAGCTGAGGATCAGGAGGGCGAACAGGATCTTGATGATCCAATGCTGGGAATGTCTGCGGAACGTGTCGAGCATGTCTCGTCTTCGCTGTTGAGGCCGCCGAAGGGGGCAAAGGCGGCATCATAAAAGCCGTGCCGTTGCCCGACAACCCGGAAAACGAGGTGAGCCATCTTCCCAAAAGCCAGGGCGGCGTGTTACATCGGCGCACTCTGTCAATTTAATCCTTTGGGGAGGAACCCGCCGATGGCCCGTCGTCCGCTGATTGCCGGTAACTGGAAGATGAACGGCCTGAAGGCCGATGGTGTCGCTTTGGCCCAGGCCGTCGCCGCTAAAATGACCGCCGCGCCGCCCCGTTGCGACATGCTGGTGTGTCCGCCCGCCACCCTGGTGGATGCCGTGGCCCGGGCCGTGGCCGGCTCCGCCCTGGCGGTGGGCGGCCAGGACTGCCATGCCAAGGCTTCGGGGGCCCATACCGGCGATACCGCCGCCGTGGCCCTGAAGGATCTGGGCGCCGCCTATGTCATCGTCGGCCATTCCGAGCGTCGCGCCGATCACGGCGAAAGCGATGCCGTGGTGCGGGCCAAGGCCGCCGCCGCCCAGGCCGCCGGCCTGGTGGCCATCATCTGCATCGGCGAAACCGAGGCCGAACGCGATGCCGGCGCCACCCTCGCGGTGGTGGGCGCGCAGTTCGCCGGATCGTTGCCCGAGGGCGCCACCGCCGCCAATACGGTGATCGCCTACGAACCGGTGTGGGCCATCGGCAGCGGCCGCACCCCCAGCATCGCCGACGTGGCCGAGGTGCACGGCGCCATCCGCGCCCTGGCGGTGAAGGCTCTGGGCGCCGAGGGCGCCGCCGCCCTGCGTCTTCTCTACGGCGGCTCCATGAAGCCCGCCAACGCCCGCGAGCTGCTGGCGCTGGAGGATGTGGACGGCGGCCTGATCGGCGGCGCCAGCCTGAAGGCCGAGGATTTCTGGGCCATCGCGCAAAGCTGCCCCTGAGGCGTTTGAAAAAGGCGGCTTTTCAAGCGTCAAACCTGAAAAGCCGGTGCCGGTGTTTTTCGTGCGCGGCTTGCGAAAAATACTGGCGTTCCCGGGCAAGGGCGCATAAAAAGGCGCCAACCCATCCATTCCCCCGTCCGGCCGTTCGCGGCCCGGCGGGGGTGTGTCTTTGAATTCGGTGAGTCCATGATCAACGTACTGCTGGTTATTCATCTTCTGATCGCCCTCGCCATGGTGGGCCTCATCCTGCTGCAGCGCAGCGAGGGTGGCGCCCTGGGCATCGGCGGCAGCGGCAGCGGGCTCATGACCGGCCGTGCGGCGGGCAATCTGCTGACCCGCGCCACCGGCATTCTGGCCGCCGGCTTCTTCGTTACCAGCCTGGGGCTGGCTCTGCTGGCCAATGCCGGCCACGCCACCAGCAACGCCTCGATCATGGATCAGGCGCCGGTGCAGGCCCCGGCCAAGGCTCCGGCCCCGGCGGCCCCCGCCGCTCCGGCGGCGCCGCTCAGCCGGTAAGGGTTTTCTTCAGTCCATAGGGGCGGCGCCAGCGCCGCCTCTGCTTTTTTATGACTTCGCCACGTCCAGATCTTGGGCGTCGGCGCCTCTTGGTGTATGGTTGCGCTCCATGACGCGATTTATCTTTATCACCGGCGGCGTGGTTTCCTCGCTTGGCAAGGGCCTGGCCTCGGCCGCCCTGGCCTCGGTTTTGCAAACCCGCGGCTTCAAGGTCCGTCTGCGTAAGCTGGACCCTTACCTCAACGTCGATCCGGGCACCATGAGCCCCTATCAGCACGGCGAGGTCTATGTGACCGACGACGGCGCCGAGACCGATCTCGATCTCGGCCACTATGAACGGTTTACCGGCGTGGCCTCGCGCCGCTCGGACAACATCACCACCGGGCGCATCTATTCCAACGTGATCGCCAAGGAACGGCGCGGCGACTATCTGGGCGCCACCGTGCAGGTGATTCCCCACGTTACCGACGCCATCAAGGAATTCATCAAGTCGGACATCACCGACGAGGATTTCGTGCTGTGCGAGATCGGCGGCACGGTGGGCGATATCGAAAGCCTGCCCTTCCTCGAGGCCATCCGCCAGCTGGGCAACGAGCTGGGGCGCGAGCGCACCATGTTCGTGCATCTCACCCTGCTGCCCTACATTCCCTCGGCGGGCGAGCTGAAGACCAAGCCCACCCAGCATTCGGTGAAGGAGCTGCTGTCGGTGGGCATTCAGCCCGACATGCTGATGTGCCGGTCCGACCGCGAGATCCCGCAAGGGGAGCGCCGCAAGATCGCCCTGTTCTGCAATGTGCGGGAAGAGGCGGTGATTCCGGCGCTGGACGTGGACACCATCTACGAGGTGCCCATCAGCTATCACGACCAGGGCCTGGACGAGCAGGTGTGCAAGCATTTCGGCCTGACCGAGGCGCCGCCGCCCGATTTGAGCCGCTGGCGGCGCATCGTCGAGCGCATCCGCTTCCCGGAAGGGGAGGTGCGCATCGCCGTGGTGGGCAAGTACACCAGCCTGCTCGACAGCTACAAGTCGCTGGCCGAAGCCCTGCATCACGGCGGCATCGCCAACAATGTGCGGGTGAAGCTGGACTGGATCGACAGCCAGATCTTCGAATCCGAGGATGCCGTGCATCATCTGGAAGACGTGCACGGCATTCTGGTGCCGGGCGGCTTCGGCGAGCGGGGCGCTTCGGGCAAGATCGAGGCGGTGCGCTTCGCCCGCGAGCACAAGGTGCCTTATTTCGGCATCTGTTTCGGCATGCAGATGGCGGTGATCGAGGCGGCGCGCAACCAGGCCGGCCTGCCCAACGCCACCTCGTCGGAATTCGGCCCCTGCGCCGAGCCGGTGGTGGGGCTGATGACCGAATGGACCCGCGGCAACCAGACCGTGCGCCGCGGCAACGACGACGATCTGGGCGGCACCATGCGTCTGGGCGCCTATGAGTGTCATCTGCGCGACGGCAGCAAGGTGGCCGAGATCTACGGCCACCAGGTGATCAGCGAACGCCATCGCCACCGCTACGAGGTCAATATCGACTATATGGAGCGGCTGGAGGCCACCGGTCTGGTGTTCTCCGGCATGTCGCCCGACGGCGTGCTGCCGGAAATCGTCGAGCGGCCGGATCATCCCTGGTTCGTCGGCGTGCAGTTCCATCCGGAACTGAAGTCGAAGCCCTTTGATCCGCACCCGCTGTTCACCTCGTTCATCAAGGCCGCCATCGCGCAGTCGCGCCTGGTGTAGCCGTACCGGGAAAAATCATGCCGCACCGCGTCAAGCCCCGTCACGTCAAGGTGGGTTCCGTCACCCTCGGCAACGATCTGCCGCTGGTGCTGATTTCCGGCCCCTGCCAGATGGAAAGCCGCGAACACGCCCTGGAAACCGCCCAGGCCCTGAAGGAGATGTGCGACCGCGTCGGCATGGGGCTGATCTACAAGACCTCGTTCGACAAGGCCAACCGCACCAGCCTTTCCACCCAGCGCGGCATCGGCCTTGATGCCGCGCTGCCCATTTTCGCCGAGATCAAGGAGCGCTTCGGCCTGCCGGTGCTGACCGACGTGCATGCCGCCGATCAATGCGCTCCGGTGGCCGAGGTGGTGGATGTGCTGCAGATCCCGGCCTTCCTGTGCCGCCAGACCGATCTGCTGCTGGCCGCCGGCGCCACCGGCCGGGCCGTCAATGTGAAGAAGGGGCAGTTCCTGGCGCCGTGGGATATGACCAACGTCGCCAAGAAGATCGAAAGCACCGGCAATCGCAACGTGATGCTGTGCGAACGCGGCGCCAGCTTCGGCTACAACACCCTGGTGGCCGATATGCGCAGCCTGCCCATCATGGCCCGCACCGGTTGCCCGGTGGTGTTCGACGCCACCCATTCGGTGCAGCAGCCGGGCGGACAGGGCACCAGTTCGGGCGGCCAGCGCGAATTCGCCCCCATTCTGGCCCGCGCCGCCGTTTCCATCGGCGTGGCGGCGGTGTTCGCCGAGGCCCATGAATGCCCCGATGCCGCTCCCAGCGACGGTCCCAACATGATCCCGCTGGCGGAGATGCCGCATTTCATCGCCACCCTGGCCGCGTTCGACCGGCTGGCGAAGGAAAACCCCGTCACCATCGCTTGAGTTCCGTCCTGCAAAAAATCTGAGGAGAGGGCAGATGTCCGCGATTACCGATATTCATGCGCGCGAAATTCTTGATTCGCGCGGCAATCCCACCGTGGAAGTTGACGTTATTCTGGACTCCGGCGCCTTCGGCCGCGCCGCCGTGCCCTCGGGCGCTTCGACCGGCGCCCACGAGGCGGTGGAACTGCGCGACGGCGACAAGAGCCGTTTCGGCGGCAAGGGCGTGCTGAAGGCCGTCGATGCCGTCAATGACGAGATCTACGACGCCCTGGCCGGCATGGATGCCGAAGACCAGCTGGCGGTGGACCGCACCATGATCGATCTGGACGGCACCCCCAACAAGGGCCGTCTGGGCGCCAACGCCATTCTCGGCGTGTCGCTGGCCGTGGCCAAGGCCTCCGCCGAGGAGGCCGGCCTGCCGCTGTACCGCTATGTGGGCGGCACCTTCGCCCGCACTCTGCCGGTGCCGATGATGAACATCATCAACGGCGGCGCCCATGCCGACAATCCCATCGACATCCAGGAATTCATGATCCAGCCGGTGTCGGCCGCCAGCGTGGCCGAAGGCATCCGCATGGGCTCCGAGGTGTTCCAGGCCCTGAAGAAGGCCCTGAAGGACGCCGGCCACAACACCAATGTGGGCGACGAGGGCGGTTTCGCCCCCAATCTGAAGAGCACCGAGGCCGCGCTCGATTTCGTGCTGAAGGCCATCGAGGCCGCCGGCTACAAGCCGGGCGAGGACATCACCCTGGCGCTGGACGCCGCCTCCACCGAATTCTTCAAGGACGGCAAGTATGTGCTGGCCGGCGAGAAGAAGACCTTGGACTCCAAGGCCATGGTCAAGTACTGGGCCAAGCTGGCGGGCAACTACCCCATCGTCTCCATCGAGGACGGCATGGCGGAAGACGACTGGGACGGCTGGAAGATGCTGTCCGAGGCCCTGGGCAACAAGATCCAGCTGGTGGGCGACGATCTCTTCGTCACCAACCCGGTGCGGCTGGCCCGCGGCATCGAGCAGGGGATCGCCAACTCCATCCTGGTGAAGGTCAACCAGATCGGCAGCCTGTCGGAAACCCTGGAAGCCGTCGATCTGGCGCACCGGAACGGCTATACCGCCGTGATGTCGCACCGCTCCGGCGAAACCGAGGACAGCACCATTGCCGATCTGGCGGTGGCCACCAACTGCGGCCAGATCAAGACCGGCTCCATGTCGCGTTCCGATCGCATCGCCAAGTACAACCAGCTCATCCGCATCGAGGAGGAGCTGGACACGGTGGCCCGTTACGCCGGTCGTTCGATCATCCGCCGGTAATCGCTATTTCACGGTGATTTTCAAGGGAGCCTTTCGGGGCTCCCTTGTTTTTTTGGGGAAAACCCTCCACATAAATTCTCCCGGAGAGTGTTTTTAAGATCATCATGTCCTCTTCCCCCACCCCTTCCTTGAGCCGAGGGTTGCTGTTCGCCATGGCGGCGGCCTGCGGCGTGGCCGTGGCCAATCTTTATTATAACCAGCCGCTTCTGGGGCTGATGACCCGCGCCTTCGGCGGCGATCCCCTGATCGGCTTCGCCCCCACCGCCACCCAGCTGGGCTACGCCCTGGGGCTGTTCTTCCTGGTGCCGCTGGCCGATATCGCCGACCGCCGCCGCCTGATCGTGCTGCTGTTTTGCGTTCTGGCCCTGTGCCTAGTGGGGCTGGCTCTGGCCCCCAGCCCCTGGCTGCTGCTGCTGGCCTCGGCCCTGGTGGGGATTTTTTCGGCGGTGGCGCAATTGATCGTGCCGCTGGCGGCGGCCCTGGCCAGCCCGGAAAAACGCGGCCGGGCCATCGGCACGGTGATGAGCGGCCTGCTGTGCGGCCTGCTGTTCAGCCGCACCCTGGCCGGGCTGGTGGCGGTGGCCTGGGGGTGGCGGGCGGTATTCTGGCTGGCGGTGCCGTTGTCGCTGGCCATGGCCGCCTGGATGGCAATGGTGCTGCCGCGCCGTCTGCCGTTTCATGCCATGGGCTATGGCCGCGCCCTGCGCTCGCTGGGGCCCTTGTGGCTGGAAGAGCCGGTACTGCGCCGCGCCACCCTGTTGCAGGCCTGCCTGTTCGCCACCTTCACCGGGTTCTGGGCGGTGCTGGCCTTCCGGCTGGAGGCCTTCCATCTGGGCGCCGATGTGGCCGGCCTGTTCGGCGTGGTGGCGGCGGCGGGGGTGTTCGCGGCGCCGTTGTCGGGCCGGATGGCCGACCGGCGCGGCCCCGGTCTGGTGCTGACCCTGGGGGCGGGGCTGGTGCTGGCCTCCTGGCTGCTGTTCGGACTGTGGCCCACGGTGGCCGGGCTGGTGGTCGGGGTGGTGCTGCTGGACTTCGCCGTCCAGAGCGTGCTGGTTTCGAACCAGCACCGCATCTACGCCTTGCGCCCCGAGGCGCGTGGCCGTCTCAACACCCTGTTCATGACCGGCATGTTCAGCGGCGGCGCCCTGGGCTCGGCGGCGGCCAACGTCGCCTGGGGCGCCTGGGGCTGGCGCGGTGTCTGCCTGGTGTGCGGCGGCCTGGCCCTGCTGGCTCTGCTGCAGCGGGGGGCGGAGGGGCGCCGGGCGTGCTGATCTCTAAATATGGTGGCGAGATGCCCTGTAGTGGCTATAGGTTGGTGTGGTCCCGCTTTGTTCCAGAAACGGGAAAGACGGGGTGGGGCCGTTATTTTTCAAACTCTTACTTTCCTCAAGTGATGATCGTCACAGACGCTTGACTCAACAGGGTCGCAATCTTGCCGCATTCCGATTTTCACTGTGAATATTGGTTGACGGCGGGAAATAGAGTGTGATTCCATGCGCCTCATGTTGATGATCAAGGACTTCCGCTCGCGCGCCCGCAATGTGATCGGCCCCTTCGTGGGGCTGACGCTGGTGGTCTATTTCGCCTACCACACGGTGCAGGGTGATCGCGGACTGATCGCCTGGTGGCGCCTCAACAAGGAGGTGGTGCAGGCCGAAACCACCCTGGCCGGGCTGGACGCGGTGCGCGACAAGCTGGACCACCGCGACGTGCTGCTGCGCCCCGATCATCTGGATCCCGACATGCTGGAAGAGCGCGCCCGCATCATGCTGAATATGGGCCGCGACAACGAGGTGGTGGTGCTGCGCCATCCCGACGGCACCCTGGACCTGCCGGAAAAAACCGCGCCGCCGCCGCAACAGTAAACGGCGCACCTGCCAGATCGAGGATCAGCCGCGGCTGATCCTTTTTTTATGCTTGATCGCGGATCTACATCCCTGCGCATCTGCGTTCAGCTTTAAAAGCGGTGTCGCGGCGGGCAAGGTCTTGCAGCAGGCGGCGCAGGATCAGGCGGTGGAAGGGCAGCACTGCGGTCAGATAGGCGCGACCCCAGGCATTGTGAAAGCGGATCAGGGTGCGCAGGGTCAGGCGGTGCGCCGTTTGGTCGGGCAGGGGGGTGCTGCTCAGCAGGATGCGGAAATCGAGATGGCGATCATCCAGCCCCAGCAGCGCCTGATGGGGCGCGACGGCCAGGGTGGGGAACTGCCGCATGGTGACGCGTGCCAGCCCCAGCGGCGCGGTCAGGCGGTTGCGCAATGCGAGGAGGGACTGGGCCCAGGCCGGGGTGAGTGTGGGCAGCAGCGCCACCACGCCGGCGGCGTTGAAGGCGGGATCGGTCAGTACCACACTGTGGCAATCCTGATACTGCAGGCCGGGCAGCACGGCCTGAAGATCGGGATCAATTGTCTTCGACACGGCTGCCGTCGGCCCGGACCACAATGCCGGGATGGATGTGGCTCATGGTCGGCTCCAGTTCGCAGGAGGCGACGCCGGCGATTTGCCAGGGCGATTGCGGAACAGGGGCGCCGTCGGCGCCGGCATGCGGGCCGCGCCAGGTTTTCCCGGCCACCAGATCGCGGGCCTCGCGCGATGAGGGGGCGGCGGTCCACAGGGTTTCCATCTCGGCCGACAGCGACCAGGACGGATGCTCGGGATCAATGGGATCCAGGCGGTAGATGTTCATGGGGCTCCCCTCTTGCGGCGCCCCGCCAGGCGGTGCGAGGCCTGTTTTGAATATAATACCGGTCGGCACTTGATTTGTCTCAAAAAGATGCGCCGACCGGGAAGCCCGCGTGCTTCGCACGCAGATATAAAAATTTATCGGCGAAGCCGATGGCGGCGCTTGAGCGGCCCCGGGACGGGGCTTACCGTCTCGGCATGATTTGACCCAACGGGTCAAATCATTGGCCGGGCGGTATAATCCGAAGCGGCGGCGGCGCAACACGGCCGTGGTTCTCGTCCGGCCTCTTGGCTTTCGGGTTTTTGTTCCCATCTGCTTGGTAGCGTTGAAAAATCCGCCCCGTTTTCGGAGCGCGGCGGTGTTTTGTATCGGAATCACGAATTAACCATTATTCAGTTAATCGTCATTTGTGCATTGCAAAACAACGGTTTTTCATGCGCGCATGGCTTGCGCATGTCATCGAAACTGTTTATCACCATGCGAGATTGACCACTCTGGGAGAGACAGGAATGGCCACCGCCAGACGCCGCAGCAGGGCCGATGCGCCTGCCGTCACCGATGCCGAGCTGATCGGCTATTACCGCGATATGCTGCTGATCCGCCGTTTCGAGGAAAAGGCCGGGCAGCTTTACGGCATGGGCCTGATCAACGGCTTCTGCCACCTCTATATCGGCCAGGAGGCCGTGGTGGTGGGCATGCAGTCGGCCATCAGCAATGCCCGGGATTCCGTGATTACCAGCTACCGCGACCACGGCCACATGCTGGCCTGCGGCATGGACGCCAAGGGGGTGATGGCCGAACTGACCGGGCGGGCCGGCGGCTATTCCAAGGGCAAGGGCGGCTCGATGCACATGTTCAGCCGGGAAAAGAAGTTCTACGGCGGCCACGGCATCGTCGGCGCCCAGGTGCCGCTGGGCACCGGCCTGGCCTTCGCCCACAAATACAGCCAGGATGGCGGCGTCTGCCTTTGTTACCTGGGCGACGGCGCCGTTAACCAGGGACAGGTTTACGAAAGCTTCAACATGGCCGGGCTGTGGAAGCTGCCGGTGGTCTATGTCATCGAGAACAACAAATACGCCATGGGCACCTCCATCGAGCGCGCCTCGGCCGGCACCGAGCTGTGCCGCCGCGGCGTGGCCTACAACATCCCCGGCGTGGCGGTGGACGGCATGGACGTGCTGGCGGTGAAGGCCGCCGGTGAGGAGGCGGTGGCCCGCGCCCGCGCCGGCGACGGCCCCACCATCCTGGAAATGAAGACCTACCGCTATCGCGGCCATTCCATGTCGGATCCCGCCAAGTACCGCTCCAAGGAGGAGGTGGCCAAGATGCGCGAGCAGCATGATCCCATCGATCAGCTGCGCAAGGCCCTGACCGACAAGGGTCTGGTGACCGAGGACTCCTTGAAGGAGATCGACCGCGCGGTGAAGGCCATCGTGACCGAGGCCGCCGATTTCGCCACCACCAGCCCGGAACCCGATCCGTCCGAGCTGTGGACTGATGTGCTGATGGCTTGAGCGGGAGAGATAAGACAATGCCTGTACAGATTCTGATGCCCGCCCTGTCGCCCACCATGACCGAGGGCAAGCTGGCCCGCTGGCTGAAGGCCGAGGGCGACGCGGTGAAATCCGGCGATGTGCTCGCCGAGATTGAAACCGACAAGGCCACCATGGAAATGGAAGCGGTCGAGGAGGGGGTTCTCGGCAAGATCCTCATCGCCGCCGGCAGCGAGGGCGTGGCCGTGAACACTCCCATCGCCCTGCTGCTGGAAGAGGGCGAGGATGCCGCCGCCCTGGACAACGTGCTCGACACCTTCACCCCGAAAAGCGTGCCGGTGAATCACGACCACGCCGCGCCCTCGCCGCAAAGCCTGTGCGCGCCCGAGCCGGTGGCGATCCCCGAGGAGAAGGTCTACGGCAAGACCGTCCGCCAGACCGTGCGCGAGGCTCTGCGCGACGCCATGGCCGAGGAAATGCGCCGCGATCCGGCGGTGTTCCTGATGGGCGAGGAAGTGGCCCAGTATCAGGGCGCCTACAAGGTCAGCCAGGGGCTTTTGGACGAGTTCGGGGCCGAGCGGGTGATCGACACCCCCATCACCGAAATGGGCTTCGCCGGTCTGGGCGTGGGCGCCGCCTATGGCGGCCTGAAGCCCATCATCGAGTTCATGACCTTCAACTTCTCCATGCAGGCCATCGACCACATCATCAATTCGGCGGCCAAAACCCTTTACATGGGCGGCGGCCAGCTGCCGTCCTCCATCGTCTTCCGCGGTCCCAACGGCGCCGCCTCGCGGGTGGGGGCGCAGCATAGTCAGTGCTACGCCTCGTGGTATGCCCATTGCCCGGGCCTGAAGGTGGTGGCGCCCTATTCCGCCGCCGACGCCAAAGGCCTGCTGAAGGCCGCCATCCGCGATCCCAACCCGGTGGTGGTGCTGGAAAACGAGCTGATGTACGGCCAGTCCTTCGATGTGCCCGAGGATCCCGATTTCATCATTCCCATCGGCAAGGCCAAGATCGAACGGGCCGGGCATTCCGTGACCCTGACCGCCTTCTCGCGCATGGTGGGCGTGGCCCTGGAGGCGGCCGAGGTGCTGGCCAAGGACGGCATCGCCGTGGAGGTGATCAATCTGCGCTCGATCCGGCCCTTGGATGTGGACTGCATCGTCGGCTCGGTGAAAAAGACCAACCGTCTCGTTACCCTGGAAGAGGGCTGGCCCTATGCCGGTATCGGCTCTGAAATCGCCTCGGTGATCAACGAACAGGCGTTCGACTGGCTGGACGCGCCGGTGACCCGCGTCTGCGGCAAGGATGTGCCCATGCCCTACGCCGCCAATCTGGAACGCCTGGCCCTGCCGCAGATCGAGGATGTGGTGGCCGCCGTCAAAGCCGTGTGCTACCGCTAGGAGGGTCTTGGAATGCCTGTAGAAATCCTGATGCCCGCCCTGTCGCCCACCATGACCGAGGGCACCCTGGCCCGCTGGCTGAAGGCCGAGGGCGACGCCGTGAAATCCGGCGACGTCATTGCCGAGATCGAGACCGATAAGGCCACCATGGAGTTCGAGGCGGTGGACGAGGGGGTGCTGGGCAAGATCCTGGTGCCCGCCGGCACCAGCGGCGTGGCGGTCAATACCCTGATCGGCCTGTTGCTGGAAGAGGGCGAGGACGCCTCGGCCCTGGCCGCCGCCGCGGCGCCCAAGGCTCCGCCCGCCGCCGCGCCGGTGGCGGCGGCCCCGGTTGCCGCTTCCGCCGCCGCTCCGGCCGCGACTGCGGCTCCGGCCGCCGCCAAGGGCGACCGGCTGTTCGCCACGCCGTTGGCGCGGCGCATCGCCAAGGATGCCGGTCTCGACCTGAAGGGCCTGGCCGGATCGGGCCCGCACGGCCGCATCGTCAAGCATGATGTGGAAACGGCTCTGGCCTCGGGGGTGAAACCCGCGCCCGCCGCAGCACCCGCCGCCGCTCCGGTCGCCGCCGCCGTGCCCAAAGCGGTCGCTCCGGCGCCGAGCTTCGGCCCGGCTTACGACGAAGTGCCGCTGTCGTCCATGCGCAAGGTCATCGCCCAGCGCCTCAGCGAGGCCAAGCAGACCGTGCCGCATTTCTACCTCACCATCGACTGCCGGCTGGACAAGCTGCTGGCCCTGCGCGGTGAGCTGAACGGCCGCTCCGACGCCTACAAGCTGTCGGTCAACGACTTCATCATCCGCGCCGTGGCCCTGGCCCTGAAGAAGGTGCCCGCCGCCAATGCCTCGTTTGCCGAAACCGCCATCCGCTATTACCGCGAGGTGGATGTTTCGGTGGCGGTGGCCACGCCCAACGGCCTGATCACCCCCATCGTCAAGCAGGCCGACGGCAAGGGTCTGGCCGCCATTTCCAACGAGATGAAGGCGCTGGCCCTCAAGGCCCGCGACGGCAAGCTGAAGCCCGAGGAGTTCCAGGGCGGCACCTTCACCATCTCCAATCTCGGCATGTACGGCATCAAGGAGTTTGCCGCCATCATCAATCCGCCCCAGGGCTGCATCCTGGCGGTGGGGGCCGGCGAGCAGCGCCCGGTGGTCAAGGACGGGGCTTTGGCCATCGCCACGGTGATGAGCTGCACCCTGTCGGTGGATCACCGCGTGGTGGATGGCGCCGTGGGCGCCGAGTTCCTGGCGGCGTTCAAGGCGCTGATCGAGGAACCCTTGACCATGCTGCTGTGACGGCACTTTAGGAGTTTTCCCTAAATGACTGATACGTCTTTTGATATTGTCGTCATTGGTGGCGGTCCCGGTGGCTATGTCGCCGCCATCCGCGCCGCGCAGCTGGGCCTGAAGACGGCGGTGGTGGAGCGCGAGCATCTGGGCGGCATCTGCCTGAACTGGGGGTGTATTCCCACCAAGGCGCTGCTGCGCTCGGCCGATATCTACCGCACCTTCAAGCATGCCGCCGACTATGGCCTGTCGGTGCAGGGCGCCGGCTTCGATCTGGCGAAGATCGTGGCCCGCTCGCGCGCGGTGTCGGCGCAGTTGCAGGCCGGGGTGAAGCATCTTCTGAAGAAGAACAAGGTGGCGGTGTTCGACGGCCAGGGCAAACTGGCCGGGCCGGGCAAGGTGGCGGTGACCAAGGGCGACAAGGCCGTGGCCGATCTTTCCGCCCGCCACATCATCCTGGCCACCGGGGCGCGGGCCCGCGTTCTGCCGGGGCTGGAGCCCGACGGCAAGCTGGTGTGGAGCTACAAGGAGGCCCTGGTGCCCGATACCTGCCCCAAGCGCCTGCTGGTGGTGGGCTCGGGCGCCATCGGCATCGAGTTCGCCAGCTTCTTCCACGCCCTTGGCGCCGAGGTGACGGTGGTGGAGGCCCTGGACCGGGTGATGCCGGTGGAGGATGCCGAGATCTCGGCCTTCGCCCGCAAGAGCTTCGAGAAGCAGGGCATGAAGATCCTCACCGGCGCCACCATCAAGGGCGTGGCCAAAACGGTGTCGGAGGTGACGGTGACGGTGGAGGCCGACGGCAAGAGCCAGGCCATCAGCGTCGACCGGGTGATCACCGCCATCGGCATCGTCGGCAATGTGGAAAATCTCGGGCTGGAAGGCACCGGGGTGAAGGTGGAACGCACCCATGTGCTGGTGAACCAGTGGCTGGAAACCGGCGAACCCGGGGTTTACGCCATCGGCGACATCGCCGGCGCGCCCTGGCTGGCGCACAAGGCCAGCCACGAGGGGGTGATCTGCGTGGAAAAGATCGCCGGCCTCAAGGACGTGCATCCCCTGAACACCCGCAACATTCCCGGCTGCACCTACTGCCATCCCCAGGTGGCCAGCGTCGGCCTGACCGAGGCCAAGGCCAAGGACCTGGGCTATGCGGTGAAAGTGGGGCGCTTCCCCTTCGTCGGCAACGGCAAGGCCATCGCCCTGGGCGAAACCGAGGGCCTGGTGAAGACGGTGTTCGACGCCAAGACCGGCGAACTTCTGGGCGCCCACATGGTGGGGGCGGAAGTGACCGAGATGATCCAGGGCTACATGGTGGCGAAAACCCTGGAAACCACCGAGGCCGATCTGATGCACGCGGTGTTCCCCCATCCCACCTTGAGCGAGATGATGCATGAGGCCGTGCTGGACGCCTACGGCCGCGCCATTCATTTCTGATCCAGCGCCGCCGCCTTGCGCAAACGCAGGGCGGCGGACTGCTTTTTCCCCTCTTTTCAAGGAAATGCTTGACCTTCCCCGGCTGGCATTCCAACTATCGCACATGACCGAACAAACGCCCCTCCGCCATCCCGAAAAAGCCCATCGCCCCGATCAGGCCTCGCCGCGCAAGCCCGCCTGGATCCGGGTCAAAGCCCCCACCTCGGCCGAAGCCGCCGAGGTGCGCCAGCTGATGCGCGACAAGAACCTGCATACGGTGTGCGAGGAGGCGGCCTGCCCGAATATCGGCGAATGCTGGAAGCACAAGCACGCCACCTTCATGATTCTGGGCGATACCTGCACCCGCGCCTGCGCCTTCTGCAATGTGAAAACCGGCAAGCCCGGCGCCGTGGACCTGAACGAGCCGGAGCATCTGGCGGAGTCGGTGCGGTCCATGGGCTTGAAGCATGTGGTGATCACCTCGGTGGACCGCGATGACCTGGACGACGGCGGCGCCTTCCAGTTCGTGGCCGCCATCGCCGCGGTGCGCCGCCTGTCGCCCGGCACCACGGTGGAGATTCTCACCCCCGATTTCCGCGACAAGCCCGGCGCCATTGATCGCGTGGCGCAGGCCCGCCCGGATGTCTTCAACCACAATCTGGAAACCGTGCCCCGGCTTTATCCCGGCATCCGCCCCGGCGCCCGCTATTTCGAATCCCTGCGGCTTTTGCAGCGGGTGAAGGAGGTGGAGGCCGAGATCTTCACCAAGTCGGGCATCATGGTGGGGCTGGGCGAGCAGCGGGCGGAAGTGTTGCAGGTGATGGACGATCTGCGCTCGGCGGGTGTTGACTTCCTGACCATCGGCCAGTATTTGCAACCCACCGTCAAGCATGCGGCGGTGGAACGCTTTGTCACCCCCGACGAGTTCGAGGAATACAAGACCATGGCCCGCGCCAAGGGCTTCCTGATGGTTTCTGCCTCGCCGCTGACCCGTTCCTCGCATCATGCCGACCGCGATTTCGAGGCGCTGCGCGCCGCCCGGGCCGCGCAACAACAGAAGTGAGACAATGACCACCCACGCCGAACGCCGCTTCCTGCCTTACAGCCCGCAGCAGCTTTTCGACCTGGTGGCCGATGTGGAACGCTATCCCGATTTCCTGCCCTGGTGCGTGGCCGCCCGCATCCGCCGCCGCGAGGGCAACGAGCTGTTCGCCGACCTGATGATCGGCTTTAAGATGGTGCGCGAGAAATTCACCTCGCGCGTGCTGCTCACACCGGGGCGGCGCATTGATGTCAGCTATTCGGATGGGCCGTTCAAGTATCTGAACAACCACTGGATTTTCGAGCCGTCCGGCAACGGCACCGATGTGGATTTCTACGTCGATTTCGAATTCCGCAACAAGATGCTGCAAACCCTGATCGGCGCCCTGTTCGGCGAGGCGGTCAATATGATGGTGGCGGCCTTCGAAAAACGCGCCCGCCAGCTTTACGGCGTCAGCGGCGCCTGACGGCGCCTGTAAAGGGGGGGACTCATGAAAATGCATCATCTCTTGGCCCTGCCGGGTCTTTTGGTCCTGGCCGGCTGCAGCTGGTGGTTCGTCAAGCCCGAGCAACCCTCCACCCTGGCGCGCTTCCGCAGCGATCCGCCCGGCCTGCGCTGCGATCTGGTGGGCAAGCACGATTACGAGGCCCATATCGACGCCCCGGCCAATCTCAAGCTGCGCAACGATGCCTCGCCGCTGAAGATCCGCTGCTACAAAAAGCGCGACGACGATCTGCAGGGCCCCGCCATGACCGGGCGCCTGACCTTGAGCGAAAGCGGCTGGCGCCTCGATGTGCTGAGCCTGCCCGATCCGGCGCTACGGCTGACGTTGGCCGGTCCTCAGGATATTGATCATTAAGCGGGGCTGTGCTAAGCCCCTGTCATGGCTCCCAGGCGGGGCCGGTCACACGATTTTCGTAAAGGGAAGCGGGATATGCCCAAGGCTCGTATTTACCGTCCGGCCAAGAACATCATCCAGGGCGGCATCGACCGTCGCGGCTGGGTGGTGGAGTTCGCTCCGTCCGACCGTAAATCGCCCGATGCCCTGATGGGCTGGAACGGCTCGCGCGATACCCGCTCGCAGCTGCGTCTGCGCTTCGACAGCCAGGACAGCGCTGTGGCCTACGCCCAGCGTCAGGGCCTGGATTACGAGGTGATCGCCGAAAGCCCGGTGCGCCGCCCCAAGCCCAAGAACTACGCCGACAATTTCGCCTTCAACCGCGTCGGCTGATCGCTTCGGCAGGCGCGGTTCGCGCCCTTAGCGCCCATAGCTCAGTTGGATAGAGCAGCCGCCTTCTAAGCGGCAGGTCGCTGGTTCGAACCCAGCTGGGCGCGCCAGATTTCCCACCTCTCCGCCGGGGGCCCCGCGATGTGCGCTCATATCGTCATGGCCGACGACGGCATCACCTTTGATGGCCGCGTCAAGGATCAGCGCCCCCTGGGCGGGGCGGAAACCGCCTTTGCCGAACTGGCCGAGGCCTTTGCCGCGCGCGGCCACCGGGTGCAGGCCTTCAGCCGCTGCGAGGCGCCGCTCAGCTGGAAAGGAGTGGCGTGGACGCCGCTTGAGCCGGACCGCCCCGATCGCGGTCTGCCGAAGCAGGCCGATCTTTACATCGCCAATCGCGCCAACCAGTTGATCCGCCTGTGCCCCAAGGCCGGGCGGGCGGTGTTCTGGATTCATAATCCCGCCGGCTATCTGAAAAAGCCGCGCTATCAGTGGCCGCTGTTCCTGCGCCGCCCGGCCATCGTCTTTTCCGGGGCTTATCACCTCTCCACCTATCCGGCCTGGGGCTTCGATGGCGGCCGCCATGTCGTTCCCCTGGGGCTTCCCGCTTTGTTCCAGGGGGCGACCGAACGATCGGTTGCGCCGCCGCCACGGGCCATCTTCACCTCCAACCCCTTGCGTTCACTGGATTGGCTATTGTCGGTATGGGGCGAACGCATTGCCCCGAAGGTGCCGGGGGCCGAGCTGCATGTGTTTGCCGGCGCCGCCACCTATGGCGCCGTGGGCGCGGCCAAAAGCGAACGCATGGCCCCCAGTCTGGAGCGCGCCGCCGCCATGGCCGGGCAGGGGGTGGTGCTGCGCGGCCCGGTGCCGCGAACGGAGCTGGCGGCGGAAATGCGCCAGGCCCGCGCCTTTCTCTATCGCGGCGATCCCGGTGAAACCTTCTGCTACGCCGCCGCCGAACCCCAGGCCATGGGCCTGCCCGGCGTGGTGGAGGATATCGCCTGCATGAAGGAGCGGGTGATCGACGGCCAGACCGGCTTCGTGGTGCGGGGCGAGGCCGCCTTCGCCGAGGCCGCCATCCGCGTACTGACCGACGATGCCCTGTGGCAGCGCCAGCACCGGGCTTGCCTGGCGATGCAGGGCGGTTGGGGCTGGGATCAGGCGGCGGCGGCGTTCGAGGCGCTGTTCCTCTAGCCTGTCGCTTGCGGGCTGAGGCCCTCTCTTTGGAGCAGGAAGAACAATGCGTCGATGTCTGCACTGCCAAACCGGTTTCACCTCTGCGGCATGGCAATGTCCTCATTGTGGATTTGCGCCCCCTCTCCGGGAGGGCCGCAGAGTATTCGCTCCTGAATTGGCGGAAAGCGACGAGGCTTATCCCGAAGAAGCGCATTGGCGGTTTCAAGAGCTTCAGGACAACAGTTTCTGGTTCCGGGCCCGTAACGACCTTATCCAGGGCCTGGCCGAACGGTATTTCGCCTCGGCTCGGGCCTTTCTGGAGATCGGTTGCAGCACAGGGTATGTTTTATCGGCCCTGAAACAGGCCTTACCGAGGGCGCGGGTCTGTGGCAGTGAAATCTATTCCGCTGCCTTGGCGGTGGCGGCGGAACGCGTGGGAGAGACGGCGGACCTGTTTCAGATGGACGCCCGGCACATTCCGTTTACGGCGGAATTTGATCTTATCGCCGCTTGCGATGTGTTGGAGCACATCGCCGACGACAGGGCGGTTTTGCAGGAAATGCATAGAGCTTTGGCTCCCGGAGGCGGGCTGTTGCTGACCGTGCCGCAACATCCATGGCTATGGAGTTGGGCCGACGAGCTTGCCTGTCATCAACGGCGTTATCGCTCCGGCGAATTGGAGGAGAAATGCCGGCAAGCAGGGTTTTCCATCGTCTTCACATCCTCCTTTGTAACGTCTTTGCTGCCTTTGATCCTTCTGCGGCGTTTCCTGGCGCGGAAGCGGGATATGGACGGTCTTTGGAAAGAGCATGCCTTGCCCTCTTGGGCGAACGGCATCCTGTTTCGCTGTCTCGACTGGGAGCGGCGAAGGATCGTTTCCGGAGGGCGGTTTCCCTGGGGCGGCAGCCGGGTGGTGATTGCCCGCAAAAACGATTCCGTGCAATTATGAAAGCCGGGACACGGTTTGGGAGATAGGCGGAGTTGGGGGAATATGGAAAACGATTTTAAAAGTATTCCTTTTAATATCCCGCACTTTAGCGGTGATGAGATAGCGAATATTATTGAGGCTCATCAGCGGCGTCAGTTGTCTGGAGATGGTTATTTTACAAAAGAATGCCAAAAATGGATAGAAAATTTAACGGGATGCTCTAAGGCGCTATTAACGCATTCATGCACGGCCGCGCTTGAAATGTCGGCGTTATTGCTGGATATCAAGCCTGGCGATGAAATAATCATGCCGTCTTTTACGTTTGTCTCGACCGCGAGCGCATTCGTGTTGCGGGGAGGAGTCCCGGTTTTCGTCGATATCCGGGCGGATACCTTGAACATCGATGAGCGCCTGATTGAGGCGGCGATCACGTCGCGGACGAAAGCCATTGTACCAGTGCATTACGCGGGGGTTGCCTGCGAGATGGATGCCATCATGGAGATCGCCCGACGCAGGGGCCTCAAGGTGGTCGAGGATGCGGCCCAGGGAATCATGTCGCGCTACAAGGGGCGTATGCTGGGGGGAATCGGCGATTTTGCCGCCTTCAGTTTCCACGAAACCAAAAACATCATCTCCGGTGAGGGCGGAGCCTTGATGGTCAATGATCCCGGCTTTGTGGAGCGCGCGGAAATTATTCGGGAAAAAGGAACGGATCGGCAGCGTTTCTTCCGTGGGGAAATCGATAAATATACCTGGCAGGATGTGGGGTCGTCGTTCCTGCCCGGTGAATTGATTTCGGCATTCCTGGCCGCGCAAATCGGAAAGTCCGAAGAGATTATCGGCCGGCGGCTTGAGATATGGCATCGCTATCATGAGGGCTTGGCCGGACTGGAGCAAAGCGGCGGGATCCGCCGTCCCATTGTCCCGGAGGGGTGTCAGCATAACGGTCATCTTTATTATGTCTTGTTGCCGCCGTCGTCCGACCGGGCGTCCATTCTGGCGGGCTTGAAACATCGCGGCGTGGGGGCGGTCTTTCACTATGTTCCGCTCCACTCCTCCCCGGCGGGGCGGCGTTTCGGCCGGGTTCATGGCGCGCTGACGACAACGGAGAGGGTGTCCGAGCAACTGATTCGCTTGCCCTTGTGGAAGGATATGACCGATCCGCAGGTCGATCATGTGGTGGCGATCCTGGGCGAGGTGATTGCCTCGGCCTCATGAGGCGGGAGGGGGCTAGTTGTAATGTTTTCAATTGATTGCGATGGTTGAGAGGCAATGCTAACGTGCCGGGGTGCATGTTGGGCGTGTAAAAAGTTGGCGGATGTCTTCTGAAAAATTTTGCGCTCCCGGGGGTTCCTGCAAATGTCTTCAGGTCGAAAAGTTGCAATACTTCAATCAAATTATATCCCGTGGAAAGGGTATTTTGATTTTATTGCATCTGTTGATGAATTCATATTATTTGATGATATGCAATATACTAGAAGGGATTGGCGTAACAGAAATCAGATCAAGACCCCGCAGGGAGTTCAATGGATAACGGTTCCTGTATTAGTGAAGGGAAAATATTATCAGAAAATTAAAGAGACAGAGATCGATGGAGATCATTGGTCTGAGTTGCATTGGAAATCATTATTTCAAAATTATCGTCGCTCCAGATATTTTGATGAAGTGGCATCGTGGCTTCAACCGCTCTATCGCGAGTGGAACGGTAGTCTCTTATCCGATTTAAATAGGTATTTTATCGAGGCTATTTGTGGCTATCTTGGGATTACGACGAAAATTACAAATTCCTGGGATTATCCCCCTTTCGAAGGGGAGAACCGAACGGAAAGGCTGGCTTGGTTATGTGCTCAGGCTGGTGGAAATGAATATGTTTCCGGTCCGGCCGCAAAAAATTATATAGAAGAGAATGTGTTTGTTGATAAGGGTATAAAATTATCTTGGGCTGATTATTCTGGATACCCCGTCTATGATCAATTGTGGGGGGATTTCGTGCATGGAGTCAGTATTGTCGATTTGATCTTTAACTGTGGAAACAAATCTGGCTCCTACATGAAGTACGTGTGCTGATGATGCTCTCTATCGTTGCCACTCTATATCGGTCTGAAACTCATCTCGTGGAGTTTCATGAAAGGACAAGTCGTGCGGCCAGCCGTTTGGCCGGGGATGAGTATGAAATCGTCCTCGTCAATGATGGCTCGCCGGATGGTAGCCTTGAGATGGCGGTGCGGATCGCCGCGGAAGATCCGCATGTGGTCGTGGTGGATCTGTCCCGCAATTTCGGCCATCACAAGGCCATGATGACGGGGCTGGCGCATGCCGTTGGCGATCTGATCTTCCTGATCGATAGCGATCTTGAGGAGGAGCCCGAGTGGCTGGAGGATTTCGCCGCCAGACTCGCCGCCGAGAAATGCGACGTGATCTTCGGCGTGCAGGAACAGCGCAAGGGCGGTTGGTTCGAACGGTGGTCCGGCCAATATTTTTATCGGTATTTCCGTCTTTTAAGCGGTGTGGATCTTCCGGACAATCTGGTGACCGCCAGGCTGATGACGCGTCGCTATGTGGAGGCGCTGCTGCGGCATGGTGAGCGTGAAATCGTCATTGCCGGTTTGTGGGCAATTACCGGATTTGATCAGAGAAAACATGTTGTTAAGAAGCTTTCTCACAGCCAGACGACATACTCCATATGGAGAAAGATATCGATATTTGTAAATGCGATTACGTCATTCAGCAGCATGCCGTTGTCTTTCATGTTCTATATTGGGGTGTTTATATTTATAACATCTCTTATTGTTGCTATTAATTTTGCTGCTCATTGGTTGTTCGCTAGCAGAACCATAAGCGGATGGACATCGTTGATTGTTTCGATATGGATCCTTGGGGGGATTGTTATTTCCTTCATTGGTGTTGTTGGTATGTATGTGGGGAAAATATTTTCCGAAGTTAAGGCGCGCCCCTACACGATTGTCCGTCACGTCTATAGGTATGAAAATGACAAAAATTAGTGACGTGAAGCGTAAAAGCAAAAAGCTAATTATATTTGGTGTCGCCGATCAGGCGCAGCTTGCACATTATTATTTTTCCAGAGACAGCGAGTACGAAGTCGTTGCTTTTACTGTTGATGGGAAGTTTATGGATTCACATGAGTTTTGTGGTCTCCCTGTTTTTCCGTTTGAAGAAATTTCTGCGCATTATCCTGCCGAGAGTCATGATTTTTTTGTCGCCCTTGGCTATTCCCGGGTGAACCAATTGCGGAAGGAAAAATATCTGGCTGCAAAGGCAATGGGATACCGCTTGGCAAGCTATATCAGCCCTGGGGCGAGTATTCTTAACGACGGAGCGTTCGGGGATAATTGCTTTATCTTGGAAGATAATACAATCCAACCGTTCGTAACGATCGGAAATAATGTTACCTTATGGAGCGGAAATCATATCGGCCATCACTCCAGCATCGGGGATCATTGCTTCGTCGCCTCCCATGTGGTCATTTCAGGGCGGGTGACGGTGGGGGAGGCCTGCTTTATCGGCGTGAACGCCACCTTACGGGATCATATCACCGTTGGGCCGCGTTGCGTCATTGGCGCCGGGACGCTGTTGCTGGGCGATGCGGATCCCGAAGGGGTTTACGTGGGGGAGGCCAGTCCGCGCGCCAAGGTGCCCTCTTCCAGATTGCGTGGGATCTGAGGTGTGATGATGGGGTGGAGAAAACTAGGGCATATTTTTTCCCCGTGCTCCAGGCATCCCAAGCTGATAAGCCATGCCGCCAATCCGCTGGCCGTCCCCTTGGACGGCGACGTTTTCCGTGTGTTTTACAGCGGCCGGGATCTGCAGAACCGTTCGTCCGTGGGCTATGTGGATATCGATATCGCCCGCCGCGCGGTGGTTTATGCCCACGAGACTCCCGTCTTCGAGCATGGTCCGGAGGGATCGTTCTATTCGCACGGCGTCAGCATCGGGAATTGCTACGCCGCGGGCGGGGGTGTCTACATGCTTTTCATGGGCTGGCAGACCCCGGCTACCGGGCACTGGCGTGGTGATATCGGACGCTTGATCCTGGGGGAGGATTCCTCTTTGCGACTTGACGGAGAGCTCCCTTTCATGGGAGTGGACGCCGTCGATCCCGTCAGTCTGTCCTATCCGTGGGTCATGGCTGCCGATAACACTTATAAAATGTGGTATGGCTCCACCGTTACCTGGGATGCCGGGAATGGGGAAATGCTGCATGTCCTTCAGTATGCGACGTCAGCCGATGGGCATGCCTGGACGAGACGAGGGCAGGCGGTGCCGCATCAGCTGGGGGTGGCGCAGGCCTTTTCCCGGCCCAGCGTGCTGCGCGGCGATAAGGGCTACGAGATGTGGTTTTCTTATCGCGGGGGCAATGGCCGAAAATACCGGATCGGCTACGCCACCAGCGAGACGGGGGAGAGTTGGCAGTTGCGCTTGCCGGATTGCGGGATTGATGTCTCGGAAACGGGATGGGATTCCGAGATGATCGAATATCCGTTTGTGTTCGAGCATAAAAGCGCGAGATATATGCTCTACAATGGAAATTCACACGGAAAAACCGGGTTCGGTTTGGCGATTTTGGAGTCATCGACGTGATGGATAAGAGCAGAATGGCATTTCTTGTTGGGATGCCGCGTGCCGCAACTACATTTTTATATCATAATTTCTCCCGTCATCCGGATATATTCATCCCGTTTCGCCGTAAAACGAACTATTTTAGTCTTCACTATGAAAATGGCGAAGATTATTTCTGGAATCATTTTTCTGATGTTCCCAATGAATCGATTGCCATCGATACGGAGACGTTGGCCTTCGTCAATCGTGATCTGCCGTCACCGCAACGTATTCATGCCTTTAATAAAGATGCGAAGGTGATTTTGTGTGTGCGCGATCCCGGGGATTGGGCTCTGTCTCTCTATCGGCAGATCTCCACGTTTGATGGGGCGATTCCGACATTCGAGCAATTTCTTTATGGGAAGTACACGCTGGTAGAGGATAACCAGGAACTTCTGTTCAATATGGGGCCTGGGGATATCGCTCGTCGGATTGAAGAGTACAAAACCCTTTTTCCCGATACACTTCTTATTCTGAAATTCTCCGATGTCGTTAAATATCCTTTAGAGGCTTTGAGGAAAATAGAATCTCATATCGGCGTTAAGCCATTTTATAATGATGTAAATATTGTAAATGATAAAATTAATTCAAGCGATAGGTCTCATTCTAAGCTTATAAACAAGATTTTGCGCAATGAATTTGTAATTAATATTATAAAGCTCTTGGTTCCAAGAGCTGGTGTTGTTTACATTCGTCTTGCGTTTGATCGGATTTCTGCTCGTTTTTCCGGGGGGCGGAAGGAGGGGGATGCGGGGCTTGGTGTCCTTCGGGATCTGGCGTCAGAATATTATTCTGATGATTCGCGTATTTTAAAAGAATACTTGTGAAATTTTTTATAAAATTTTTGGATTTAATGAAATGACAATGAGAAAATTTCTTGTAACGTCATACGGTTATTTTAATAATTTACTATTTATTTTTCTTGATATTATGCCATACCCGATTAGGCTTGTTTTCTTGAAATTAATTCTCAAGAAAATAGGATCTAATGTTCTTGTTGATTATGGTTGTTATCTGCGTTATCCGTGGCGTATTTCCATCGGATCGAATGTTTCCTTAAACCGAGGGTGCAAAATTTACCCCTCCATACATGTTGATGGGGCGGAGATCATCATCGGAAACAATGTCGCGCTTGGGCCTGGCGTGACATTGTTGGGAGCTGGTCACGATTATTCCTCCTTATCCCTGCCCGATACGGGGCACACGATTCGGATTTCGGATTATGTATGGATCGGCGGCGGGGCGACGATTTTGGAGGGGGTCACCATCGGGGAGGGGGCGATCGTTGCCGCGGCTGCGGTCGTCACAAAAGATGTCGCTCCCTACACGGTTGTTGCAGGGATTCCGGCTAAGATGATATCGATTCGAGAAATCACAAAACAATGAATGCTGCGTCATAATGGCGCGTAATATTGTTTTGTTTATATCTATTGTCTGTGGGTTTCCAGATGAAACGTCTATATTTTTTTCATGAAATATCTGGATCGAAACTTAGGGTGATTTTTTATGTTATGTTTTCTGTGTGTATTTTAACTATTGGTGGGGCGATGCTGTGGCAGTGGCACGCTCTTCCAATCTACCCCGATGAAATCGCCTATCGGCTGATCGGTGCCCGCGCCTGGCGGGATGGGCCCTTTCAGCGCAGTCTTTTTATTTTATGCAATGGGGATTACCAACGCATTTCCTGGCTGTATCGGCCTGCCGCTTGGCTGTTCAGCCAATATGATCGCTTTGTCGCCCCCCATGAGGTGCGAAATGGTGTGATGCTGATCAGTGGGGGAGTGCTGCCGGCAGCCCTGTGGTTGGGGTGGAGCCGGCGTCATATTGTATCCGCCGTCGCGATCCTGGGCGGGTTTATCGGCACGACCGGGGCGGTTTTGGTCATGGCGCGCCCCGAAATTTTGCTGCTTCTCAATGTCGCCTTGGTCATGGTCGCCCTTGCCGTGCCCGAAAGGGGACGCAAGGCCTATGTTCTGCCCCTTGCCTTGGGGGTATGGGGGAGTTTTTATCTATCAAGCTATGTGCATTTGCAGGGATTGATACTCTTCCCGCTCACATTCTACGCTCTGCTTTTTCTGGCAAGCGAGTGGCTATCGTTTCCCATGGCCTTCCTCGCGGCGTCGGCGGTTGTTGCCCCCCTGGTGCCCTTCGGTGTGATGCTGCATCACGGAGCGTGCACGGGCTATCCGGGGATTTCAGCCCTCCGTGATTCGTTGGCATTTCATTTCGCGGATCTGCAGAGGGAGGGGGGTGGCAGTTTTGCCGTCAATAAGGTCAGACTATTAATTGAAAATATTAGTTATATGTCTGGGGGTGTCAGGCGTGTTCCGTATGTGCCGAATGTCAATATGAAGGGGGCTGACTTTTTTCTGCGCAACTCGGATAATTTTATACTTTATTCTGTTTTTCTAATCGTTGTATCGAGTCTTTTATTCTCATTGTATGGCGTTATGAGAGTTTTGTTTTCGGCTGCCCGCGGGGGAGGGGGGCGTTCAATCGCGGACACACTCCTTTCTAACAGATTATCTATTTCCGCCGTTTTGCTGACGTTTCCCGTCTATGCTCTTTGGGTTTATGACGCTCAAAATGCTTTCTATCGCTCTGCTGTTTTTATGGCCCTGTTATCCTGCGCAATGGTTATGGGTTTGGCTGATTTGAAGGGGCATTGGAGGCTTCTGAGCTGGCCGGTGGCGGCCCTTTTTCTGCTGACGGCAGGGGCGTGTTATCGGGCGAATGCAAGCCTGTTTGTGCCGGCTATTGCCGAATACGAACAAGGGGGAAGCCTCTCCTTGTTCCATGACTGGCAGGCGGTTTCCGGCGATATCGCCGCGTTGAGTCGGGAAACCGTGCCTCCGTTAAATGCAGGCGGCCTTGTGATCGATGATTTGACCTATAGCGCCTTACGGAACCGGCCCAACCTCACGCCGATCACCTATCTTGGCCTGCAAATCCTGCTTACGCATCTCAGTGCCTGGTCGATTGTCGACGGGCAACGGCTGAATGGGGTGATTGCCCGCTGTTCCCTGATGGAAACGTGGCATATCCCGACACCGCACCGGCGTGGAGAAATTTGCGCCGTCTCCAGGGAAGAATGGCGGGATACGCTGTCTGGGCTGCATAAGGGCGGCAAGGATGCGCCGTGAGACGTGATGCCGAAACCGCCCGACGGGCAAGGCTAGTTCTTGCCCGGGGCCGCGTCTGTCGCTAGCCTGCGCACGCGGCCCGCCGGACGTGGGCTTTGGGCAAGGACATGGCATGTTCGGTATTCTGCGGAAATTTCTCTCCCTGTTCGGAGAGGGCTTTTATAAATCCATCTTCATCGTCTTCCTGGCCGATGTGTTGAATGGTGCCCTGGAACTGATGGGGGTGTTGCTGATCTTTCCGCTGATGACCCTGGTGGATGATCCCGGCGCCACGCGCACCCGGCCCGCCTTGTCCTGGCTGTACCGATTGATGGGGGAACCGGACCCGCGATACGTCGTTCTGGCCGTCAGCCTGGCCATTGCCGGCGTCTATCTGTTCCGTTCCTTCGTGCAGGTCGGCGTTCTCAACATGGAAAACCATGTGCTGTCGCGTTGGAAAAACGTGATCTGCTGCCGGTTGTTCAAAGCCTATATGGTGGCGCCCTACACCTTTCATGTGCAGAGAAATTCGTCTGTTTCCATCGATACTTTGTCTTATGTCGTAGTCACGGCGATCAATAATTATATTTTCAGGGCCATTTTATTTTTCTCGAATATCGTTGTCGCGGTTTTCCTTCTTGGTTTTCTGTTTTTTACGCATCCCGTTGTGTCGGTGGTGGTGGGGGGGCTGTTCTACACCTTCTTCAAGCTGCAAAAGCGCTTTATCAACAAGCGGGTGGCGGGCTATAGCCACGAGATGGTGGTGCAAAGCCAGAAAAACATGTCGGCCCTGCAACAGGGCATCGCCGCCTACCGCGAAACCAAGATCAATCTGAAGGAGGCCTATTTCACCCGCATGTTCTCCGAGGCCAATCGCCAGGTGATGGAGATCGATGGGCGGATCATGTTCTACAACATGCTGCCGGTGGCCGGCACCGAGTTGATCCTGATCTCCATCATGATCGTGGCCTTCAACATGATCATGTTTTCCAGCACGCCGCATCAGTCGGTGGCGGTCAGTCTGGCCGGACTGGTGATGACGGTGTTTCGCATGGTGCCGGTGATCAACCGCAGCCTCACCTCGCTGTCGGCGATGAATGCCACGGCCGAACTGGTGAATACCCTGATGAGCGAGGCTGAAACGGTGGGCTATGCGGCGGTTGATGAAAACGATGCCCTTTGGTCGGGCGAGCAGCGCGTTTCCCCCCTGGTGATCGAACGGCAGCTGGCTTTGCGCGATCTGACCTTTTCCTATCCGGGCAGCGATGCGCCGTCGCTGGATCATGTCAGCCTGACCATTCCCCAGGGGGAATTTCTGGGGGTGATCGGCGCGTCCGGGGCCGGAAAAAGCACGTTGATCGGTGTGTTGCTGGGATTCCTCCCGGTGCCGGAGGGCAGCTTCGTCGTTGATGACCGTTCGATCGATCACGATGCGATCCGCTCCTGGCGCCAGGCTATCGGTTTCGTCGATCAGCAGGCCTTCATCTTCGACGGCAGCATCCGTGAAAATGTGGCTTTCGGCGTGCCTGTGGGCGAGATCGACGATGCCCAGGTCACGCGGGCGCTGCAGCTGGCGGAGCTGTGGGATTTCGTCTGTGGACTGGAGGCCGGAGCCGGAAGTCCTGCCGGCGAAAACGGCAAGCTTCTGTCGGGCGGCCAGCGCCAGCGCCTGGTTTTGGCCCGTGCGCTCTATAAAAATCCCAGCATCCTCATTCTCGACGAAGCCACCTCGGCTCTCGATGTGGAAACGGAATACCGCATCTCGGAAACCATCCGCGCCTTGAAAGGGCGTGTGACCATCATCGCCATTGCGCATCGCCTGTCGACTCTGCGCACCTGCGATCGGCTGGTGGTGATGGAGCAGGGCAGGATTGTGGAAAGCGGAGATTTTGATACACTGATGCGCACCAGTGACCGGTTTCAAGCCGTGGTGCAGATGTCCAACATCACCACCGAATCCGGGTCGGCTGTTTGAGACCGGGGGAGGGGATGCGAGAGTTGCAGGACGATCAGGATGTGGCTGTGTTTCCCGATGATTCCCGCCATCCTTATTATATCGTCGCGCCGCCCTATACCCGCTTTTCGGCTGGTGTGAAAAGTCTGCATCTGCTCTGCCATAACCTGAACAGATGCGGCTATCAGGCTTTCATGGTGATCGATCCTGATCTGCCGGAGGGCGTTCCCGCTTTAAGCCCCAGCCTGACGACGCCTCGTCTGACGCAGGATCTGGCCGATGCGCACTTAAGCGCCGGACGCCAGCCCATCGTCGTGTATCCGGAGGTGATTCCCGGCAATCCCATGAACGCGTCCGTCGTGGTGCGTTACGTGTTGAATTTTCCCGGCCTCTTGGGAGGGGATAAAACCTATGCGCCGGACGAGATTGTGTTCGGCTACTCTGCGGTTTTAGCCGAGGCGGCTGGGTATCCGGAGAATGTGCTGTTTATCCCCACGTCCAATTCCCGGATCTTTCATCCGCCCGAAACCGAGAGAGCACGGTCCGGAACCTGTTTTTATGCCAAAAAATACCAACTTCTGCATCCGGGCAGCCTATTGCCGCAAACGCGTGCGAGTTTGGAGATCACGAAAGAGCAAAGCCCCGAGGAAATGGCTGAAATTTTCTCCCGGTGTGAGCTGATTTACTGCTACGAAAACACGGCCGTCGCTCTCGAGGCCGCCTTATGCGGTTGTCCTGCGGTTTTCTTGCCGAATGAACATCTGACGGACATCATTGGAGCCAAGGAATTGGGGGCCGATGGTTTTGCTTGGGGAGATGCCCCAGGTGAAATCGAACGAGCAAAGGCGACGGTCGGGCGTGTTGCTGAAAATTATCGTTCTTCTGAAAAATTATTTTGGAAACATTTGGAGAATTTTATTTCTAAAACGCAGAAGGTTGCATCTGAATGCGCACCTGTGAATTCTATTATATTGCCGTCTATTAAGAAGTCAAAATACAGAATTTTTTTTGAGACTGTAAATTCTAAGATCCGGTCCCAGCTTTGGAAAAATAGGGGTTATTTTTTTTCTAAAATATTTAAAATAATAAAAAGTGATGGAGTTCTGGGGTTGATCAGGCGAATTTAGTTTATTTATCTTTTTTCGTGAGGGTTCGTGAATGAGCGACATTATTAAAACGACGAAAAGCCATAGATTTCATTATATGGATGGCATTCGTGGTATAGCGTCATTGGCTGTGTGCCTCTGGCATAATTTTTTGGCTTTCTTTCCCGGATCCGTTATGCCGTCTATTAAAATGCAGGTGCCAATTCTTGAGAGGTATATTTATAGAAGTCCTATTGATATTTTTTTTGCTGGTGATTTTGCCGTTTTTATATTTTTCATGCTCAGTGGCTTCGTTATTAGTGTGAAATTTTTTGGGGAATGTAACGCTGAGGCTTTGAAAAAAGCCTTTTTCAGACGGTATGTTCGCTTGATGCCGCCAGCTCTTGCAACGGTTATGCTGTCATATTTTCTGTTGAAAACAGGATTTATGTTTAACCAGCAAGCTGGTGGCATTGCGAATTCATGGTGGTTGAAGCTGAACTGGAGCGAGGTTTCTCCAACTGTTTATAATGCCCTGCATTATGGTCTTTATGATCTTTGGTTTGTTGGAACATCTGCTGCTGGGAGCTATAATTCAAATCTTGGTACATTGCTTATTGAGCTTCTTGGCTCGTATATGATTTTCATGGCGATATATGTGGCCTTTGCCCTTAAGCTTTCTGTGGCGCAGCGCTATATATTTCATGCTGTTCTTATTTATCTTGCGTTTGTTCTTCTTCCGGGAGATCCGCATTACGCTGTGTTTTTCTTTGGTATGGCAGCGGCAGACGTTTATCAAAACTCACAAAATGTTTATGTCCGACTGCGTCGTTACGGGGTGCCCATCCTGTTGCTCGGGTGGTTCTTGGGCGCGGCCAATATCGGAAACCTTCCGTTCTGGCCCTACCACTTGGTTGAAATAGCGTTCCGTTCCATGAACTTGCATCCTCTTACTTATCCCTGGGCTTTGGGAGCGATTCTCCTTGTGCTGGGGGTCATGCTTGTTCCGTCAACGCACCATTTTTTGGAAAACAGGTTCTGCCAGATTCTCGGTGAATATAGCTTTGCTCTATACGTAACCCACACAGTGTTTTTGGGCTCTGTGACATGTTTCCTGTTTACAAAGCTGAGTGAAACTCATCGTTTTAGTTATGGGATCACGGTTTTGTTGAGTTTTCTTATTGCCGCACCTTTTCTTGTCTTGGCTACGCATTTGGTCAAGAAGGTGGATGACTGGGCAATTGGGATTTCTCGTAAAATCTGAGCTTCGTTTGCTATGGGTTCCAATACGTGTGTTTGGCGGGCTTTCCTCTTGATTTGCGATGCTTTCCGGGATATGCCTCGCGACAATATGCCTTTGTGTCATCAGGATAGGTGAATTATGAAAGCGGTCATTCTTGCTGGGGGGCTTGGTACGCGCTTATCCGAGGAAACGGATCTTCGTCCAAAGCCCATGGTTGAAATTGGCGGCAAGCCGATCCTCTGGCATATTATGAAGATGTATCTCAGCCACGGCATTTCCGAGTTCGTGATCTGCTTGGGCTACAAGGGGTATATCATCAAGGAGTACTTCTCCAATTACGCCCTGCATATGTCGGATGTGACGTTCGATTTTGCCAACGGCGGTATGGAAGTGCATGAAAACCAGGCCGATCCCTGGAAGGTCACCCTGGTGAACACCGGCGAGCTGACCATGACCGGCGGCCGTCTGAAGCGGATCCGGCAGTATCTCGGGGACGAGGATTTCTGCATGACCTACGGCGATGGCGTGGCCACCGTCAATATCCGCGATCTGATCGCGTTCCATAAAAACCACGGCTTGTTGGGGACGGTTACCGCGACCCAGCCTTCTGGCCGTTTCGGCGCCATGGCCATTGATGATAATAAGGTCATGGGTTTTCAGGAAAAGCCGAAGGGGGATGGTTCCTGGATCAACGGCGGCTTCTTCGTGCTGAATCCCAAGGTGTTGGATCTGGTCGATGGTGACGACACCGTCTGGGAAAAGGAACCGATGCAGCGTCTGGTGGAGATGGGGCAGTTGGCGGCCTTTCATCATCCGGGCTTCTGGCAGCCCATGGATACCTTGCGCGATAAACACTACCTGGAAAATCTGTGGGTTTCCGGTACGGCTCCGTGGAAGACCTGGTAATGGCCATCACCGAAGCGTTCTGGCGCGGCAAGCGCGTTCTGGTTACCGGTCATACCGGATTCAAGGGCGGTTGGCTGGCGCTGTGGTTGAGCGAGATGGGGGCCGAGGTCACGGGGCTGGCCCTGCAGCCCTCCACCAGCCCCAATCTGTTCGAGGCTGCCGGCGTCGGTGAGGGGATCCGCTCCATCATCGGCGATATCCGCGATCTGGATCTGGTGACGCGGGTGGTGCGCGAGGCCGATCCGCAGGTGGTCTTCCACATGGCGGCGCAGCCGTTGGTGCGCTACTCCTATCATCACCCGGTGGAAACCTACATGACCAACGTCATGGGAACGGTTCATCTGCTGGAGGCCGTGCGTCAGCATGGCAAGGTGGAGGTGTTCGTCAGCATCACCAGCGACAAGTGTTACGAAAACAAGGAGTGGCCCTGGGGGTATCGCGAAAACGATCCCATGGGCGGGCACGACCCTTACAGCAACAGCAAGGGCTGTTCCGAATTGGTTACGGCGGCCTACCGCAACTCCTATTTCGGGCCCGGCACCGCGTTGCCGACCCGGATTGCCTCGGTCCGCGCCGGCAATGTCATCGGTGGCGGCGACTGGTCGGGGGACCGTCTGGTGCCGGATGCCGTGCGGGCTTTTGGCGCCGGCGAGGTGTTGACGATCCGCTCGCCCCGTGCCGTCCGCCCCTGGCAACATGTTTTTGAACCGTTGTCGGGCTATCTGACCTTGGCCGAACGGGTGTGGAGCGATGCGGCTCTGGCCGAGGGTTGGAATTTCGGTCCGCGCGATGCCGATACGCGCACCGTGGCCGAGGTGATCGATATGGTGCAGGGGCATTGGGGGGCTGGGGCTCGTTGGGCCGATGTCTCGGACCAGGCCAATTTGCATGAGGCGCATCTGTTAAAGCTGGATTGCAGCAAGGCCCGTGCTGTGCTTGGATGGCAGCCGGTATGGTCCCTGGAGCAGGGAATCGAGGCGACCGTCGACTGGTATGTCCGGCATTTGCGCGGCGAGGATATGCGTGCCGTCAGCTTGCGTCAGCTGCAGGCGTATCGGAAGGTGCGTGGCGGTCGTATCGATTGAGACGTGGTGCCGGATGGGTTTATACCAAGGCGCGGTGAGCGGGGCTCATCGCGACGCCGGTTGGGAGCAAGGCGACGCGCGGCTGATGCCGCGTTAGGCAAGGGGTCTGGAAGATCCCGCCCGCCGCGTGAGGGACTCCGGTGATCGGTTCAGATCAACGGGATTTGGGATAAGGTCCCGGATTTTACCGTTCGCATAATACGGGTGGGTAAAATCCGGGATCCTCTAGAGTTATACCTTCAATGCAGGCTTTTGTGCTGGTAAAATTTTTTTAAATATTGTCGGCATCATAAGCTTGGAGAATCCAATGGATAAGTGGGCTACCGTGAACTGGAAATTTCTTTCACTTCATAAGTTTAATATATTGATTGGATGTTTTCTTGGGTTCATTTCGGCTTTTGTGGTCCTGAGCTTCGTTCCGCCGCATTTTCAGGCAACGGCATTGGTGCAGTTGCCGCAGGGGGGGGCGGAATCGCCGTTGGTTGTGGCGCAACGCCTGGGGGCGCCGTCGCTTTTGAATGAGGTGGAGCGGCGGGCGGGGATCTCGGGCCTGGCTCAAACCATGCTGGCCCCGATTTATGGCGGCGAAGACCATCTCTCGGCGTCGATGGTGGCCGGTTCCGCGAATGTGCTGCAGCTCCACTATTGGAATACCGATCAATCAATCGCCCGGCGCGGATTGACGTGTGTCGTGGATGTTTTGCTCGAGCATGAAAACGAGCTTCAAGCGGAATCTGTGAAATTCGCGACGGCAACCTTGGCCGAGCTGCAGAAAAAAGTGATTCGCGATGAGGCGGATCAGGAGGCTCTGAAAACCAGTGCCGACTCGCATGCGCAGAGGATGCTCTTTTTTGACACAGTAATTTCGCATGACCTCGACCAGATTCAAGCGGTAAAAAACTCGCTCCTTTCTCTTGATGAGGGAAAGGCGCGGTTGCTTGAAGACGTGTCTGTTAGCGTTCGTCCGGTATTTCCAAGAGTTTTGCATAAATTAGCTCTTGGTTGTGTTCTTTCGCTTTTCCTATCGTGTGGTTTGATTTATATTCGCCGCAAGGGTTGAGGTGAAACGCTGTTCGCAATCGCCTGTGTTGTGATGGATGCGGTTTGGCTGGGGGTGATGGTGAAGTTGCCAGAGAGTGATCTGTGCGATGTGGTTCGCCGCGCGGAGAAGGATTTGTTGGCCCTGAAAGAGCACCGGATCTTTTTTACCGGAGGCACCGGATTCATCGGTGTTTGGATGCTTGAGGTTTTGTGCCAGGCAAACCGCACCCTGGATCTTGGTGTGCAGGTTACCGTTCTGACCCGAGACCCGTCGCGCTTTCAGACTAGGTTCCCGCATCTTGTGGCCGGAGGCGCCATCACGCTGGTGGCGGGCGATGTCCGCAGCCTGGAGCCGGACGGCAATCGCTACGACAGCGTGATCCATGCCGCCACGGATGCCAGCGCCGCGCTGAACCGCGACAATCCGCTGCAAATGGCCGATACCATCGTCGAAGGCACGCGCCGCACCCTTGAGCTGGCCCGTCAGTCCGGCGCCGGCAAGGTGCTGATGATGAGTTCGGGGGGGATTTACGGTAAATTCGCCCCCGATATCACCCACATCCGGGAAGACAGCATTTGTTCGCCTGATCCCTTGGATCCCTATTACACCTATTCGGAATCCAAGCGCATGGCCGAGCTGCTGTGCGCCATCTATGCCAAACAGTTCGGTTTGCAGGTGCCGGTGGCGCGGATTTTCGCCCTGGCCGGGCCGCTGCTGCCGCTGGATACCCATTTCGCTCTGGGGAATTTCGTCGGCGATGCCCTGGCCGGGCGGACGGTGCGGGTAGGGGGCGACGGCACCCAGGTGCGCTCCTATCTCTATGCCGCCGATCTGGTGGTGTGGCTGCTGGCCATCATGGTGCGCGGACAATCCTCGCGCGCCTACAATGTGGGGTCGGATCAGGGCGTCACCATTGGCGATTTGGCGCATACGGTGGCGCGCCTGTCGCCCACGCCGGTTTCGGTCCATATTGCCGGGCGTGTCGATGCGTCGAATCCGGTCAGCTATTATGTTCCCGATGTCGACCGGGCGCGGCGGGAACTGGGATTGGATGTGTCTGTTTCATTGGAAGAGGCGATCACGCGGATGATCGCCTGGCACCGTTCAGAGGGGCTGTAAATGGCCAAGGTCAAGGTTTCCGACTATATTGCGAATTTCCTGGCGGATGCCGGTTTGCGCGATGTGTTCATGATCACCGGCGGTGGCGCCATGCACATGAACGATTCGTTCGGACAGCATCCCGGCCTGCGTAAAACCTTCTTTCATCATGAACAGGCCTGCGCCATTGCCGCCGACGGCTACTACCGCATCAACAACCAGCTGCCGGTGGTCTGCGTGACCTCGGGGCCGGGCGGTACCAACGCCATTACCGGCGTTTATGGCGCTTATGTCGATTCCATCGGCATGCTGGTGATTTCCGGGCAGGTGAAATTCGAGACCCATGTGCGCAGCACCGAGGTGCCGCTGCGTCAGCTGGGCGACCAGGAGCTGGATATCATTCCGGTGGTCAAGCCCATCACCAAATATGCGGAAATGGTTCTGGATCCCCTGTCGATCCGTTACCACCTGGAGCGTGCCCTTTACGAAGCCCGCACCGGCCGTCCTGGTCCGGTGTGGCTGGACGTGCCGCTGAACGTGCAGGGGGCCACCATCGAGACCGACGATCTGGCCGCTTTCGAGCCGCCGGCGCCGGCGCCCTACGAAAGCGATCTGGAGGCGAGCATCGCGCAGATTTTCGATCGCCTGCGCAGCGCCAAGCGCCCGGTGGTGCTGGTGGGCACCGGCGTCTGGTTGTCGGGGCAGCATCAGAACATGCTGCGCCTGCTGGACAAGCTGAAAATCCCGGTGACCACGGCCTGGAATTCCCACGATCTGGTTCCCGATGAGAATCCCTGGTATTGCGGACGTCCCGGCACCATCGGCACGCGCCCCGGTAATTTCGTGGTGCAGAACGCCGATTTCCTGCTGGTGCTGGGGAGCCGTTTGAATATCCGCATGATCAGCTATAACTGGTCGGCCTTTGCCCGGGCGGCCTACAAGGTCATTGTGGATATCGACGCGAACGAACTGCGCAAACCCACGGTCAAGGCCGATCTTCCCGTCCATGCCGATCTGCGCGATCTGATTCCGGCTATGCTGGAACACGACTATCGTCCTCAGCCCGAGCATGAGTCCTGGCTGGAGTGGTGCCGCGAGCGCGGCCGGCGTTATCCGGCGGTTCTGCCGGAATACTGGAACAGCCCGGCCGTCAACAATTACTGTTTCGTCGATGCGCTGTTCGAGCAGTTGCAGGAAGGCGATGTGGTGGTGTGCGCCAACGGCGCCGCCTGTGTCGTCACCTTCCAGGCGGCGGTGCTCAAAAAGGGCCAGCGCTTGTTTCACAACTCCGGTTGTGCCACCATGGGTTGGGATTTGCCCGCCTCCATCGGCGCCTGCCGCGCCGGTGATTTTAAGCGGATCATCTGTATTGCCGGGGATGGAAGCATTCAGATGAATTTGCAGGAGCTGCAAACTGTTGTTGGCAATAAAATACCTTTGAAACTGTTCGTGCTTAACAACAACGGCTATTTGTCTGTTAAGCAAACGCAGCAGAACTTCTTCAAGGGAAGATATGTCGGCTGCGACGACAGCAGTGGGGTGACGTTCCCTAATTTTGAAAAACTGTTGCGGGCTTATGATATTTCATATCGCGCCGCTCATAATCATAACGAAATGCGCGAAGCCATTCGCGCGACTCTCGAAGGGGATGGAGTGCAAGCGTGCGAGTTGTTCCTGGACCTGCAGCAGGGATTTGCTCCGAAGCTGGCCTCCAAGCAGATGCCCGACGGGCGGATCGTCAGTCCTCCTCCCGAGGATATGGCGCCGTTCCTGTCGCGTGAGGAACTCGCGGAAAACATGCTGATTCCTATTGTTGAATACTGAATTGAAGGCAAAACAACGATGAACACACGTGAAAAGAAGATGCTGGAGATCCTCCGCCGCGGTCGTGAGGAATTTGGCGTTCTTGCCGTTAAGGCCGAATTTGAAGCGGAAGGCACCCGCGTCGACGAGCTGTTGCGTCTGCTGGAAATCGCGCGCAAGGCCGGTGTCAATCTGGGCCTGAAGATCGGCGGTTGCGAGGCCATCCGCGATCTGCTGGAAAGCCGTCAGTTCGGGGTGGAATATGTCATCGCGCCGATGATCGAATCCCCCTATGCCGTTTCGAAGTTCATCGAGGCCAAGAACAAGGTGTTCCAGCCCGATGAGCAGGAGCACACCGACTTCCTGTTCAATCTGGAAACCATCACCGCCTATAACAACCTGCCGCAGCTGATCGAGGCCGCCAAGGTTCCCGATGGCGCCAATGGCATCGTGTTCGGCCGTGTCGATTTCGCTCTCTCCGCCGGCATGTCCCGCGCGGAAATCGGCTCCGACAAGGTGACCGACATGGTGATCGAAGTGGCCAAGGCCACCCGCGAGTCCGGTCTGGATCTGGTGGTGGGCGGCGGCGTCAGCCTGGAAACCCTGCCGGCCCTGCGCAAGATCGCCGCAACCCATATGACCCGCTTCGAGACCCGCAAGGTGATCTTCTCGAAGGACGCCCTGCTGTCGGCGAAGATCGAGGACGGCCTGCTGCAGGCCGTGCATTTCGAGCTGCTGTGGCTGCAGAACAAGCGGGAATATTACGGCATGATCGAGCGCGAGGATGCCGCCCGTCTGAAGATGCTGGAAGACCGTTGGCACGTGCTCAATCAGTAATTTTTGCTGATTTGAGATTGAATGGGTGTCCCGCGTAAGCGGGGCACCTGTTTTCTGTTGGCGGTGGTATCATCCACCGGGGGGGGGAGATACTGGAATGGCGAGAATCGTTGTTTTTGGTGCTTCGGGGGCCATTGGATCCGCCTTGTGCCACTGGTTTTCCGCCCGCGACTGGGAGGTTCTGGCGGTCAGCCGGTCCGGACGTCCCGCGGGAGAGGAGGCGACGGGGGTTCACTGGTTCGCCGTCGACCCCGAGGCGGAGGGATATGCCGAAGCCCTGGCGGCCTTGCCCGGACCGATCGATGCGGTGATCTGGGCGCAGGGAAAAAATGCCGCCGATCAGATCCGTACCTTCGATGTCGATGTCCATCGCTCGCTTTACGAGGCGAACGTCGTCTTTATCCTGAAAACCCTGCAGGCCTTGCTGGCGCGGGAGAAGCTGACCCGGCCGGCACGCCTTTGTGTCATCAGTTCCATTTGGCAGGATATCGCGCGGCAGAACAAACTGTCGTACTGCGTCAGCAAATCGGCGCTGGTCGGGCTGGTGCAGTCTCTGGTGGCCGATCTGGGACCGGAGGGCTATCTGATCAACGCCATTCTGCCCGGCGCGCTCGATACCCCCATGACCCGCGCCAATCTGACGCCCGGGCAGTTGGCCGGTCTGGAGGGGGCCACGCCTTTGCGACAGCTGCCGTCACTGAATGATGTCTGTTCTCTGGCCGAATTTTTCTGTAGTTCTGCCAATTCCGGGATTACCGGACAGTTCGTTGCCGCCGATAAAGGGTTTTCCCATGTCCGTTACCTTTGAGATCGCCTCCTCGTCCGGCGCCTATGGCATTGTCGTCGGCGAGTCGCTCTTGGATGCCCTGGTCCGCGAGGCCGGTGCCGCAACCACCATTCTGGCCGACGCCGTGTTCGGCAACGCCCCGGAATTTTCCGCCGCATCCGGGAAGATCGAGGTGCTGGCTTCGGAGGACAACAAATCCCTGGAGGAGATCGCGCCGCTGATCGTTCGGCTGCGGGAATTGGGGGTGCATCGCCGTAGCCATCTGGTGGCCGTGGGCGGCGGCATCATCCAGGATATCGCCACCTTTCTGGCCTCGATTTATATGCGCGGCATCCGGTGGACCTACGCGCCGACCACGCTGCTGGCCATGGTGGATTCCTGTGTGGGCGGAAAATCCTCGATCAATGTGGCGGGGTACAAGAATCTGGTGGGGAATTTCTATCCGCCGCAGCAGATCGTCATCGATCTCGGCTTTCTGAAAAGCCTGGGCACGCAGCAGATCGTTGACGGCCTGTGCGAGGCGGTGAAGATCTGCTACGCCCGCAGCGAGGATGAGTTCGAGGCTTATCTGGCCGACGCCGGCGCCATCGGGACCCGGCTTGAGGTTGAAACGGCCAAGCGGGTGATCGAGCGCAGCCTGAAGGCCAAAAAGTGGTTCATCGAGATCGATGAATTCGACAAGGCCGAGCGCCTGCTGCTGAATTTCGGCCATACCTTCGGCCATGCCATCGAATCCGCCAGCCATTTCAGGATTTCCCATGGCGTGGCCGTGGGCATCGGCATCATGGTGGCCCAGGCCTATGCCCTGCAGAACGGCATGCTCTCGTCCCGCGGCATGGCCCGTGTCGAGCGACTGGTGACTTATATTCGCGGCCTTCTGGCGGAATTGGCCGAACTGCCGCAGGACGTGCGGGCGCTGGACGCCGCCACCGTTTTGCAGAAGTTCGACAGCGACAAGAAGCACCAGGCCGACCAATATCGTGTGGTGGTGCCTGCCGA
>JAJXUO010000081.1 GCA_021782815.1 Pseudomonadota bacterium
CGGGTTTCTCCGAAACCCTTGGCGTCGTGCCTGATGGCGCGCTTTGCCTCACCGCGCCATCAGGCGCGCGTCGCCTTGCTCCTAACCGGCGTCGCGATGAGTCAAACTCATCGCGACTTGGTATTACCGCCCCTGCGGCGTCCACCGCATGGTGGCGGTTTCGGCCTGATTGCACAGCTCCGCCAGCTTGGCGCCGGAAACCCGCAAGGGCACCAGGCCGTTGATGGCCACGGTGCCGTCCTTGACCAGATCCCAGGCGGCGCCGACGCAGGCGCGCGGCGGCACGCCTTCCGCCACCACCGAGGCATGGCCGTTCGCCATCGCCACCCGCAGGGACACGCCGCCGGTGTCGGCGGGCGGGGCCGTCCCGGTCAGCAGGCCGCGGCAGTCCCGGGCCAGATCCTGCCCGGTCAGGCCATGAGCCGACCGCGACGTCATCGCCAGCAGCAGGGCGGCGCCACCGATCACGATCAGCGCCAGCGCCAGCCAGCCCCAGCCCCGGCGGGGTTTGGGCGTGGCGGAGCGCGCGCCGCCGTGTCCGTGCACCGGGGCATGGCCCGGTGGGGAATGGCCGTTGGATGCAAGCCGCGAAGCCGTGGAGGACATCGCTTCCTCCTATTTTGTGATTGTGGGAATTATATCTCAATAAATAAGCGGGAACAATCGTTGCGCCACCTGTGGAGAGGCTCTCCTGGCGATTTTCGCCTGGAATCATGCGCCGGTATGTGCTGCCTCCCCAGGGTCATGGGGTGAACGCGCGATCGTTGTTCGTTTGCAAGGGGATTTTCGCCGCGTTGGCGCGATGAGCGCCCGGCGCCTGAGCGGACATGTGAAAACCAGGGCAATCGGCTTCGCCCGATGGCCCTGGCGGTTTCCCGAGGCGCGGACGACAATTGGAAACCGTCTGTTACACTTGGCCTTATCCCCCTGTTACCCGCGGCTTGCATCCTCGTCCTCACTTTGGGACACAAGGACGTAAGCATCATGCCCATTAAACGTTTTTCGCTCGCCACCCTGGCCCTGGCCCTGGCTCTGCCTTTGCTGTGCGCCGGCGGCGCCCTGGCGCAAGCGGCCCCCGAGGCGCTGGATCTCCCGCCCGGCCCCGTCGTGAAACTCACCTCGGCGCAGCGCGCCGCCTGGCATCAGGATCACTGCCTCGACCGTTTCGCCCATGAGAAGGCGGGGCTGACCTATCTGGAAACCCGGCTGGCTCTGACGCCGCCGCAGCAGCCGGCCTGGCGCAAGCTGGCCGATATCCGTCTGCACAGCGCCGAGACCCGGCGCGACGCCTGCCTGGCCGCCCCGCCCCCCGGCGGCACCCCGCCCACCGTGGTGGAGCGCGCCAAACGCCTGCAGGCGGGGCTGTCGGCCCGCCTGACCGCCCTGGAAGAGGCCCAGCCGGCGCTGCAGGCCCTTTATGAGCAGCTCGACGCCAAGCAGCGCGCCATTCTCGACCGCCCGCCCTTCCACGAGGGCTTCGGTCATCACGAGGGTTTCGGCCAGCCGGGCTTCCCCCACCCGCTTGCGCATCACGAACCCGGACCGGACGACGGCGAGATGCCGTAATCCGCGGACGGACCCGGAGCACAGGCGTCACCCCACCTGTGCTCCGGTCATTGTTTCGGCCAGGAACGGATCATTTTCTTTTCCCGCGCCAGATCCCCCGGCTTCTGCTTGGGCAGGAAGGTGCCGCGCCCCGGTTGCAGGCTGCGCGGCGGCACCTTTCCCTGGATCCACACCGCGCAGTTGGCCTCGTTGCTGTTCTTGAAGAAGTAGGTTTCGCCCGGGCGGGCCAGATGGCGCGCGTCATAGAGCAGATGACGATAGGCCGGCGGCACCACCTGCAAGGCCGCGCCGCCGCCCGGCGCGGTGAACTGCACCACCAGGCGGTTGAAGGCGGCGGTCTCGAAATAGCCCAGGGCGCAGGCATTGCTTAACACCGGGTCGTAGGTGCCGGCTTTCCAGTAGGGCGTTTTGCGCACCGCCAGCACCACCGGCGTGGTTTCGTCGATGGCGGGCAGGCGCTCGAAATTGCCGACGCCGGGCAGGGGCGGCGGCGGCGGGCGGCCGGGAAACTGTCCGGGATCGGGATGGGCCAGGAGCCCGGCGCCGGGGGGATCGGGTTCCTCCGGCCAGGGATTGAGCGGCGGCTTGCTCCAGGCCGGCGTCAGCAGCGCCGGGCCCAGCAGCATCCAGACGGCGATCCGGGCCAGCCTACCAACGCATGACATGGATGGGTTTCTTCGTTTTCCCGTCCTTGCCCATCTGGGAGGCGCCCTCGGTCGGCGGGCGGGGCCGGGTCATCAGCACCCATTCATTGACCATCATGTAACGCGGCGCCAGGAAGTGATAGGCCCGGCGCAGCAGTTCGGGCTTGTCCTGCCCCAGCTTGACCTGCACCTTGTCCCATTCCTCGAGGATGTCCTCCCAGGCCATCAGCCGGGCATGCAGATCGTCGCGCTTGTCGCGGATATAGGCGATCTGGCTGGACAGGTTGCGCAGCACCGCCAGAATTTCACCGGTCTGGGCATCCACCTCGAAGAACGAGGCCTTGAACTCCTCCAGGGCCCGCCCACACAGGCGGGCCACCTGATCGGCCACCTCCAGCACCGAGCGTTCGCGCCCGTAAAGGCGGCGCAGCCCCTGGATTTTCTCATACATTTCCTCGACGCGGCGGACCCGTTCGCGCAGGGCCTCGATATAGGCCAGTTCATGCGCCAGGGTCTGCACGTGGTGCACCACCTCTTCCTTATGGTCGCGGCCCAGGCCCATGCGCTCGGCGGCCTCGCCGAAGGCCAGGTTGATGTTCTTCTTGATGTGGGGGTCGTCGGCCAATTGCAGCAGTTCGTCGGGATCGGTGATGAGCTGCTCGCCGCCGGTCATCCAGTTCACCAGCTGCACGGCGATGCGCTGATAGGCGATGGTGGCATGGCGCTGCGACAGATCCCACGAGGCCTCGCGGGTGATCAGTTCGCGCGGCAGCGGATCGCCCAGGCGCAGGCCTTTGACGAATTTCAGCGCCTGGGCGCACTGGTCCAGCATCTGAAAGTCGGCATCATTCTCTTTCAGCTGCAATTCCTTCTTGATGCCGGGAATGGGCAGCGAAATATCGTTCTTGGCGAAGCGGATATTCATCACCGCCTCGCCGGTCTGTTCCGAAAGGCGGAAGCAGACATCCTCCAGCTTGGAGAAGAAGCTGTGGCCGAAAACGACGCGCGGCGTGTCGCCGAGGTCATCGGCGCTCTCCGGTTCTGCGGAAAACGGGGGGGCGGGAACGTCTGTCATGGCGATCCTGGTCTGCGATAAGGCCCGAACGACGGTATGATCCTAACACAGCCCAACCGGGGCCGGGAATCAGGTCCCGTGAATATCCGACCACTCGCGGGCGCGGCGGCGGCTGAGCTGTTGCACCGCCTGCGGCAGCTGGCCGGCCAGGGCGTCACGCTCGGGCACGGCGCTTTTGTCGCCCAGCTCCACCGCCAGATCGAGATACATCAGGCCCTGGCCCTGGTCCTGCGGCACCATGCCGCCCTTGGCGAAGATCACCCCCAGGCGGTGCAGGGCCGGGGCGTAGCCCTGATCGGCGGCCTGCTGCAGCAAAAAAATACCCCGGCTGACGTCGAGGGTAGCCTCGAGACCGCCGATATGCAGGATGCCGAGCTCGTACTGGGCCGGGGCGTAGTCCTGATCGGCGGCGGCGCGCAGCCAGCGCACCGCTTTCACCGACTGCGGCGACGGCGCATGCAGGGCGGTGCCGTCGGGGCCGTTGTTCAACAGCAGCAGGGCCAGTTGGTAGCAGCCCTCCGGACTGCCCAGCTGGGCCGCCTTGCGATACCACAGGGCGGCGTCGTTCGGGCTTTTCGGCGTGCCGGTGCCGTCCTGGTACATTTTGCCCAGGGTCATCTGGGCGCTGACCACGTCCTTCTCCGCCGCCGGCCGCAAAAGATGCAGGGCCTGGGCCTCGTCCTTGGGCACGCCCACGCCGTCGAGATAAAGATGGGCCAGGGCCTCCGAGGCCTCGACGTTGCCGGCGGCCGTGGCCTTGCCGTACCAGTCGGCGGCCTCCTGCGGGTTCTTGTCGGTGCCGATACCCTCCATCTTCAGGCGTCCCACCTGGAACTGGGCTTCCGGCAGGCCCTTCTCGGCGGCCTGGCGCAGCCAGCGGTAGGCCATCAGCTGATCGCGGCCGGTGCCGTTGCCGTTCAGATACAAAAGCCCGAGATCGAGCTGGGCGCGGGCATCGCCGGTGCGGGCCGCCACCGTCAGCTCCTTCATGGCGCGGGCATAGTCGCCGCGGGCCAGCGACTGCTCGCCGGCGGCCTCGGCCGGGGCCTGGACCGGAACCGTCTGCGCAAGGCATGGCGACAGCAGAAACGGCAGAAGAGCGCAAGCGGCGAAAGAGGGGCGGAGCATGGAAACGACCTGAAGCCGGGGAAGGAAGGGCGCTGATTGTTTCATGCCGGCTCTCTTCTGTAAATCAGGCCTGATCGTTAAAAACGGAATCGATGGCGCGGGCCAGCCGGATGTCGTTGGCGGTAAGGCCGCCGGCGTCGTGGGTGGAGAGGGTGATCTCGACGCGGTTATAACAGTTGCTCCAGTCGGGGTGATGGTTCATGCGTTCGGCCATCAGGGCCACCCGGGTCATGAAGCCGAAGGCGGCGGCGAAATCGGTGAAGCGGAAGGCGCGGCGCAAGGCGGTGCCGTCGGCGGCCAAGGCCCAGTCCGGCAGCTTCTGCAGGGCGGCGCTGATCTCTTCTGTCTCCATACGGACCGGCATCGGCATTCCCCATTCTGGGTTTTTTCAGGGTGGTACCCCATATCTAGGAACGATCGCCCGCCTTGGCGAGTCCGCAAAGCGGCGTTAAGCTGATTTCCAGCCCACACCGGCCTCCCGTTCCGGGCGCCGCCGCGACAGCAAAGAACGCCCCGGATCAACGGCGGCGAGACCGACAGGATGGAAACGCGCGTGACTTCTCCCCATGCCTTCAAACAGCCCCTTCCCCCTGAAAAATTGCTGCGGCGCTGCGAGCCGGCCGCGCTTCCCTTCACGACCACCGACGAGCTGACGCCGCTGGACCTGCCGCTGGGGCAGGAACGGGCGGTGGCGGCCATCCGCTTCGCCATCGGCATGAAGGGCGCCGGCTACAATCTGTTCGCCCTGGGGCCGGACGGCACCGGCAAGATCAGCCTGGTGCGCCGCTTCCTCGAACATGCCGCCGCCACCCAGGCCCCGCCCGACGATTGGGTCTATGTGCATCATTTCCAGGAAAGCCACCGGCCGCGCGCCCTGCGTCTGCCGCCGGGCCGTGGGCCCGAGCTGAAGAAGACCATGGAACGGCTGGTGGAGGATCTGTGCCTGACCCTGCCCGCCGCCTTCGACGGCGAGGAGTACCGCCACCGCCGCCATGAGCTGGACGAGCAGTTCAAGGAAAGCCAGGACGCCACCTTGCACGCCATGCAGGCCGAGGCGGCCAAGAAGGGCATCGCCGTGATCCGCACCCCGGTCGGCCTGGCCCTGGCCCCCTTGAAGGAGGGCGAGGTGCTGTCGCCCGACGATTTTCAGGCTCTGCCCGAGGATGAGCAGATCCGTCTGAAGGCGGTGATGGAAAGCCTGCAGGAGGAGCTGGAGGAGAAGCTGGCCGATCTGCCGCTGCTGACCCGCCGCCAGCGCGACAAGGTGCGCGCCCTCGACCGCGAAACCGCCGAGGCCGCCGTGGCCCACAGCCTGCAGGAGGCCCGGCGCGACTGGGCCGATCAGGAGGCGGTGCTGGCCTATCTCGATGAAGTGCGCGAAGAGGTGCTGGACACCCTGGAGGACTTCATCCCCCGCGAGGACGGGCCGCGTCCGGCCCAGGCCGATGGCGACGACGAGGACGAGGGCGGCTATCCCCGCTCGGCCTCGGGCAGCCATCTGCGCCGTTTCCGCGTCAACGTGCTGGTCACCACCAGCAATGGCGGCGGCGCCCCCGTGGTGTACGAGGATCATCCCACCCAGCCCAATCTGGTGGGCCGCATCGAGCATCTGGCCCAGATGGGCGCCCTCATCACCGACTTCAACCTGATCAAGGCCGGCGCCCTGCACCGGGCCAACGGCGGCTATCTGCTGCTGGAGGCGCGCAAGCTGCTGATGAATCCCTTCGCCTGGGAGGATTTGAAACGGGCCTTGCGGGCCCGGGAAATCCGCGTGGAATCCCCCGGTCAGTCCATGGGGCTGCTGTCCACCGTCAGCCTGGAGCCGGAAGCCATCCCCCTCGACGTCAAGGTGGTGCTGGTGGGCGATCCCATGCTCTACTACCTGCTGTCGCAGGAGGATCCCGATTTCAGCGAGCTTTTCAAGGTGGCCGCCGATTTCGATTACCAGATGGATAACAGCGGCGATACCGTGATCGGCTTGGCCCGCCTTATCGCCGGCATGGTGCAAAGCGAAAACCTGAAACCGATGACCGCCGCCGCCGTCGGCCGGGTGGTGGAATATGCCGGTCGTCTGGCCGAGGATTCCACCAAGCTCACCACCCATATTTCCAGCATCGTCGCCCTGGTGCGCGAAGCCGATTACTGGGCCGGCGAGGGCCGGGCCGGGCGCATCGAGGCCGCCCATGTGCAGGCCGCCATCGACGCCCAGATCTTCCGTCACGACCGTGTGCGCGGCCATGTTTTGGAGGAAATCGTCGACGGCACCCTGCTGATCGACACCGAGGGCGAAAAGGTGGGGCAGGTCAACGGGCTGGTGGTGATGCAACTGGGCAAGTTCTCGTTCGGCCGCCCCAGCCGCATCACCAGCCGCATTCATCTCGGTCGGGGCGAACTCATCGATATCGAGCGCGAGGTGGATCTGGGCGGCCCCATCCACAGCAAGGGGGTGATGATCCTCTCCTCGTTCCTGGCCGGGCGCTTCGCCCAGGATCAGCCGCTCACCCTGTCGGCCAGCCTGGTGTTCGAACAGTCCTACGGCGAGGTGGAGGGGGATTCCGCCTCGTCGGCCGAGCTTTACTGCCTGCTGTCGGGCCTGGCCGACGCCCCGGTGCGCCAGGGCCTGGCCGTGACCGGATCGGTCAACCAGTACGGCCAGGTGCAGGCCATCGGCGGGGTTAACGAAAAGATCGAGGGCCATTACGACATCTGCCGCATGCGCGGCCTGACCGGTGCGCAGGGCGTGCTCATTCCCGCCTCCAACGTCCGGCATCTGATGCTGCGCCCCGATGTGGTGGAGGCCTGCGCGCAAGGGCGCTTCCATATCCACGCGGTGGAAACCATCGATCAGGGCATCGAGCTGCTCACCGGCATTCCGGCGGGCGAGGCGGACGAACACGGCCAGTTTCCCGCCGGCAGCATCAACCGGCGCGTGGCGGCCAAGCTGGCCCTGTTCGCCCGCAAGCTGCGCGCCTTCCATCAAGAGGGCGGCACGGGCCGTGCCGGCACCTCCGCCGGCCGCGAGTGAGCGGCCGGTGTTGCGGTGCGTCAATATAGTTTCATTTTTTACATGAATTGAAATCTCTTCCGGCGGCACCATATACCGTTACTTAAAGCCTATTGCCTTGTCGTCTTCGATAAGACTATGGTTTTTTGATACCGCGCACTCATGGCGAAAGGAGAGGATCCATGATGACCGACCTCTGCAAGCCAGCTTCCGTTTCCTCCGTCCCCCACGGCCTCGGCGTCCGTGGCGGGTATGTCCGCGCCCTGCGGGGGGAACCCGCGCTGTGCGAGATGCTGGCCGATCCCCTGACCCGGCGACTGATGGACAGCGACGGCGTGGAAGAAAAAGGCTTGATGGATCTGATCCGCCAAGCCCGTCGTAACCTGTCCGCCCGGGTCTGATCCTCTGCCGACGGCGCGGCGCCTGTGGCCTGCGCCGTTTTTTCATCTTATATAAATCGATTTTTACGATTTATATAAGATGAATTATCCGTTTCAAACGATAATGCATCTTTCCTTACACTGGCTGTCATCCCAACCGGAGACAGCATCATGGCCTTCCCCCCCGACTCGCTCACCATCAGGAACATCGAGGCCGCCTTCGCCGGCGAAGCCATGGCCAACCGCAAATACCTGTTCTTTGCCCGCCGTGCCCGCGAACTGGGCGCGGTGGCCGTGGCCGAGGTGTTCGAACGCACCGCCGAGCAGGAAACCCTCCACGCCTTCGGCCATCTGGATCTGCTCTATCCCAAGGACAGTCTGACGGTGGAGGCGATGCTGCACTTGGCCATCGACGGCGAAACCCACGAATACACCGAGATGTATCCCAGCTTCCGCCATCTGGCCGAACAGGAGGGCCAGCAGGCGGCGGTGGCGGAGATCGACGCTCAGATCGCCGAATCGCGCGAGCATGCCGAACGCTTCGCCCGCACCCTGGCCACCGCCGCCAAGCGGTTCGCCGCGCTGGCCAAGGTGGAGGAAAAGCACGCCAACCATTACCGCGACGCCCTGGCCGCCCACGAAACGGCCGAATAAGCGAGGACCGAGAGCATGACGAACGATCAAATCTGGATCTGCGTGGTCTGCGGCCTGGTCTATGATCCGGTCCTCGGCCTGCCCGACGAGGGGATTCCTCCCGGCACCGCTTTCGAGGACATCCCCGACGATTGGTCCTGCCCCGATTGCGGCGTCTCGAAGGAGGATTTCGAACCGCATCAGGAGTCGGCCTGGATTCCGCCCAAGATGGCGGTGTGATGGCCGGTCGGAAAAACAGCACCGCCGCTCCCGGGCCTGTCCGGAGCGGCGGTGTCCTTGACGTCAACCGGGTTTCAATGCGGGATGCTTTTCACCCAATATCCTCGGTACCCGGCAGGCCCACCAGGTCGTGCGGCTCCTCCTCTGTGTCGCGCACGGAAGACGGCTGTGAGAGTTCGGCGAGATCCTGACCGCATCCCAGACAGTATCCGTCGACATGATTGCAAAGACCGAGACACGCGACCATATCGCCCCCTTTCAAGGTGTTGGAACCAGGGATCGGCGCCAAGCGCCTGTCCCTATATTTCGGCATTGTCCGGGCCGTCCTCAAGGGGGGAGGGGGCAGCTTTTGCATGATCGCCGTCGTCCCCTGGGACGGCGGCGCCGGTGATCGGCGCAATACCCTTTTGTTCCTCATGTCTATTGCGAAGGTATAGCGAACCTTTTAACGTGGGCGGAAAGTGGGATGGGAAGGGGGGCCCTCCATGCTCGATCTGCAAACGTTCACGCGCACGCTCAACTCCAAGGTGGCGTTGTTCTTCGTGGCCACGGCCATTTTGCTGGTGGTGATCGTCACCACCATCAATCTGTACGCCTTTCGATCCTTTTCTATCGCCTCCTCGTCGGAGGATATCCGCACGGCGGCCGAGATCGTGCGCGTGCATCTGACCGAGGCGATGATCAACGGCGTCATCGACAAGCGCGCCAGTTTCCTCAAACGGTTGCTGGAGGTGCAGGGTCTGGCCGAGGCGCGGGTGGTGCGCTCGCCCCTGGTGGTCAAGCAGTTCGGCAGCGGTTTCAAGGAGGAATCGCCCATCGACGATGTGGAGCGGCGGGTGCTGCGCGACGGCGTGCCCGAATATCAGGTGGTGGAGGTCAACGGCGACACCCAGTTCCGCGGCACCATTCCCTTCATCGCCTCCGATCGCGGCACCCCCAACTGCCTGCAATGCCATCAGGTCAGCGACGGTTCGGTGCTGGGGGCGGTGACCCTGGCGGTCTCGATCACCCGGCTGAAGGCTCAGGCCATGTGGACGGTGGCCACCACCTCCATGTCCATCGCCCTGTTCGCCGCCCTGGCCTTCTTTCTGATCCGCCGCATGATCCAGCCGGTGGCCTCCACCGCCACCGAGGTGGAGGCGGCGGTGCAGCGGGCCCTGCGCGGCGATTTCAAGGCCCAGGTGGAGCGGCGCACCCATGACGAGATCGGCCAGATCGCCGACGACATGAACCGTCTGCTCACCTTTCTCGACGACGGGCTGGAGCGCATCGGCCACAATGTGGCTCATCTCACCAACCGCGTCGCCCATGCCGACGAGAACCGCCTGACCGTGACCATCGACATGGTGGAAGCCCTGACCCATGCCGCCCATTTCAAGCAGGCCATCGAGGAGGATGAAACCAAGGGCGAGATCCATCAGCGCCTGGCCCGCACCTTGAGCGGCGAGTTCGGCCTGGCCGAATACTCGATGTACGAGGCGGTGAGCAACAAGAACCAGCTGCTGCCGGTGTTCGTCGATGGCCAGATGGGCGAGCCCTGTCGCTGGTGCGATCCCGAGATCCTGGTGCGCAGCGAGGCCTGCCGCGTGCGCCGCACCGGCCACGAGGTGGACGGCGTGCGCACCCCCGGCCTCTGTTACGCTTTCCAGCCGCCCGACGAGGCGACCGACCGCGTGCATTACTGCCTGCCCATCATCCAGTCGGGCTCGGTGGGCAACGTGCTGCAACTGGTGGCGCGCAAGGCCGATCAGGAGTGGCTGAAGGCGCAGATCCCCTATATCAACGTCTATCTGCGCGAGGCGGCGCCGGTGCTGGAAACCAAGCGGCTGATGGAAACCCTCCGGGAATCCAGCCTGAGCGACGCCATGACCGGGCTCAACAACCGCCGTTTCCTGGAAGAATATGTGGAAACCCTGCTGGCCGGGGTGCAGCGGCGCAAAACCGGCCTGTCGATCCTCATGCTGGATCTCGATTATTTCAAGATGGTCAACGACACCTACGGCCACGATGCCGGCGATGCGGTGCTGAAGGCTCTGGCCAAGGTGCTGCGCCAGTCGGTGCGCAGCTCCGATCTGGTGATCCGCTACGGCGGCGAGGAGTTCATGATCATCCTGCAGGAGACGGTGGGCGACGCCGCCGATCATGTGGCCGAAACCATCCGCGCGGCGGTGGAGCGCATGGAGGTGGTGACCGGCGGCACCCGCCTGAAGAAAACCATCTCCATCGGCGTGGCCGATTTCCCCAGCGACAGCGAAACCTTCTGGCAGGCGGTGAAATTCGCCGATGTCGCCCTCTATCAGGCCAAGGAGCGCGGCCGCAACCGGGTGGTGCGCTTCGACAAGGCCATGTGGCACGACGACAAGACCTATTGACCCTCAGGCCAGAGCGGGGTGGCGCAGGCCGGCGATCAGGGCCAGATAGTCGGGCTCGTCGTCCGGGGTGAGACGGCCGTGGCGGATCAGGAAGTCGATCAGCACCAGATTGACGTTGTATTTGAAATCGTTGCCGGTGCGCACCCGGTCGGCCACCTCGTCGACGTCCATCAGGGTGAAGCCGGTAATCTCGCCGTCGGTGTTGCGCGGAATGAAGTCCGCCGGCAGCTCCAGGTCGTAGAGGAACATGGTGTCGGGGCGCAGCAGCGTTCCCTCCTGCAGGCAGTAGCTGATGGCGCCCACCGGATGCGCGGTTTCGGCCAGGGCGGCGGGCACGCTGGCCTCCTCGGCGGCTTCCTTCAGGAGGTTCTGCGCCAGGGTCAGGCCGGCGGGCTGGCCGCCCGCCACCATGTTGTCCAGCTTGCCGGGGGCCACCGGACGGTCGTCGGCGCGGCGCCCGATCCACAGTTTGAGGGCGGCGCCCTCGCGCACGAAGCCGTTCAAATGCACGCCGAAGGCGCGGCAGCCGAACAGCGGCACATGGGCGCGGTCCAGCAGAAAGCGCGTGGGGGCGTGCCAGGCGGTTTTGACGGCGTAGGCCTCGCCGCGCGGCGGCGGCAACCGTCCGGCGCGGACCAGCAGTTTGCTGGCCCGGGTCATGGCGGTATCGCCGTGACCGGGGGTGTCGTGATGCGGCGCCAGGGCCACGCCGCCGTCCTCGGTGGCGGTGAAGATCTCGTCCAGGGCCAGAAGATGCGGCAGCAGCGAGACATGCACCCGGCCGACGATCTCGCCGCCGTGACGGAAGGGGCGGAAGGCGGCGGCGTCGCAGGCGTTGCAGGCGCGAATGTGATCGAGATAGCTCATAAAAACAGGGTGGGGCCTGCGGGTTGGAAGGTCAAGGCGTCCCTCCGAAGGAAACAGGATCTTGCCATGCGTGCAGGTTGAATGGACAGAGCGGGTTTGTCTTTGTACACTCCGGCCAAAACCATAGTGGGACCAGGAGACAAGGAAACATGGCTGACTTTCCCAAGAAGACCCTCGAGGACTGGCAGGCCCTGGCCAGCAAGGATTTGAAGGGCGGCTCGCCCGAGAGCCTGGTGTGGGAAACGCCGGAAGGCATCAAGGTGAAGCCGATTTACACCGCGGCCGATCTGGAAGGCCTGGAGGACGTGCATACCCTGCCCGGTTTCCCCCCCTTCCTGCGCGGTCCGCGCGCCACCATGTATTCGCACCGGCCCTGGACCATCCGCCAGTATGCCGGTTTCTCCACCGCCGAGGACTCCAACGCCTTCTACCGCGCCAATCTGGCCGCCGGGCAGATGGGGCTGTCGGTGGCTTTCGATCTGGCCACCCATCGCGGTTATGATTCCGATCACCCCCGCGTGGTGGGCGATGTGGGCAAGGCCGGCGTGGCCATCGATTCGGTCGAGGACATGAAGATCCTGTTCGACGGCATTCCGCTCGACAAGATGTCGGTGTCCATGACCATGAACGGCGCCGTGCTGCCGGTGCTGGCCGGCTATATCGTCGCCGCCGAGGAACAGGGCGTTTCCCAGGATAAGCTGTCGGGCACCATTCAGAATGACATTCTGAAGGAATTCATGGTGCGCAACACCTACATCTATCCGCCCGCCCCCAGCATGCGCATCGTGGCCGATATCATCGAATACACGGCCAAGCACATGCCGAAGTTCAATTCCATCTCCATTTCCGGCTATCACATGCAGGAAGCCGGGGCCACCGCCGTGCAGGAACTGGCCTTCACCATCGCCGACGGCCTGGAATACGCCCGCTCGGCCCTGGCCAAGGGCCTGGATATCGACGCTTTCGCGCCGCGCCTGTCGTTCTTCTTCGCCATCGGCATGAACTTCTTCATGGAAGTGGCCAAGCTGCGCGCCGCCCGCCTGCTGTGGGCCCGCGTCATGAAGCAGTTCAATCCGAAGAATCCCATGTCGCTGGCCCTGCGCACCCACTGCCAGACCTCCGGCGTGTCGCTGACGGAAAAAGATCCCTACAACAACGTCATCCGCACCACCATCGAGGCCATGGCGGCGGTGCTGGGCGGCACCCAGAGCCTGCACACCAACGCCCTCGACGAGGCCATCGCCCTGCCGACGCCGTTCTCGGCCCGCATCGCCCGCAATACCCAGCTGGTGATCGCCGAGGAAACCGGCATTCCCCATGTGGTGGATCCCCTGGGCGGCAGCTATTACATCGAAAGCCTGACCCACGCCCTGGCCGAGGAGGCCTGGAGCCTGATCCAGGACGTGGAGGACATGGGCGGCATGACCAAGGCCGTGGCCTCGGGCATGCCCAAGATGAAGATCGAGGAGGCCGCCGCCCGCCGCCAGGCCCGCATCGATCGCGGCGAGGAAGTGGTGGTCGGCGTCAACAAGTACCAGCCGAAGGAAGAAGTGCCGGTCGAGATCCTCGACGTCGATAACGCCAAGGTGCGCGAGGCCCAGGTGGCCCGCCTGAAGCAGATCAAGGCCAGCCGCGACGGCGCCAAGACCCAGGCCGCTCTCGCCGCGCTGACCGAGGCCGCCCGCTCCGGCGAGGGCAACCTGCTGGCCCTGGCGGTGGAAGCCACCCGGGCCCGCGCCACCGTGGGCGAGATTTCCGACGCCCTGGAGGCGGTGTTCACCCGCCACCGCGCCGAGGGCCGCACCATTTCCGGCGTCTATGGCGGCGTCTATGATGGCGACGACGGTTTCAAGAAGATCCAGGACGAGGTGGACGCGTTCGCCAAAACCGAAGGCCGCCGCCCGCGCATGCTGGTGGTGAAGATGGGCCAGGACGGCCACGACCGGGGCGCCAAGGTCATCGCCACCGCCTTCGCCGATCTCGGCTTCGACGTCGATGTGGGACCGCTGTTCCAGACCCCGGCCGAAGCGGCCCGCCAGGCCATCGAGAACGACGTGCACGTGGTGGGGGTGTCCTCGCAGGCCGCCGGCCATAAAACCCTGGTGCCGCAGCTCATCGCCGAGCTGAAGGCGCAGGGCGCGTCCGACATCATCGTGGTGGCCGGCGGCGTCATTCCGGTGCAGGACTACGATGTCCTGTATCAGGCCGGGGTGGCCGCCATCTTCGGGCCGGGCACCAACATTCCCGCCGCCGCCGCCAAGGTGCTGACCCTGATCGGCTCCAACGGTCAGCGCGCCGCCGAATAGCACCGGGTCGCTTTTGCAAAGCCCCCGTCCGGAGGATCCGGGCGGGGGCTTTTTTTTGGATTTATCGCTGATGTCCGCAAGGTGGGGCATCGGAAAATCCGCTGATAAGGCGGATGTCTTGCCGCCCCGGATGGATCTCCACGCCAATGTCGGCCTTGTTTTCCGTCATCTGACAACGGCTTCATGCGCGCAGGCATGGAAAGGGGGCATTTTTACGAATTATACCAACCTGCACTGATTAGAACCCATGAGCCCACTGGCGACGTCCGATGGACATGATCTTCCACGGCTGATCGATGAGAAGATTCCAGGCATGGCAGCAGAGGGCGACGATCTGGTCGTA
>JAJXUO010000082.1 GCA_021782815.1 Pseudomonadota bacterium
CCGTTCGGCGGCAAAGCCGATCATTTCGCGCAGCAGATCGGCATCAGCACTCTTTTCCAGCAGGTTACGAAGGCTCATCATCTCGTTGGTCATCGGTTTGATCCTTAAGTTCGGTGTTCGGTCTCGCAACCAAACCTTACCGAAGATCTTCGATGACCTCCCAGGGGATGATGCCTCCGGGCGCTACGCACCCTACGCCCTCATCCCCTGGGAACCCCTGTTACACCAAGCCAAGGGGCACGATCACACCTGTCGGGCGTCCGTCCAGCGAACACGGAGTGCGGTCGTCGGGTGTTGTAAAAACTGATCCATTTCGCCAAGCCCCGGCGCAATTCCGATCCGGTCTCGAAGGCGTGGAGATAGACACACTCGTACTTCACCGAGCGCCATAGCCTTTCGATAAAGACGTTGTCCATCCAGCGTCCTCGCCCATCCATGCTGATTTTCACCTTGGCGTCTTTCAGAACGCCGGTGAACTCCCCGCCGGTGAACTGACTGCCCTGATCGGTGTTGAAGATGTCCGGTTTCCCATACCGGGCCAGAGCCTCCTCCAGCGCCTCGACACAAAAGTCGGCGTGCATGGTGTTGGAAAGCCGCCAAGAAAGAACCTTGCGGCTGTGCCAGTCCATGATTGCCACCAAGTAAAGAAAGCCGCGCCGCATCGGAAGATACGTGATATCCGCGCACCACGTTTGATTAGGGCGGTCGATCACCAGGTCCCGAAGAAGATACGGATAGATCTTGTGCTCCGGATGCGGAACCGTTGTCTTTGGTTTCTGGTAGATCGGCGACAGCCCCATCTTTCCCATCAACCTGGAAACTCGCTTACGGCCCACCTCATGGCCTTGCCGGCGAAGGTGTCGGACCATCTGCCGCGAGCCGTAAAATGGGCATTCCAGAAAGGCTTCGTCAATCAACCGCATCAGGACCAGATTGAACGGGTTCTCTGGCGCTGGCCGGTAATAGACGCTGGATCGATTGAGGCCCAAGAGGCCGCACTGGCACACAATCGACAGTCCCGGGCGGTGCGTTTCAATCATTTTCCGCCTCTGATCAAGCCCAAGCGAACAGAGGCATCCCTTAAAAAATCCCGTTCCACCAGCAATTGGCCGATCTTCGCATGCAGGCGCTCTATTTCAGCCGGATCTGCCGGGGGCGCAGCCTCCGTTTTGCCGGAAAACGTCGCCGACATCCCGTCGATCGCCTGACGTTTCCATTGCGCGATCATCGTGTGATGGATCTCGTATTTCGCGGCCAACTCCGACAACGTCTGCTCACCCTTGATCGCCTCAAGGGCCACCTTCGACTTGAACTCCGCCGAATACCGCTTCCGCGTAACCTTACCCATTTGTCCCGTCCTTCCTCAGGTCGGGATTAGCTTATCACTCTGTCCGATTTTCCGGGGCCACCTCACAACACCTCGCGTGTCGCCGATCAGATCACCGCGCCCTCATTCGCCGGGCGGGTTTCTCCTGTCCGAACAAACCCGGCCCGCTTTGTTGAGCCCGCCCGCAAATCCAATGGGATCTTCGGAGACACTTATCCGCTTTCAATTTTCCGGCGCGACTTCTGCCGCCACCTGATTGACAAATCCGTCGGGGTCGTTTGGTGTAATTACGATGCGAGGGAACCGGCCGCCCCGCTTCTCGATTAGCACGCACTGGACCGCAAGGCGGTTGCCTAGACGGAGGCTACTTCCGCCAGCCCCAAGTTCGCTCCGCGGCACCTTTTGAATCAGCTTGATATCGTCAACAGGCACCCGATAGACCGGCAGCGTGTGAAACAACACGATCTCGACCGCGTGATTTGCCACCCGGTAGCCGTACACAAAACGAAGCCCGTAGATCGCCGCAACCGCCACGAGCGCGGCGCCAAGCACCGCGATTGGCAGATTCCAGTTCATGGTCCGGTCGCCCATGTGTTCGTCGGATAGCCGCTGCCGCTGATGCCTACCCCAGGCCCGACGGTCACCGAGCCAATCCAAGTCCCACCGCTGACGCCGACCTGCGCGGTTGCCTGGATCGGACCGATACCGACGTTGAAGGTGTATGTGTCGAAAGGCCCCCTCAAGTCGCCAGCACTGCAGGCGTTGGTAACGAACGCCCCGGCCCCGACACCAGCGAAGGCACCGCCCGCGACTTTTGCATTGTTGCCTTGCGGATAGGCTGGATACTGCGTTCCATACCGTGGGCCACCGGCGAACGCACCGGTGCTTCCATAGGCGCCGACGTTGACTCCCTGAGATCCTCCCCAAAACACGCCGGCTCCTGCGGATGCCGTCGCTCCCGCGCCAACGACTACGGCGCCGCCCTCGACCGAGCCTCCCCCAGTAACGCCGAATCCCCATAGCCCGTATGGATCGATCCGGCTCACCGGATTCCCATCCACATAGACGTACGGGTTCCACCCTCCGCGCCACCCGATCGGATCCGGCTGCAGATACCGCCCCAGGGCCGGATCGTAATCCCGGTATCCGTTCTGATGGTATCCCGTCTCGGCATCATAATATTGCCCCGGCAGGCGTAAATTATTGGTCAGGCTCGCCGTCAGGCTGGACATCTCGCCCCACGGCGTGACAACCGCATCCCAGACCACCGTTTGGGTGGAATCGGTGATCCGTTGCGGCGTGCCCAGGGCATCATCATGCATGGCGTAAAGCATACCGCCGGAGATCTCTGCCACGGGACTATCCTCCAGCCAGATATATTCCGTCACCACGCCACCCTGACCATTCGCCTCGGCGAGAAGGTGCCCGGCACGGTCATAGCTATACACCCGCACCGTGGACGGCGAACCGGGAAGCGTTTTGGTTGCCCGACGGCCATAAGGATCGTACGTGTAAAGCGCCAGAGCCACCCCGGCGGCAGTCACCTGCGACAGGCGCCCCTCCTGACTATAGCTTAACGCCAATGCCGGTCCAACACCTCGCGCCGATCAAAGTGCACAACGTTTCGCGATGCCGATCCCCAAAATAAATTTATTAGACGTTCATATCCTGAAAATTACACCTTATAGGTTGTTTCACTCTCGTCGCCGCGTCAAATAATATTTTGGCCACCAAGCCTCTTGCCCCCGGCAGGCCTCACGTCAAGGCTCCGGCCGTCACCGCAAATCATGCGGCCCCTTACGGCGCCGGCCGCACCTCGCGGCCCGAGCCGTCGTCGAAGAGATTGAAAAGGTTGCGCAGGAAGCCCGGCGTTAAGGCCGAAAGCGGATTGACCATCACGCTGGGATCCTTCGCCGAGCCCGAGATGGAATAGTTCATGGCGATGATGCCGCCGCCCTTTTCCGCCGAGAACAGCCCCCCCACCAGCGGCAGTTTGCCGAGGGCGCTGTTGAGGGCATAGGCCGGAACGATGGTGCCTTCCAGGGCCAGTTGATCGGTATCGAGATCCACCTGGCCGTTGGCGGTCAGCCCCAGCGAGGTGCCGCTGGTGCGGGCGTCCTTCACGCTGAGCACGCCGTCGGCCAGGGTGAAGGGCACCTTCATGCCGGAAAAGCTGATGCCGTCGCCCGACAACAGATCCACCACCCCGGTCAGGGCCGCCACCGTCAGCAGCCGCACCAGCACCGGGGCCTGCATCAGCTGGTAATTGCTCACCTGGCACAGGCCGCTCAAGGGATCGCGCGGATCGGCGTCGTCATAGGCGCCATCCACCGTCAGGGTGCCGCCCTTGACGTTGTCGAAGATGCCGAAGGCGCGGAACACCGCCCCGGCATCGCCGCTGCTGACTTTCACCAGCCGCTTATGATGGGCCGGATCGGGAGTGATGGCGATGATCAGCGGCTGGCCATCCCCCACCGTGCCGTCCAGGCTCAAGGATTGCACATCGCCCTGGCCGTCGCGCGCCATGGTCAGGTCCACATCCTTGGCGGCGCCCGTGTCGCTCAGCCACACCTGATCCAGTTTGGCGGTGACCGAAAGCGGCGTCGTCGCCTCGTGATCATGGCTGTGATCATGCTTTTTCGCCGCCCCCGCCGGTCGGTCCGAGGGTTCTCCCCCCACCAGCTCGCGGGCGTCGAAGCTGGCGCCGCTCATATTCAGCGCCAACCCGTCCGCTTTCAGGGCCAGGGTGCCGGACACATCGGTGCGGCCCCAGGCGGCATGGTGGAAGGTCACCAGCCGGGCATGGCCGCCGTTGAAGGCCACCCGGCCCTCCACGGCCAGGCCGTCCTTGCCGGTAACGGCGAAACGCGGCACATCGGCCACGTGCCCGCCGCCCAAGCGGATTCGCGCCGAGGCCGTGCCGGCCTCGCCGGGTTTTTTCCGCCAGTTGAGCGAGGGCAGCCGCATTGCCGCCGGGGTCAGATCACCGCTCACCGTCACCGTGCCGCGGCCATGGCCCAGATCGGCCACCACCCGCACCGGCACCGGGCCGCTGAGGAACGGCGCCTGGAAGGGCGGGCCATCCAGCCCCACCGTGGTGCGCGCCGCGTCGTCCAGTGTGGCCTCCACCTCGTAATGGCTGGGCAACGGCGCGGCATGGCTGAAGTTTTCATGCCATTTCAGGCTGGCGGCAATACCGCCCAGGCGGGCCTGGCCGGCCACGTCCAGCCCCTTGGGGTCGGCGTCCAGGCTCAAGGCGCCATCGGACAGATCCAGCCCCAGAGCCACATCGGGCAGGCCCACCCCGCTGGTCTGGGCATGGGCATGCACCATCACCTGATCGAAGGTCAGATCGTTCAGCAGCGGAAAGCGCAAGGAAAGGTCGGTCACCGCCGCACCCTTCACCTTGGCGGGCACCACCCCCAAACGGCTGGCCCAGCCCAGGGGCTTGCTGTCGATCAGGCGCAAAGCGTCGGCCACCGGCCCGGAGATCTTCAGGCCGATATCGGCATTTTGCGTTTCGCCCGAAAGGCCGGTCAGCACCACCTTGCTGCCGGGCAGCAGTTTCAGCCCCATCAGCGTGCCGCTTTTAATGTCGATGGCGAAGCGGTTCTGATCGTAGCTGGCCTCGGCGCTGGCGTTATGCACCATGGGCATGGGGGCCAGATAACGCACATCCACACCTTCCGGCACCACTTTTCCCGCCAGGGTGTCGATGGCCAAACCGTTCCAGCCCTGGCCGTCGGGCACATGGGCCAGCAGATGGGCGGTGGCCAGCCGGACGGTGCCGTGCGACAGATTGGCCAGAATCCACTGGCGGGGATTGGGCGCGGCCGCCGGCGGCCACAGGCCCTTCAAGAGTTCCACCGGCAGATCTTCCACCTTGGCGTCCAGCGCCAGATGGCCGGGGGCGCCGTCGGGCCCCAGATGATCGGCATGCCCCGACAGGCTGAGCACGCCGCCGCCGAAATCCACCCGCGCCTCGTCGATCTGCACGGTTTTCAGGCCGTCATGCAAGGCGCCGTGCAGCGACAGCGACGCCACCGGCCAGCTCACGCCCAACGGGTCGGAAAGATCGATCACCCCCTGGCCGCCGGCCAGATCGAACTTAAGATCGCTCAAACCGCCCTGCTGCGACCAGCGCAGCCCCACCGAACCGCCGGTGGGCATATGCAGCATGGCCAGGGGCTTCAGCTGCGGCGCCAGTTCCGCCAGCAGCGACGGCCGCAGGCCGCCATAGGACAGGGTCAGCTCCAGCGCATGATCGGCGGCGCGGAACAGGCCGTCGGCGTCGAAATGCACCTTCTCGTCCAGCAGCACCATGTCGAGCCGCGCCGAGCCGACGATGCCCTTCTTGCTGCGCAGGAAACTCAGATTGGCGCTGGGCACCCGCCATTGGATGCCCAGCGAGCGGTCCTCCAGCAGCAGATCGCCGCCCACCACCTCCACCAGCTGCAGCCGTCCGGCCATATTGTCCTTGCCGGGCGGTTCCAACAGGGCGCGGAAGGCTTCCTCCACCACCTGGGTCGAGGAGGCGCTGACCGGAACCGACGGCCCGGCGGCGGCGGCATCCATGCCCAGCTGAATACTGCCGTCCTTGTCGCGCACCAGATGCACATGCGGACTGAAAAGCCGCAGGCGGCTGGGGGCGATCACCCCATGCAGCAGCGCCGGAACCGAAAGACCGATGGACATTTCCGGCACCGTCACCACCGGCTGGCCGTGGCTGAGGGCGTGCACGTTGATGGCGCGCAGATCCAGGGTATCGTGGCGGCGGTCCCACACCAGCACCGTGTGGTCCATTTGCACCGCCACCGAGCCATCGGGACGGGTCAGGGCGGCCTCGATATAGGGCCGGGCGAACGACAGCTCCAGCGGCCCTTCCGACAGACGGAACCCCAGCCAGGCCGCCGCCACCAGCAGGGTGATGGCCAGAATTTCCAGAACCCAGAACAACCCTTTGACGGTGCCATGCACCACGGTACGATATCCTTTGGCTAAATTATGCGCCCCTCAGGCGCCGGGCGCTGGCGTCCCGCCAGCTTGGCTTTCCTCCGCTTCCCTCCTCCGCGCAAGCGCTCCGTCGTCGCTGCGGCGCGCTCAACGCGCTAGTCAGCCGCAGGAAGCGGCTTCCAAATTATCTGCCCCTCAGGCGCCGGGCTTGACCCGGCGGGGAGCTTTGCCCAGTCTGGGCACGATGACAACACCGGAAGACAAGCCCGCCATGCGCTTCGCCTGGCCCCTCGCCGCGTCCATCGCCGAACAGACCCGGATCCCTCCCGCCGTGGCCGACGCCGCCATGGCGGAACGGCATCGCGAACGGTTCCTGGACGCCGTTGCCACCTGCGACGACGCCGTCCTGGCGCAAGACATAGGCGAGTGTTTCGCCGATGGCAACATTTCTACCATCCTGGCCGCGCTTTTCGGCAACAGCCCCTATCTCAGCCATTGCGCCATCCGCGATCCCGCCTTCACCCGCGCCCTGCTGCGGGATGGCCCCGATGCCAGTTTCGCCGCGCTGCTGCGCGATCTTTGCGCCGAAACCGCCGCCCAGACCGATATCGCCGCCCTGATGCGCGTGCTGCGCCTGGCCAAGCGCCGCGCCGCCCTGCTGATCGGTCTGGCCGACATCGCCGGAGCGTGGCCGCTGGAACACGTGACCGCCGCCCTCTCCACCCTGGCCGACAGCGCCCTCTCGGCCGCCGCCGCCCATCTTTTGCGCGAGGCGCATCAGGCCGGCGAGATCACCCTGCCCCACCCCGACCAGCCGGAACGGGACAGCGGCCTGGTGATCCTGGGCATGGGCAAGCTGGGCGGCCGCGAGCTGAACTATTCCAGCGATATCGACATCATCGTTTTCTACGATCCCGACCGCCTGGCCTACCGGGGCCGCAAGTCGCTGGGTGAAATGTTCATCCGTCTCACCCGCGCCCTGGTGCGCATTCTGGAGGAACGCACCGGCGACGGCTACGTTTTCCGCACCGATCTGCGCCTGCGCCCCGATCCCGGCTCGACTCCGGCGGCCATCTCGCTGCAGGCGGCGGAACTCTATTACGAGGGCATGGGCCAGAACTGGGAACGCGCCGCCATGATCAAGGCCCGCCCGGTGGCCGGCGATCTGGCCGCCGGCGCCGCCTTTCTGAAAACCCTGCGCCCCTTCATCTGGCGCAAGCATCTGGATTTCGCCGCCATCCAGGACATTCATTCCATCAAGCGCCAGATCAACGCCCACAAGGGCGGCAGCCGCATCGCCGTGGCCGGGCACAATATCAAGCTGGGCCGGGGCGGCATCCGCGAAATCGAATTCTTCGCTCAAACCCAGCAGCTGATCTGGGGCGGCCGCGAAATGGATCTGCGCCTGCCCCGCACCTGCGAGGCCCTGGCCGGTCTGGCCGCCGCCGGGCATGTGGCCGCCGACACCGCCGCCGACCTGACCGAAGCCTACCATTTCCTGCGCGGGCTGGAGCACCGCCTGCAGATGACCGACGACAAGCAGACGCAAACCCTGCCCGAGGACCCCCAGGCCTTGCGCGCCCTGGCCCTGTTCTGCGGCTTCGACGGCACCGAAACCTTCGCGGCGGCGCTGACACGGCGCTTGCGCACCGTGGAAAGCCATTACGCCGCCCTGTTCGAGGACGCGCCGCCGCTGGATCAGGCCGGCGGCAATCTGGTGTTCACCGGCGGCGAGAACGATCCCGACACCCTGACCACCCTGACCGGCATGGGCTTTACCAACGCCGATTCCGTGGCCTCGGCCCTTCGGGGCTGGCATCACGGCCGCCTGCGCGCCACCCGCAGCACCCGCGCCCGCGAGCTTTTGACCGAACTGACGCCGCGCCTGCTGGCCGCCCTGGCCGCCACCGCCGAGCCCGACGCCGCCTTCATGCGCTTCGATGCCTTCCTGGCCGCGCTGCCGGCGGGCATCGCCCTGTTTTCGCTGTTCCAGGCCAATCCCGGCCTCCTGGATCTGGTGGCGGAGCTGATGGGCGACGCGCCGCGCCTGGCCGAAATCCTAGCCCGCGCCCCCACCCTGCTGGACGGGGTGTTGAGCGCCGCCTTCTTCGATCCGCCGCCCGGCGCCGCCGCTCTCGCCGCCGACCTCGGCCGCCATCTGGAGCGGGCCGGCGACGATTACCAGGAGATGCTGGATCTGGCCCGGCGCTGGACCAGCGAACAGAAATTCCGCATCGGCGTGCAAAGCCTGCGCGGCCTTCTGTTCCCCGATCAGGCCGCCCGCCATTACAGCGCGCTGGCCGAGGCGGTTCTGGCCGCCCTGCAGCCCTGGGTGGAGGGGGAATTCGCCCGCGCCCACGGCCGTTTCGCCGGCGCCGGCGCCGCCCTCATCGCCATGGGCAAGATGGGCAGCCGCGAGATGACCGCCACCTCCGATCTCGACCTGATCCTGGTGTACGACGTTCCCGACGACGCCGAACAGTCGGACGGCCCCCGGCCGCTGTCGCCCGGGGTCTATTTCGCCCGCCTGACCCAGCGCCTCATCAACGCCCTGACCGCCAAAACCGCCGAGGGCGCCCTCTACGAGGTGGATATGCGGCTGCGGCCCTCGGGCAGTTCCGGCCCCATCGCCACCAGCCTGGCCGCCTTCCGCCAGTATCACGAGAAGGACGCCTGGACCTGGGAACATATGGCCCTGACCCGCGCCCGCGTGGTGAGCGGCCCGCCCGATCTGAAAGCGCGCATCGAAACGGTGATCAAGGCCGCCCTCACCCGCCGCCGCGACCCCGAGACCCTGCTGGCCGACGTGGCCGACATGCGCCGGCGCATGGCCCGCGAACACGGCACCGACAATCCGTGGGAGGTCAAACAACGGCGCGGCGGGCTGGTGGATATCGACTTCATCGCCCAGTATCTGCAACTGCGCTGGGCCGCCGAATACCCCGCCCTGCTGCACACCAGCACCCAGGCCGTGCTGGCCGAGGCCGAGCGGCTGGGCCTGCTGGCCGAGGACGACGCCGAAACCTTGAGCGCCGCCCTGGACCTGTGGGTGGCGGTACAGCAGATCCTGCGCCAGACCATCGCCGGCGACTTCAGCGAGGAAAAAGCGCCCGGCCGGCTGAAGGAGGTGCTTGCCCGCGCCGCCAATCTGCCCCATTTCTCCCAGTTGAAGGCCGACATGGCCGAACGGGCGGCCCAGGTTTCGGCCCTGTACGACCGCCTGATCGACGCCCCGGCCCGCCCCATTCTTGCCGCACGGAAGGACGCATCCTCATGACTCTCGCCCCCGGTTCCGCCGTTCCCGACTTCACCCTGCCCACCGATGGCGGCGCCACCCTCACCCTGTCGTCCCTGCGCGGCCGCGCCGTGGTGCTCTATTTCTACCCCAAGGACGATACCTCGGGCTGCACGGCGGAAGCCTGCGCCTTTCAGGAAAGCCTGCCCGACTTCACCGGCATCGACGCGGTGATCGTCGGCGTTTCCAAGGATTCCCCGGCCAGGCACGATCGCTTCAAGGCCAAATACGGCCTCACCTTTCCCCTGGTCTCGGACGAGGAGGGCGCCCTGTGCGAGGCCTTCGGCGTTTGGGTGGAAAAGAGCATGTACGGCCGCACCTATTTCGGCATCGAACGCTCCACCTTCCTCATCGACGCCCAGGGCGTGCTGCGCCAGGCCTGGCGCAAGGTCAAGGTGACCGGCCACGCCAAGGAGGTTCTGGCCGCGGTTCAGGCCCTGTGATGGACAGCCTGACCGGGCGGGCCGTGGCCGTCTTGCGCACCGCCGACCCCGCCGCCAAGGTGGCCGCCACCCTGGCGGCGGCCAGGGACTGGAAAGACGGCACCCTCACCGCCATCGGCGCCGAGCGCCCGCCGCTCCGCCCGGCCCGGCCGGCGCGCCCGGTCATTCTGCCGCCCAACAAGATGCCCCGGCGCGGCACCGGCGCCCAGGCCGGACGCATCGCCATGTTCCACGCCCTGGCCCATATCGAATTCAACGCCATCGATCTCGGCTGGGACATCATCGCCCGCTTCGCCGATCCCGCCCTGCCCAAGGCGTTTTACGACGACTGGGTGATGGTGGCCGAACAGGAGGCCGAACATTTCACCGCCCTGGAGGCCCTGATGGCCGAAATGGGCGCGGCCTACGGCGACCTTCCCGCCCATGACGGCCTGTGGCAGGCGGCGGAGAAAACCGCCGACAGCCTGGAGCGCCGTCTGGCGGTGGTGCCCATGACCCTGGAGGCCCGCGCCCTCGATACCGCGCCGCACACCGTCGGCAAGCTGGGCCTGGCCGCCGAGGACGCCAGCCAGATCGCCTTGCGCAAGATCGTCGATGAGGAAATCCTGCATGTGGCGGCGGGCACGCGCTGGTTCAATTTCGTCTGCGCGCACACCGGCCTGGATCCGGCGGCCCGCTATCAGGCCATCGTGCGCGAGGCCTTTCCCAAGGGGCTGAAACGCCCCTTCAACACCGAAGGACGCAGCGCCGCCGGCCTGCCGGCGCACTATTACGAGCCTTTAGGGGTTTAACCTTTTTAGCTCACCATGCTGTGCCAGAAGCGGCGCAGCGCGGCGAGATCGCCGTGGAACAGGTTGCGGTCGCAGCGGTTGATGCCGGAAATGCCGCGCACGCGGCGATGGCGGGGACCGCCGTCCTCGGTATCGCCGGCATATTGCCAGAAGGCCCAGCCCTTGCCGCGCCAGGCGCGCGGCACCTGCGGCTGCGACCGGTAATCGGCCAGCCACAGCGGGCACTGGGCCAGGATGGAGTCGGGCGGCACGCCGTGGCCCAGATGCTGGTGATGGCGGCCCTCGCCCATGCTCTGGCCGTCGGCCCAGGCCTGGTTGGTATAGATCAGGGGATGGCGGCCGGTGGCGGCCACCACCGTCCGCACGAAATCCTCGGCCTGATGCAGGCGCATGCTGTTGCCCGGATCCTGATCGTTATATTCGAAATCCAGGGCCAGCAGGGTATGGTGGTCGGGCCGGGCGGTATGCAGGAACAGTTCGGCCTGGTGATGGCCGGAATATTGGCGGGTGCCGAAATGGTAGGCGCCCCACAGCAAACCGGCGGCCTCGGCCTGGGCGCGGCGGCGGGCATAGAGCGGATCGCGCCAATCGCCGCCTTCACTGGCCTTGTGGATCACCCCAATCAGACGGCTGTGGCGGCGCGCCTTCTCGAAATTCACCGATTCCGTCATATGGCTGATGTCGATCACCCCGTCCAGATGCACGGCGGTGTGCCGGTGCCGGGAGGAGGCCCGGGCCAGGGCCGGCGCCGCCAGCGGCAGGGAGGCCAGCCCCACCAAGCCGGCCAACAGAGTTCGTCTCGTCAGCATCTTTTTGCCCCAACGCACCGGTTTTTTGGGAACGGAACCGGTCTTTCCCTTATACGCCTTCCGCCCGCTTATTTCCGCCCCAAAATGTCGCGGCAGGCCAGAGGCGGCGGCCGTTTGAAGGCATGGCCGCCGCTGGGGCGGCCCTTCCAGGCGCCGCTGTCGATCCAGCTTCGCAGTTCGCCGCCGCAACCGTCGCCCGGCGGCGGCAGGGGGCCGGACCGGCAGTCCATATCCCCCACCGGGCACTGGATGCGCACATGGAAATGCTCCATATGCCCCCACCAGGGACGCACCCGGCGCAACCAGGTGCGATCGCCCCGGGCCCAGCGGCACAGGGCCCGCTTGATCTGGGGATTGACGAAGATGCGGTCCACCCGGGGATCGCGGGCGAAAAGGCGCACCAGCCGCTCCTGATCCTCGCCCCAGCGCCGGGGATCGAGGCTGCCGTCGGGCCGCACCACCCCGGTGAGATCGGGATGATCGCGCTCGTCCGCGGTCAACGGCGCCCGGGCCAGACGGTAGAGGATATCCACGTCGACGCCGGTTTGATGGCTGCCATGATCGGACGGCATCGGCCCGCCCCGGGCCTGCGCCATATCGGCCACCAGCAACGTGCCCAGGCCGTCGGCATGGGCCGCCCCCGCCTTGTCGCGCAAAAAATCCACCAGGGCCTGATTGCCCCAATAGCGATCGCGGTCGGGGCGCAGCACCTGCCAGCCCGGCCCGCTCAACGGCAGGGGCCGGCCGCCGGCCAGACAGCCGTTGGCCGGTGTGCCGATGGAGTGCGACGGCCCGGTCGTGGGGCCGGTAAGGCTGCCCGGCCCGTGGCCGAACAGCACCGACAACAGCCCGGCCTTGGCGGCGGGCGGGCTTTGCCCCCAGGCGGACGGCGCCGCCAGGAGCAGCGACAGCAGGGCGAAAACCGTGAGGCCGCGGGCCCGCATCAGGCCTCGGCCTTGACGCCGCCTTCCAGGCGGGCGGCCAGCGAGGCGGCCATGAAGGGATCGAGATCGCCGTCCAGCACCCCTTGCGTATCCGAGGTTTCAACACCGGTGCGCAGATCCTTCACCATCTGATAGGGCTGCAGCACATAGGAGCGGATCTGATGACCCCAGCCGATGTCGGTCTTGGCGTCGGCCTCGGCCTGCGAGGCGGCCTCGCGCTTCTGCAGTTCGGACTCGTAAAGGCGGGCGCGCAGCATGTCCCAGGCCATGGCGCGGTTGCGGTGCTGCGAGCGGTCGATCTGGCAGCTGACCACGATGCCTGAGGGAATATGGGTGATGCGGATGGCCGAATCGGTCTTGTTGATGTGCTGGCCGCCGGCGCCCGAGGCGCGGAAGGTATCGATGCGGCAGTCGGATTCGTTGATCTGGATGTCGATGGTGTCGTCGATCACCGGATAGACCCAGATGGAGCTGAAGCTGGTATGGCGCCGCGCCGCCGAATCGAAGGGCGAGATGCGCACCAGACGGTGCACGCCGCTTTCGGTCTTGAGCCAGCCATAGGCGTTGTGGCCGCTGATGCGCACGGTGGCCGATTTCAGCCCGGCCTCCTCGCCGCCGCTTTCTTCCAGCCACTCCACCTTGTAGCCGTGCTGTTCGGCCCAGCGGGTATACATGCGCAGCAGGATTTCCGCCCAGTCCTGCGCCTCGGTGCCGCCGGCCCCGGCATGCACTTCCAGATAGCAGTCGTTGCCGTCGGCCTCGCCGGACAGCAGGCTTTCCAGCTCCATCTTGGCGGCCTCGTCCTTCAAGGCCTGCAAGGCGGCCTCGGCGTCGGCCACCACCCCCTGGTCGCCCTCGGCCTCGCCCAGCTCGATCATGCCGAGCTGATCCTCGAGCTCGGCGTCGATACGCTTGACGGTGCCGGTGGACTGCTCCAGCTGGGTGCGTTCGCGCATCACCTTCTGCGCCTCCTCGGCCCGGTTCCACAGATCGGGATCCTCGGCGCGGGCATTGAGCTCGTCCAGGCGGCGCAGGGCATTGTCCCAATCCAGATGCTTCCGCAGAAGCTCCAGCGACTGTCTGATTTCCTGGGCAATCGCCTCGATCTCGGCGCGCATGACACAATCCCTAATGGCTACGGCTAATATCAAATCCCGTTGATCGGAACCGATCAACGGCGTCCCTCAAGCGGCGGGCGGGGTCTTCCAGACCCCTTGCCTAACGCGGCATCAGCCGCGCGTCGCCTTGCTCCTAACCGGCGTCGCGATGAGCCCTGCTCACCGCGACTTGGTATAACGGCGATGAAGGGCCGTTTTTAAGGGAAACGGCCCTTCATCGCAAGCAACGGGTTTCAGTAAATCCCGCCCGCCTGGGGCAGGGCCGGCTGTTGCGGCGCCGGTTGCCCCGGAGCCGCCGCGCCGGCCGCAGGCGGCGCGGCGGGC
>JAJXUO010000083.1 GCA_021782815.1 Pseudomonadota bacterium
GGCGGCGGCGGGCGCCTCTGCCGGAGCGGCGGACGGCGGCGCGGCGGCGCGGTCCTCCAACGGACGATAGCCATCGGCGCGGGCCGGCGGCGGCGGAGGAGGAGGAGGCGCGGAGTCGCCTTGCGCCCCGGGCGAAGCCTCCGCCTGCGCCCCAGGCGTGTCTTCCGCCTGCGCCGCCGGCGACTGTTCGGGTCGCGGCCCCGGCGATATATCCGTTCGCGTCCCTGGCGATATATCCGTTCGCGCCACTGGCGCGGGCGGCGGCGGCGCGGCGGCGGCGGCCTCCTCACCGGCCACCGGCAACTGCAGGCGCTGGCCGATGCGGATATGGTTGGGATTGCTGATGCCGTTCATGCGCACCAGGGTGCTGTAGGACACCCCGGTCTTGCGGGCGATGCGCAGCAGGCTGTCGCCCGGCCGCACCACATATTCATTGCTGGTGGACAGCCGCAGCACCTGTCCCTCCGTCAGCTGGTAGGGCGGCAGCAGATGGTTGGCGTCGATCAGCGAGCGCACCGACAGATTATATTCGCGGGCGATGCCGTAGATGGTATCGCCCCGCTGCACCTGATAGACGCCGTCGGCGGGAATCGAGCGCGCCCCCACCTGCACGCCGCTCAGCTGCGCGCCGTTGTCGCCCATGGGATTGAAGCTGCAGGCCGACACCAGCCCGGCCAGGGCGGCCAGGGCCAGAACGGGACGGAAAAGGCGCAAACGCATCATCATGCCGGGCACACTATAGGAGCCGGCGGCGCTCGGCAATCGGCAGGTTGCGCGGAGGGAAACGGGGCAAGAATGCTCAATATTTAGACATTTACTCGAAAGCTCAAATTTTGTGCTGAAATGTCAAGCGCGCCGCCCCGCCTCGCCGTTACCCTTCCAGGCATCATCACCCCAGCCGCGAGGATGCCCATGCCCCGATACAGCACGCTTCTAGCCGGAGAGCGCCATGTTTTCGAGGATCTGCGCGCCCTGATGGCCGCCGCCTCGCCGCGCCGCTCGGGCGACGAGTTGGCCGGCATCGCCGCCGACAGCGATCTGCGGCGGGTGGCGGCGCGCCTGGCCCTGGCCGATCTGCCCCTCGCCACCTTCCTCAACGAGGCGCTGATCCCTTACGAGGACGACGAGGTGACCCGCCTGATCCTGGATGGCCACGACGCCCGCGCCCATCTGCCGGTGGCGTCCTTCACCGTGGGCGATCTGCGCGACTGGCTGCTGTCCTATGACGCCGACGAGGCCGCCCTGGCCGCCCTGGCCCCGGGCCTGACCCCGGAAATGGCGGCGGCGGTCAGCAAGATCATGCGCAACCAGGATCTGATCACCGTGGCCGCCAAATGCCGGGTGGTCAGCCGCTTCCGCACCACCATGGGGCTGGCCGGCCGCCTGGGCAGCCGCCTGCAGCCCAACCATCCCACCGACGATCCCACCGGCATCGCCGGTTCGATCCTCGACGGCCTGCTGCACGGCGTCGGCGACGCCGTGATCGGCATCAATCCCGCCAGCGACAATCTGGCCTCCTACATCACCCTGGTGGAACTGATCGACGATCTGCGCCGCAAGCTGGACCTGCCCACCCAGTCCTGCGTGCTGGCCCATGTCACCACCGCCCTGGCCGCCATGGAGAAGAACGCCCCGGTGGATCTGGTGTTCCAGTCCATCGCCGGCACCGAGGCGGCCAATGCCGGCTTCGGCATCTCGCTGGCCCTGCTGGAGGAGGCGCACCAGGCGGCCCTGGCCCTGAAGCGCGGCACCCTGGGCGACAATGTGATGTATTTCGAGACCGGCCAGGGCAGCGCCCTGTCGGCCGAGGCGCATCACGGCGTCGACCAGCAAACGGTGGAGGCCCGCGCCTATGCCGTGGCGCGGCGCTTCCGCCCCTTGCTGGTGAACACGGTGGTGGGCTTCATCGGCCCGGAATATCTCTATGATTCCAAGCAGATCATCCGCGCCGGGCTGGAAGACCATTTCTGCGCCAAGCTGCTCGGCCTGCCCATGGGGGTGGATGTCTGCTACACCAACCACGCCGAGGCCGACCAGGACGACATGGACAGCCTGATGACCCTGCTGGCCGCCGCCGGGGTCAATTTCATCATGGGCCTGCCCGCCGGCGACGACATCATGCTGAATTACCAGAGCACCTCGTTCCACGACGTCGTCACTCTGCGCCATCTGTTCAACCGCCCGCCCGCCCCGGAATTCGAGGCCTGGCTGCGGCGCATGGGCATGATCGACGCCAAAGGCCGCCTGGCGCCCCAGCCCGGCGACGGCCGCGCCGCCCGCGCCCTGCTGGCCCAGGGAGAAGCGGCATGAGCGAACGCCCCCCCGCCCTGCGTCCGGGCTTGCGCCTGGAAAACGGCGCCGATCCCTGGAGCCGCTTCGCCGCCGCCACCCCGGCCCGCATCAATCTGGGCCGCAGCGGCGACGCCCTGCCCACCCGCGCCCTGCTGGAGTTCCAGGCCGACCACGCCCGCGCCCGCGACGCCGTGCACGGCGCGGTGGACTATCAGCGGCTGGCGGCGCAACTGGCGCCCTGGTCCAGCCTGGAGGTGAACAGCCGCGCCGCCGGCCGCGCCGTCTATCTGCGCCGCCCCGATCTGGGCCGCCGCCTGGCCGCCGCCGATGCCGAGGCCCTGGCCGCCCAGGCCGATCCCGCCTGGGATCTGGCCCTGGTGGTGGCCGACGGCCTGTCGGCCCAGGCGGTGATGCATCAGGCCGTGCCCACCCTGCAGGCCATCCGCGCCGCCCTGCCCGGCTGGCGCCTGGCCCCGGTGGTGCTGGCCCGTCAGGCCCGGGTCGCCCTGGGCGACGAGGTGGGGCAGATCCTGAAAGCCCCCCTGGTGGCGGTGCTGGTGGGCGAACGCCCCGGCCTGTCGGTGGCGGATTCCTTAGGCATCTACCTGACCTACGCCCCGGCCGTGGGCTGCCGGGATTCCGCCCGCAACTGCATTTCCAACATTCACGGCGCCGGTCTGTCCCCGCAGGACGCCGCCGCCAAACTGGCCTGGCTGGCCACCCACGCCCGCCGCCTGCGGCTGACCGGCGTCGCCCTCAAGGAGGACGCCGCGCCCGCCGCCCTGTCCGTCACCCCATCCATCCCCGCATCGCACGACTCCAAGGAGGGAGCAGGCCGATGACCCACAGCCAACACGACCACGACAAACACATGCTGCACAGCATGGGCTATGCCCAGGAACTGCTGCGCGGCATGAAAACCTTCCAGAACTTCGCCATTTCCTTTTCCATCATCTGCATCCTGTCCGGCGGCATCAATTCCTTCAGCCAGGGCCTGGGCAGCGTCGGCGGCGCCGCCATTGGCATCGGCTGGCCGCTGGCCCTGCTGTTCTCGTTCCTGGTGGCCCTGGCCATGGGGCAGATCGCCTCGGCCTTTCCCACCGCCGGCGGGCTTTACCACTGGGGATCGATCCTGGGCGGCCGCGCCCTGGGCTGGATCACCGCCTGGTTCAATCTGGTGGGCCTGACCACGGTGCTGGCCGCCATCAATGTCGGCACCTATCTGTTCTTCGTGAACGCCCTGGGCTCGACCCTGGGGCTCGACACCAACGCCCTGCTGCCCGCCACCCCCACCGCCTACAGTCTGACGGTGCAGGCGGCGGCGGTGATCCTGATCACCGTGTCGCAAGGGCTGTTCAACCATTTCGGCATCCGCCTTACCTCGAAGCTCACCGATTTCTCGGGCTATGTGATCTTCCTCGGCGCCATCGTGCTGACGCTGTCGCTGCTGATCTTCGCCCCGCATCTCGATTTCGGCCGCCTCGTCACCTTCACCAACTATAGCGGCGACGCCGGTGGCGGCACCTGGCCGCACAGCGACCACATGGCCTATCTGTTCCTGCTGGGTCTGCTGCTGCCGGCCTACACCATCACCGGCTTCGACGCCTCGGCCCATACCGCCGAGGAAACCATCAACGCCGCCCACACCGTGCCCAAGGGCATGACCCACTCGGTCCTGTGGGCCGGGGTGTTCGGCTGGGCCATGCTGTGCGCCATCATCCTGGCCGCCCCCGATCTGTCGGCGGCCGCCGCCAAGGGCGGCTCGCAGTTCTTCTTCATCATGGATCAGGTGCTGCCGGCACCGCTGAAGGTGGCCCTTTATGGGGTGATCTTCCTGGCCCAGTATCTGTGCGGCCTGGCCACCGTCACCTCGTCCAGCCGCATGGTGTTCGCCTTCGCCCGCGACGGCGGCCTGCCCTTCTCCAGCAAGCTGCGCAAGATCGATCCCAAATACCGCACCCCGGTGTGGGCGCTGTGGTCGGTGGTGGTGCTATCGATCCTTTTCACCCTCTACACCCCGGTTTACACCACCATCGCCGCCGTCTGCACCATGTTCCTCTACATCTCCTACCTGCTGCCGGTGGCCGCCGGGCTGATCGCCTACCGCCGCAGCTGGACGCAGATGGGGCCGTTCAATCTGGGCGGGTTCTATCCGGTGATCGCCGTGCTGGCCCTGGCCGGGGGCGTGGTGCTGCTCTATATCGGCATCCAGCCGCCCAACGATCAGGCCTTGAGCGTGACCCTGATCGCCCTGGCGGTGACCGCCCTGGTGTGGTTCGGCCTGGAACGCCGCCGCTTCCAGGGGCCGCCGCTGGGCAAGCTCAGCGCCGAGCAGCTGGCCGAGATCGCCGCCCGCGAACAGGCGGTGGGCGAGGCCTCCGTCCAGCCCGCCGACTGACCGCCCCCGTCCTCCACCGTCATCCCCTGGAGCCGGTTCGCCCCGGCTCCAGGGCCTTTTGGCATAAAGACTGCATATCATCATAGGACAGCCGGTTTTAAGGACCGCCAGGATGCAACCACGCCGCAGAAACGGGCAGATGCGCCCTCCCTTGAGCCCAGGAAACAGGCAGCGCCGGATTCTGGCCGCCGCCGCCAGCGGCGTGGCCGAGTTCATCGCCGGCCAGGGCGGCGACGCCGAACGCATCTTCGCCGCCAGCGGCGTCGAGGCCGCCTGCCTCGACGATCCGCTGGCGCCGCTGGCCCTGCCCGCCTTCGTGGCCATGATGGAGGAAGGGGCGCGCCAAACCGGCAACGACAATTTCGGCCTGTGGTACGGCCAGGGCTTTTCGCCGGAAATGCAGGGCCTGATGGGCCGGGCCGTGCTGGCCGCCCCCACCGTGGCCTCGGCCCTGCAAACCATGGCCGAGCTTTTTCCCCACCATCAGCACGGCACCCATTGCCGCCTTTCGGCCGAGGACGGGCTGTTGCGCCTGGAATACCGCATCATGGATCCCAGCATCGTGCATCGCCGCCAGGATGCCGAGCTGACCCTGGGCATGGTGCTGAACGTCTGCCGCCGCGGCCTGGGCCGCCACTGGCTGCCCGAGCGGGTGGAGTTCGAACATTTGCGCCCCGAGGGCTGGCAGGCGCACGAACGGGCCTTCGGCGCCGAAGCCTGTTTCGGCCAGCGCACCAACGCCCTGGTGTTCCGCCGCGCCGGCCTGGACCGGGCCATGCCCGGCGCCGATCTGCCCGCCTTCCAGGCGGCCCGCGCCGCCATGCTGGCCCTGGCCGACGGCGATTGCGGCCCGCCCAGCCTGCTGGAGCAGGTGATGAGCGAGGTGCGGGCCACCCTGCACGACGGCCCGCCCCATATCGAGGCGGTGGCCGCCGCCCTGGGCCAGCCGCGCTGGACCCTGCAACGCCGCCTGGGCGAGGCGGGCTGCGCCTTTTCCGACGTGGTGGAACAGGTGCGGCGCGATCTGGCCGAGCTTTATCTGCGCCAGCCGCATCTGCCGCTGTCGGAAATCGCCCTGGCTCTGGGCTATTCCGAACTCAGCGCCTTCACCCGCGCCTTCACCCGCTGGCACGGCCAACCCCCGGCCCGCCTGCGGGCGGGGATCTGATACCGCCCGGCCAATGATTTGACCCGTTGGGCCAAATCATGCCGAGACGGTGAGCCCCGTTCCGGGGCCGCTCAAGCGCCGCCATCGGCTTCGCCGATAAATTTTTATATCTGCGTGCAGAGCACGCGGGCTTCGCCGATAAATTTTTATATCTGCGTGCAGAGCACGCGGGCTTCGCCGATAAATTTTTATATCTGCGTGCAGAGCACGCGGGCTTCGCCGATAAATATATGTATCTGCGTGCAAAGCACGCGGGCTAGCTTACCGGTCGGCGCGTCTTTTGAGTCAAATCAAGTGCCGACCGGTATGATCACCCCAAGCGGTCTTTCAAGGCGAACCACAGCATGCCCAGCACATAAAGCGGCATGCGCAGCCGGGTGCCGCCGGGAAATTTCGGCGGGGCGATGCGGGCGAAGAGATCGAAGCCGCCGATGGTGCCGCACGCCGCCTCGGCCAGCAGTTTGCCGGCCAGGGTGGAGAGGATCACCCCCTCGCCGGAATAGCCGTGGGCGAAGAACAGGTTGCCCCGCCGGCCGAAATGCGGCAGCCGGGTGGTGGTGACCGACACCATGCCGCCCCAGCCATACTCGGCCCGCACCCCGGCCAGCTGCGGGAAAACGCGCGGCAGATGGCGCATCACCGCCCGGGCGATGTGGCGGGGATGGTGCGGAAAATAGCGTTCGCCGCCGCTGAACAGCAGACGGCGGTCGGCGCTCAAGCGGAAATAATGCAGGGAGAACAGGGTATCGGCCACGGCGCGGTCCTTGGGGATCAACGCCTGCGCCCGCTCGCCCAGCGGCTCGGTGGCGGCGATATAGCTGGCCACCGGCATGATGCGGGCCGCCAGGTCGGCATCGAGGCCGTTGATCAGGGCGTCGCAGGCCAGCACGGCATGGCGGGCGGTGAGCACGCCCTGGCCGGTGACCGCCCGCACCCCGCCGGGCCCGTCCTCCAGCGACAGCACCGGGCTGCCCTCGTAAAGGCGCACCCCCGCCTGCTGGGCGGCGGCGGCCAGGCCCAGGGTATAGTTCAAGGGGTGCAGGTGGGCGCCCCGTTCGTCCAGCAGGCCGCCGCGATAGAGCGGCGAGGCCACCTCGTCGCCGATGTCGGCGGGGCCGATCACCCGGCAATGGGGATAGTCCATCACCCCGGCCAGGGTTTCGGCCTCCTCGGCCATCCACACCAGATCGGCGTCGCGCACCGCCGCCGTCAGATGGCCGCTGTCCTTGAAATCGCAGGCGATGCCGTGCCGGGCGATGAGATCGGCCATCAGTTGGCGGCCCTCCACCGTCAGGGCGAAAAGGTCGCGGGCCATGTCGCGGCCGAAGCGGGCCACCAGCTGGCCGGGAGACTGGCGCAGGCCGGTGATCATCTGGCCGCCGTTGCGGCCCGAGGCCCCCCAACCGATGCGCCCGCCTTCCAGCACCGCCACCTTGAGCCCGGCGCGGGCGGCGTGATAGGCCGCCGACAGCCCGGTGGCGCCGCCGCCCACCACCAGAAGATCGGCGCTGGCCGCCCCGAAAAGACAAGGCCGCTCCCCGAAGGGAGCGGCGGTGGCCGCGTAGTAGCTGCGCGGCATGTCGAGCCCGGCGTTGAAGCCGGAGGCGCTTACACTTTCAGCAGCAGATGATCGCGCTCCCACGAACTGATGACCTCCTGATAGGCGTCGAGTTCAGCCCGCTTGATCAGGCTGAAGGCGTCGAAGAAACCGGCCCCCAGCAGATTGCGCGCCACGTTGCAATTATCGAACAGGTCCAGCGCCTCTTCCAGCGTTTTGGGCAGGGTGCGCTTGCGGTTGTAGGCGTTGGTGTCCACCACCGCCGTGGGCTCCAGCTTTTCCACCATGCCGATATAACCGGCCACCAGCGAGGCGGCCAGAGCCAGATAGGGATTGGAATCGGCTCCCGGCAGGCGGTTTTCCACCCGCCGCCCGCGCGGGTCGCAGATCGGCACGCGCAGCCCGCACGAGCGGTTGTCGTAGCCCCACTGCACATTGATGGGGGCGCTGTAGCTGGGGCGCATGCGGCGGAAGGAATTGACGTTGGGGGCGAAAAGCGGCGCGATGCGCGGCAGGATCTTCTGCAGGCCGCCGATATAGTGGCGGAACAGCGGCGAATCGCCGCCGTCCTCGTCGGCGAACAGGTTGCGGCCGCTGTCTATGTCCACCACCGATTGGTGGATATGCATGGCGCTGCCCGGCTGGCGGATCATCGGCTTGGCCATGAAGGTGGCGTAAACCCCGTGCTGCAACGCCACCTGGCGGATCAGCCGCTTGAACACCAGCACCTGATCGGCCAGGCGCACCGGATCGCCGTGCAGGAAGTTGATCTCCAATTGGGCGGCCCCGGCCTCGTGGATCAGGGTGTCGATCTGCAGTTGGGCGATCTCGGCGTAATCGTAGACCGTCTCGATGAAATCCTCGTATTCGGTGATGGCCTCCAGACCATAGGGCTGGGGCGCGGTTTCGGCGCGGCCCGAGCGCCCGGCCGGCGGCATCAGCGGCAGATCGGGATCGGTGTTCTTCTGGGTCAGGTAGAATTCCAGCTCGGGCGCCACCACCGGCCTCCAGCCCCGTTCGGCGTAAAGATCCATCACCCGCTGCAACACATGGCGGGGCGACAGCTCGAACGGCTTGCCGTTGCCCTGGCGGGCGTCGGCGATAACGAAGGCGGTGGGGGTTTTATAGCCCGGCGCCACGCAGATGGTGTCGAAATCGGGATGCAGCACCACATCGGGATCGAGAACCGCCGTCAGATTGCTCTCATCCTCGAAATAGCCGCCGGTCACGGTGATCAGATAGACGCTGCTGGGGATACGAAGGGTATTATCCGAGACGGTCTGGATGAATTTCTGCGCCGGCAGAACTTTTCCTCGAATAATGCCATTCATATCGGACACGAGGCATTCCACCTCGCCGATGCCGCGCTCGCGGATCCATTGTTCGAAATTGGCAGACATTTTTTCCTCTTGCATTCGCTCGTCACGAATCTTCAGCCGGAAAGAGGATCTGGCCGGGCGCCCCGGAAGACGAAACAGGAGAGGGCGCCAACTAAGATCACAGTTAGCTTCCTCCATCGCGGGGGGCGCCGTCAAGCGGGCAATGGGAGAAAATGCCTGAAATCGGGGCAAAACCGGCGCAAAACCGCCCCTGCCGCCCGGAAGCCCCTCCGGCCGGATCGATGAAAAAACCAAGGAAAATCAGCGGATTGGCTTATACCAAATTGCAGTGATCGGAACCGATCACTGCACCCTCACGCGCCGGGCGGGTTTCTCCGAAACCCTTGGCTTCGCGCCATTAGGCGCGCGTCGCCTTGCTCCTAACCGGCGTCGCGATGAGACAAACTCATCGCGACTTGGTATTAGGACAGCGCATGCCGCCCGATCAATCCCATGCCATCTGCGATATCAGCGGAAATTGCCTGCGCCACCCCCTCGGCATCGCCGGCCTGCAGGGCGGCCAGGGCGCGCTCGTGCTGATCCTGCAGGGTATGGGTGCCGAAGCGGCCGTAGACCACCCGCATGAAGGGGCCGAACTGCAGCCACAGGGTTTCGATCAGCCGGCGCAGGATGGCGCCGCCCGGCGCGGCGTAAAGGGTGAAATGGAACTGGAAATTGGCTTCCATATAGCCGGTGACGTCGCCGTTGGACAGGCAGCGGTCCAGCCGCCCGTCGATCACGCGCAGGCGGCGCAGAGCCTCGGGCCCCAGATGCGGCTGGGCCTGGCGCGCCGCCTCGGGCTCCAGCAGCAGACGGCAGCGCAGCAGATCGTCGAAGCGGTCGGCGGTCATCTCCGGCACCAGGATGCGCCGCTTGGAGCGGATCTCCACCGCCCCTTCCGCCGCCAGCCGCCCCAGGGCCTCGCGCACCGGCATGGGGCTGACCCCCAGCTCCGCCGCCAGCCCGCGGGTGGACAGCCCCACCCCCGGCATGATCTTGCCGGTGATCAGCCGCCAGCGCAGCTCGGCATAGACCGCGTCGTGCAGCAGCGCCCCGCCCTCGGCGGCCTCGGGCGACAGCGGAAACGGACCCTTCTCGGACAAACTGGTAACCATGGACTTAAAGACTCGCGGACAGGCATCTGGGATCACTGTTCACCAGCGATCGCCGCGTTTGTCAACCCGCGATATGGCCCGCAGCCGCTGAAACGCCGCCCCTCACGTCCGGGCGCTCAGCAGGCCGTCGCGGCCGATCTGGGCGTCCATCTCGTGGTTGAAGCGCTCGGCCTCTTGCATATGCTCGGCCATCAGCCGGCGCACCGCGCCCTCGTCCTCGGCGCGGTAGGCGGCGATCAGGTCGGTATGATAGCGCAGATTGGAGCGGCTGAACTCGGTCTGCTCGGGGTAGAGGGCCTTTTTATAGACCACCAGATCGCGCACCAGATCGTTGAGGAAGCGGCAGACCAGGGACAGCAGCGGATTGTCGCAGCGCCGGGCCAGCACGGTATGGAAATCCAGTTCGGCCATGCGCTGGGCCTGGCGCTCCTCGGGCGTGCGCGGCGGCGCGGCGCACAGGGCCACCAAGTCCTCCAGCCGGGCGAAATCGGCGGCCTCCAGCCGCCCCACCACCGCCGCCGCCAGTTCCGGCTCCACCAGCTTGCGCAAGGCGTAGAGATCGGCGCCGCTGGGGCTCTGGAAATGCAGGTAGTTGCGCAAAAGATCGGTGGCATGCTCGAAACTGACGCTGCCCAGGGTGGCCCCGCCCTTCGGCCCGGTCTTGATGCGCACCAGCCCCTGCACCTCCAGCGATTTCAGAGCCTCGCGGATGGTGCCCTTGGAACAGGCGAAACGCTCCATCAGCTCCTTCTCGTTGGGCAGGCGGTCGCCCGGCGCCAACTGCCCGGCCATGATCCAACGCTTGACCTCGGCCACGATGAGATCGGCGCGCTTGGGGCGGCGGGACGCGGGGGGAACGGGCATGGGAGACAATCCTGGCTGGCTTCGTCCAAACCTTAACCTCCTCGATTGACAAAGAAAAGGGAATGGCGCTAGATGTCCTTCGCTATTTATGCGCATAAATTAACCAACCTTCGGGAGGACCAGCATGGCCGGCGACGCGACTTTTCAGTGGGACGATCCGCTGCTGCTCAACGAGGCCTTAAGCGACGAGGAGCGCCTGGTGCTGGACAGCGCCCGCGCCTATTGCCAGGACCGCCTGCAAAGCCGGGTGCTGGAGGCGCACCGCCATGAACGCTTCGACCGCGAGATCCTGCGCGAAATGGGGGCGCTGGGCATGCTGGGCGCCACCATCGAGGGCTATGGCTGCGCCGGGGTCAATCATGTGTGCTACGGCCTGCTGGCCCGCGAGGTGGAGCGGGTGGACAGCGGCTACCGTTCGGCCATGAGCGTGCAATCCTCGCTGGTGATGCATCCCATCCACGCCTATGGCAGCGAGGAACAGCGCCAACGCTTCCTGCCCGCCCTGGCCAGCGGCGACATGGTGGGCTGCTTCGGCCTGACCGAGCCCGATCACGGCTCCGATCCGGCGGGGATGAGGAGCCGCGCCGTCAAGGTGGATGGCGGCTACCGCCTGTCGGGCGCCAAGATGTGGATCACCAATTCCCCCATCGCCGATATCGCCGTGGTCTGGGCCAAGCTCGACGGGGTGATCCGCGGCTTCATCCTGGAACGCGGCATGGCGGGTTTCTCCACCCCGAAGATCGAGGGCAAGTTCTCGCTGCGCGCCTCCATCACCGGCGAGATCGTCATGGACGAGGTGTTCGTGCCCGAGGCCAACCTGCTGCCCGGCGTTTCCGGCCTCAAAGGGCCGTTCGGCTGCCTGAACAAGGCGCGCTACGGCATTGCCTGGGGGGTGCTGGGCGCCGCCGAATTCTGCTGGCACGCCGCCCGGCAATACTGCCTGGACCGCAAGCAGTTCAACCGGCCGCTGGCCGCCAACCAGCTGATACAGCTGAAACTGGCCGACATGCAGACCGAGATCACCCTGGGCCTGGCCGCCGTGCTGCGGCTGGGGCGGCTGATGGACGAGGGCCGCGCCGCCCCCGAGGCCATCTCGCTCTTGAAGCGCAACAATTGCGGCAAGGCCCTGGCCATCGCCCGCGTCGCCCGCGACATGCACGGCGGCAACGGCATTTCCGACGAGTTTCACGTCATCCGTCATGTCCTCAATCTGGAGGCGGTCAACACCTACGAGGGCACCCACGACATCCACGGCCTGATCCTGGGCCGCGCCCAGACCGGTTTGCAGGCCTTCTGCTGATGAGCGGTCTGCTGGCGGGCGTGCGCGTGCTGGAACTGTCGCGCATTCTGGCCGGTCCCTGGGCCGGCCAGGTGCTGGCCGATCTCGGCGCCGAGGTCATCAAGGTGGAAAACCCCGACGGCGGCGACGATACCCGCAGCTGGGGCCCGCCCTTCGTCACCGACGCCGAGGGCGCCGCCATCGACGATCTGTCGGCCTATTTCCTGGCCGCCAACCGCGGCAAGCGTTCGGTGCGGGTGGATCTGTCGCGCCCCGAGGGCCAGGCGCAGGTGCGCCGCCTGGCCGCCGCCTGCGATGTGGTCATCGAGAATTTCAAGGTGGGCGGCCTGGTGAAATACGGCCTCGACTATGCCAGCCTGAAGGCCCTGAATCCCACCCTGGTCTATGCCTCCATCACCGGCTTCGGCCAGACCGGCCCCTACGCCCATCGCGCCGGCTACGATTTCATGATTCAGGGCCTGGGCGGTCTGATGAGCCTCACCGGCCAGCCCGACGGCGAACCGGTGAAGGTGGGGGTGGCCCTGATCGACGTGCTGACCGGGCTTTACACCGCCATCGGCGTGCTGGCCGCCCTGCACCACGCCCGCGCCCATGGCGAAAGCCATTACCTCGACGTGGCGCTTCTGGACGTGCAGGTGGCCAGCCTGGCCAATCAGGCGCTGAATTATCTGGTGTCGGGCCGCGCCCCGGCCCGGCTGGGCAACAGCCATCCCAACATCGTGCCCTATCAGGTCTTCGCCACCGCCGACGGCCATCTCATCCTGGCGGTGGGCAACGACGGCCAGTTCGCCCGTTTCGTCCAGGTGGCGGGCCGCCCCGAGCTGGCCGACGATCCCCGTTTCGCCAGCAATCCGGCCCGGGTGGCGCACCGCGACCTGCTGGTGCCGCTGCTGGCCGATCTGTTGAAAACCCGCCCCAGCCGCGACTGGCTGGCGGCGCTGGAGGCGGTGGGGGTGCCGGCGGGCCCCATCAACGCCATGGACGAGGTCTTCGCCGATCCCCAGGTGGCGGCGCGCGGCCTGAAACTGGAGCGCCGCCTCGACGACGGCACCCCGCTGCCCGGCGTGGCCCTGCCCTTTTGCGTGGACGGCCGGCGCCCCCAGGCCGAGGGCGCCCCGCCCCGCCTGGGCCAGCACGACGCCCTGCTCCACGGGGTGTGAAACGCAGGCCAGTCCGGCCCCGCTCAGGTCGAAATCCGCTCAAAAACGAAACGGGCGGGAGAGCCCCTTGGCCCTCCCGTCCGTCCTGAAACAGCAGCGTGATCGCTTTTACCGCGCCGGCAGCTTGGCCACCGCCTCGATCTCCACCAGCACGTCGCGCGGCAGGCGGGCCACCTGCACGGTGGAGCGGGCCGGCTTGTGGCCGTTGAAGATCTTTTCGTAAACCGCGTTCAGCTTGGCGAAATCCCCCAGATCCTGCACGAACACCGTGGTCTTCACCACGCAGTCCAGGCTGGCCCCGGCCTCGGCCAGGATGGCGGCGAGGTTGGCCAGAACCTGGGTGGTCTGCTCCTCGATGCCGCCCGCCACCAGCGCGCCGTCGGCGGTCAGGGGAATGGCGCCCGAGGTGTAGATCCAGCCGTCCTGCACGATGGCCTGGGAATAGGGGCCGATGGCGGCGGGGGCCTTGGCGCTGTTGACGACCTGCATGAAAAACCTCTCCGTTACATATAAAGTCTTGGGAAACCAGTTTATACCAAGTCGCGGTGAGTTTGACTCATCGCGACGCCGGTTAGGAGCAAGGCGACGCGCGCCTGATGGCGCGGTGAGGCAAAGCGCGCCATCAGGCACGACGCCAAGGGTTTCGGAGAAACCCGCCC
>JAJXUO010000084.1 GCA_021782815.1 Pseudomonadota bacterium
GCCCCGCCGGCGCCGCCGCGCCCCGCCGCGCCCGGCGCCGTGCAGACCGCCAGTTTCGAGGCCACGCTGCGCGCCGCCATTCAAGAGGCGGTGCGTTATCCCGCCACGGCGCGGATGCTGAAACGGCAGGGCCGGGCGCGGGTGGGGTTCGATTTCATCGACGGCACGGTGAGCAACCTCCGCCTGGTGCAGAGCAGCGGCCTCGCCGCGTTCGACGAAGCGGCGCTGGCGGCGGTGCAGACGGCCGCCTATCCGCCGCCGCCGCCGGACTTCGCGCATCGGCGGCTGCATCTCGCCCTGTGGGTCGAATTCCGTCTCGTCAATGATTGACCTTTCATAAGGAGATCCTCCTCATGTCCTCCTCCCTGACCCCGGCCCTGATCGGCGCCCTGTTGCTGCTGGCGGTTCCGGCCTGGGCCGACGCGCCGCTGCTGGTGCCCCTGGAGCAGTTCGATGTGCGCGCGGTGCTGCACGCCCCACCGGCCGAAGGCTCGGCGCAGACCGCGGCCGAACTGGCCGAACTGCACCGCATCGAGGCCGCCCGCTCTCCCGCCGCCCTGGCCCGCGCCAAGGCCGATGCCGCCGACGAAAGCGTGTTTCTGTTCCGCACCGTGTTCGGTGCGGGCTTCACCCCCGCCCGTCTGCCCAAAACCGCCGCTTTCTTCGACAGACTGCAGGCGGAGGAGGAGGCCGAGACCGATGTGGCCAAGCAGTTCTGGCATCGCCCCCGGCCCGGTCTGGCCGATGCCACCCTGCATCCTTGCAAGGTGTCGCACAGCGCCTCCTATCCCAGCGGCCACGCCACCGACGCCTACCTGATCGGCCTGGTGCTGGCCGGCGTGGCGCCGGAGAGGCGCGACGCCATCCTCGACCGCGCCGCCGATTTCGCCCACAACCGCATGGTGTGCGGCATGCATTACGCCAGCGATGTCGAGGCCGGACGGCTGGCGGGCACCGCCCTGGCGGCGGTGATGCTGGCCGACTCGCGCATCCGCGCCGATCTCGCGCCGGTGCGCCGCGAACTTAAAGCCGCCGGGTTCACCCGCTAACGGCGTTCCCCCGTTTTCATCAGGATCTCAGGAGACTTCACCCCCATGACCTCTGCTTCCGTTTGGACCTTTCTCCGGGTCGGTCTGGCCGTTCTGGCCCTGACGCCCGCCGTGTCGCGGGCGGCGCCGTCGCCCAGGGATTTCTCCCTGGTCAAAACCGTGCCGATCGGCGGGCCGGACCGGTGGGATTATCTCGTCTACGACGCCAAGGACGGCCGCCTCCTGGTGGCGCACGGCAGCGAGGTGACGGTGCTGGACGGCGCCAGCGGGCGCATCGTCGGGCGGGTCGGCGGCTTGAAGGGGGTGCATGGCGTCGCCCTGGTGCCGGGGCTGGGGCGGGGGTTCGCCGCCAACGGCGCCGGCGCCACCGCGTTCGATCTCCAGCATCTGACGCCGCTGGCCTCGGTGCCCACCGCCGCCGGCGCCGACGCCGCCGTTTATGATCCGGCCAGCCGGCACGTGTTCGTCATGAACGGCAAGGCCCACAGCATCACCGCCATCGATCCCGGACGGGCGGCGCCGCTGGGCACCATTCCCTTCGGCGGCAAACCGGAATTCGCCGTGGCCGACGGCGCGGGCGGCCTGTTCGTCAACCGCGAGGACAAGGGCGAAATCGTCCGGGTGGACACCGCCACCCTGCGCATCGACGCCCGCTGGCCGTTGCCCGGCTGCGTCGAGCCGCAGGGCCTGGCCCTGGACGCGGCGCATCACTGGCTGTTCTCCGGGTGCAGCAATAAAAAACTGATGGTCGTGGATGCGCGCTCCGGGCATATTGTGGACCGTCTGCCCATCGGCCAGGTGAACGACGCCGTGCTTTTCGACGCGCGCCGGGGCATGGTGTTCACCTCCAACAGCGACGGCACGGTGTCACGGATCGCTGAAACCGGGGCGGGAGGCTTTGCCGTCCTGCCGGCGCTGACGAGCGAGCCCGGCGCCCGCACCATGGCGTTCGATTCGGCGCGGGGGCGGCTCTATCTGGTGACGGCCGATTTCCTGCCGGGGCGGCGTCACGCCCGGCCGGGAAGCGTGAAAGTGCTGTTTCTGGACGAGGCGCGGGCGGCGCGCTGAACGCGGACGGAAGGAAACGGGGGCGCATGAACATCCTGCTGATCGAGGACGAACCGGAAACGGCGGCCTATATCATGGCCGGCCTTGCTGAGGCCGGCCATCATCTGGATCATGCCGAGGATGGCGGCGTCGGCGCCGCCATGGCCCTGGACGGCGGCTACGATCTGCTCATCGTCGATCGCATGCTGCCGTCGCTGGACGGGCTGTCGGCGGTGCGGCGGCTGCGCGGCCAGGGCTTGCGCACGCCGGTCTTGTTCCTCAGCACCCTGGACGGGGTGGACGACCGGGTGATCGGCCTGGATGCCGGCGGCGACGACTATCTGACCAAGCCCTTCGCCATCGTCGAACTGAAGGCGCGGGTGGCGGCCCTGGGGCGCCGCCCGGCCCTGTCGGCGGTGGAGACGGTATTGCGGGTGGGCGACCTGGAGATGAACCTGCTGGAGCGCACGGTGCGGCGGGGCGAGGTGACCATCGACCTGCTGCCGCGCGAGTGGCAACTGCTGGAATATCTGATCCGCAACACCAACCGGGCGGTCACTCGCTCCATGCTGCTGGAAGCGGTGTGGAATTTTCACTTCGATCCCCGCACCAATGTGGTGGAAACCCACATCAGCCGTCTGCGCCAGAAGATCGACAAGGGGTTCGAGACCGAACTGATCCAAACGGTGCGCAACGTGGGCTATCGGATTTCGGCCGCCGACCATGCTGCGTAAGGTGGCCAGCCGCCTGCTGACCACGCCGCGCTTCCGCCAGTTCGCGCTGGCGGGGCTGCTGTTCAGCCTGATGTCGCTGCTGGTGTTCGGCCTGATCTACCTCGCCACCAACCGGTTTTTAGAGCGTCAGCTGGACCGCGCCCTGGAGGCCGAGATGGCCTCGCTGCTGGCCGAAGGCTCGGGGCGGCTGGCGCGCACCATCGATCAGCGCCAGGCCGGTTTGGGCACGCGGGAATTCTATTACCTCTATCAGGACCGTCAGGGCCGACGCCTGGCCGGCTCCCTGCCGGCGGTCTCCGATGTGGCCGGATGGCGGATGCTGTCGCCGCCAGGCCGCCAGCCGGACGGCGACGATCAGTCCTTGAGGGCCCTGGCCCGCCGTCTGCCCGATGGACGGCTGCTGCTGGTGGCGCGCGATACCGACGATATCGACGATATCAGCGATTTCATGGAACAGTCCTTCGGCATCGGCTTCACCCTGACGCTGCTGGTGGCGCTGGCCTGCGGCGCCTATCTCAGTCTGAGTTTCCTGCGCCGCCTGGACGGCATCACCCAGGCCATTTCCAATATCATGGCCGGCGATCTGACCCAGCGCATTCCCTTGGGGGCGGCGCGCGACGAGTTCCGCGAGCTGTCCTTGCATCTCAACGCCATGCTGGACCGCATCCAGGATCTGATGGACGGGATGGAGCAGGTGACCACCGGCATCGCCCACGATCTGCGCACGCCGCTCACCCGCCTGCGCAACCGCCTGGAATGTGCCCTGGGCGGGCCGGACGGCGGCGGCCGGACGCCCGCCCCCCTGGTGGCGGCGCTGGAGGAGGTGGACGGCCTGCTGGAAATCTTCAACGCCCTGCTGCGCATCGCCCAGATCGAAAGCGGGGCGCGGCGCAGCCATTTCATCCTGGTGGATCTGCCGGAACAGCTGCTTATGCTGCAGGAGGTTTATGGTCCGGTGGCCGATGACGGCGGCCGCCGGCTGCGGGTGGAAACCGTTCCCGGCCTGACCCTGCCGGGCGACAAGGCGCTGTTGATCCAGATGCTGGTGAACCTGATCGAGAACGCCCTGCGCCATACGCCGCCGGGAACGGAGGTGCGGGTGAGCCTGACCCGTGCCGACGACGGCGCCCTCCGGCTGGGTGTGCGCGACAACGGCCCCGGCATTCCGCCCCAGGAGCGCGGCAAGGTGCTGCGCCGCTTCTACCGCATGGATGCCAGCCGCCGCACGCCGGGAACCGGCCTGGGCCTCAGCCTGGTGCAGGCGGTGGTGGGGCTGCATCACGGCGTTCTGCGGCTTGAGGACAACGGGCCGGGCCTGGCGGTGTGGATCGATCTGCCGCCGTCCTGACGCCGGGCCGCCTTCAATCGGGGCGGACGCGGTCGGGCAGGTCGCGCACGCAGCGGGCATAGTTATAGATGCGCAGCACATCGCCTTGCGGGCCCCGGCCGCGCGGCAGGGCGGCCTCGTCGCCGCTTTTCGGGCTGGAGCGCTGGGCCCCGGCGCCGTGCACGTCGAGCAGGGCGCCCGTCGCTCCGCCGGTCTCGTCGTCCCGGCCGTTTCCGGGCGGGGGCCGCGCGCCGCCGGGGGGCGGCCCGTCCATGGACATCAGCATCGCGGTATCGTCGGGCGGACCGCCACCACCGGGCGGCGGCCCGGCCATCATCCCGTCCGGCGGCGGCTCTCCCATCATGCCGCCTTGCGGCGGGCCGTCCATCCGGCCGTCGGGCGGCCCCTCCATGCCGTCGCGGCGGCCCTGGGGGCCGAAGGCGCGGCGGCCGGGATAGCCCTGCGCCTCGCCAAAGGCGACATAAACGGCGAAGCGGCCTGGCTCCGGCCCGTCGAGATGGGTGGTGGCGCTCCAAAAGTACGGCCAGTTGCGATGGCCGGCCTCGTCGGTGATGGCGCTGACGGCGAAGATCGGATCCAGGGCGGCGCTGCCGGTGGCCTGGGGCGAGCGGCGGTAATCCACCAGGCTTTGCAGCTCCTTGGCGCTGGGCAGGCGCCAGTCGCGGTGTCCGGCCAGGGTCAGGCCGTTGCAGAAGCGCAAGGCCTCCTTCCAGTCCAGGCGGCCATCCCGTTTGGCGGTCCGGCCGAGGTCGGCGGCAAAGCCGCCGCTGTCGGCCCGGCTCCACATCAGGCCGGTGGCGCGATCGCTGACGGTGCCGTCGCCATTGTCGTGGAAGGCGTTGTCGCCGTAAGCGGGATTGCCGCGCACCAGCCGCAGGAACCACAGCCGCCGCCCCGGACCGCCGTCCTGCGGATAGGCCTTGATGCGGCCATCGGCGAAATTGACGCCGAAGAACGCGCGGTCGCCCCGCATGGTCAGGCCGGTATAGGCGGTGGCGGAGAGATATTGGACGTCGATATGGCGGCCCTGCTCGGGGGTGGCGAAGCTGAAGAAACGGGTGTCGAGATAGGGGCGGGCGTCGGCGGGGGTGTCGCGGCTGTCGGGGCGGGCGGTGCCGCTGGCGCCGTCGAAATTGATCAGGGAATAAAGCTGCTTGATGCTGGGCACCCGCCAGTCGTCATGGCCGCCGGTCCGGGCGGCTTCGGCCAGGGCCGGCGCCTGCCGCCAGCTTGCGCGCTGCGCCTCCTTCTGCCACATCAGGCCGGTGACCAGATCGCTGATGGTGCCGTCGCCATTGTCGCGGTAGCGGGCCGGGTGGCGCCGGTGCTGGGCGTCCTGGCCGTACCAGTCCTGGCCGGGGGCGGGGCAGGGAATGGCCCGGAAATCGTCGTAGCAGCGGCTTTGCCCGGTATCGACGATGGGGCTGGCGCCGGCCAGGGCCGGCAAAGGCGCGACCAGAAGACAGGCGGCGGTAAGGCGCGGCAGGATCATGCGGTTCCCCTCGCGTTTCGGAACAGCGGCAACGCCCTCGAGGAGACATGATAGCGGCCCGAAGCGGCACTGGGAAGAGCGTCAATTTCCGTGTGGGCAATCGGGGGAAGCCGATTGCCCTGGTTTTCACATGTCCGCTCAGGCGCCGGGCGCGGGCCGGCCGCCAGCTTGGCTTTCGCGCAAACGGTTGCGCGGGCGCTCATCGCGCCAACGCGGCGAAAATCCGCTTCAAGCGAGCAGCGATCGCGCGTTCACACGATGACCCTGTTCCCGTGTGTCAGGGGAAGACAGCGCGGAAAAACCGCGTTAGGCTAAAGCCCTCGCACCATTTTCCGGCGCCGGTGCGGCCGTCCTCGGGACCGCCGTCGTTCCGGCGTCCGTCACCCAACGGGGAACAGACGTTCATGAAAATCAGCTTCGCCAAGTCCGCGCTGCCCGCCGAGGGCGCTCTCGTCGTTGGTATCCTGGAAGGCGGCGCGCTGACCGCCACCGCCGCCCGCCTCGACGAGGCCTGCGGCGGCACCCTGACCCGCGCCATCGCCGCCAGCCGGTTCGAGGGCAAGAAGGATCAGTCCCTGCTGCTGGTGGCCCCCGCCGGGCTGACCGTCTCGCGGCTGCTGCTGTTGGGGCTGGGCAAGGGCGAGAAGGTCGACGCCCTGGCCGCCGAGGCCTTCGGCGGCGGCGCCGTGGCCCAGCTGGCCGCCGCCGGCGACGCGCAGATGGCCATCGCCGTCGACGCGGTGGAGGGCTCGACCCTGACGGCGGCCGCGCTTGCCGCCCATGTCGCCCTGGGGGCGCGGCTGCGCTCCTACCGCTTCGACAAATACCGCACCACCGAGAAGAAGGATGAAAAGCCTTCGGTGAAGAAGGTGGCGGTGCTGGTGGACGATCCGGCCGCCGCCAAGAAGCTCTACGCCCCCCTGGAGGCGGTGGCCGACGGCGTGTTCCTGACCCGCGATCTGGCCTCGGAGCCGGCCAACGTCATTTATCCGGAAAGCCTGGCCGAGCAGGCCAAGGCCCTGGCCGACCTGGGCCTCGAGGTGGAGGTGCTGGGCGAAAAGCAGATGAAGAAGCTGGGCATGGGCGCGCTTTTGGGCGTGGGCCAGGGCAGCGAGCGGGAATCGCAGCTGGCGGTGCTGCGCTGGAGCGGCGCCGCCGACAAGGAGGCCGCGCCCATCGCCTTCGTCGGCAAGGGCGTGACCTTCGATACCGGCGGCATCTGTCTGAAGCCCGCCGCCAACATGGAAGACATGAAGTGGGACATGGGCGGCGCCGCCGTGGTCATCGGCCTGATGAAGGCCCTGGCCCTGCGCAAGGCCAAGGTCAACGCCGTCGGCGTGGTGGGGCTGGTGGAAAATATGCCGTCGGGCACCGCCCAGCGTCCAGGCGACGTGGTGACCTCGGCCTCGGGCCAGACCATCGAGGTCATCAATACCGACGCCGAGGGGCGCCTGGTGCTGGCCGACGCCCTGTGGTACACGCAAGACCGCTTCAAGCCCCGCGCCATCATCGATCTGGCCACCCTGACCGGCGCCATCATCGTCTCGCTGGGATCGCATTACGCCGGGCTGTTCGCCAATGACGACGCCCTGGCCGGGCAGCTGACGGCGGCGGGCGCCGCCGTGGGCGAAAAGCTGTGGCGCATGCCGGTGGACGATCCCTACGACAAGCAGATCAAGTCCGAGATCGCCGACATGAAGAACGTGGGCGAGGGCGGGGCCGGCAGCGTGACCGCCGCCATGTTCCTCAAGCGCTTCATCAAGGACACCCCCTGGGCCCATCTCGACATCGCCGGGGTGACCTGGGCCAAGAAGGACGGGCCGGTCACGCCCAAGGGGGCCTCGGCCTTCGGCGTGCGTCTGCTCGATCGCCTGGTGGCCGACCAGTACGAGCAGAAGTAGGGCGTTTTGGGCGTCTCCATCACCTTCGCGTCCGCCCCTTCGGGGGCGGAGGCCCTGGCCGTGGGCGTGCGCCCCGGCCTGGCGCCCTGCGCCACCGCCGCGGCCGGAGAGCGCGGGCGGCTCCTGACCCGCGCCCTGGCCGGAAAACACCGCTTCAAGGGCGAGGAGGGGGATGTGCGCCCCGTCCTCACCCCCGACGGCTGGCTGGTGGCGGTGGGGCTGGACGAGGCCGACGACCAGGACGCGGCGGCGCTGCGCCGCATCGGCGCCGCCCTGTTCGCCGAACTGGCCGACAGCGGCATCACCCATCTCGACGCGGCGCTGGATCTGGCCGCCGACGAGGCCGCCGAACTGGCCTATGGCCTGGTGCTGCGGGCCTGGAGGATCCCGCAGCGCTACCGTCTGCATCCCGATCCCGACACCGAATGGAGCCTGGAGGCGGTGACCGTGGTCAGCCCCGACCCCGAGGCCTCGCGCCGGCATTTCGCCCGGCTGGAGGCGGTGGCCGCCGCCGTGGCCCAGGCCCGCGATCTGGTGGTGGCCCCGGCCAACGCCCTCACCCCCCAGGCCTTCGCCGACCGCCTGTCCGATCTCTTTCCCCTGGGCGTGGCGGTGGAGATCCTCGACGCCAAGGCCCTGGCCAAACAGGGGCTGAACCTGCTGCTGGCGGTGGGGCGGGGCAGCGCCCGGCCGCCGCTTCTCGCCTGCCTGCGCTGGAACGGCGCCGCCGACGCGGAGGCCCCGCCCATCGCCTTCGTCGGCAAGGGCATCACCTTCGATACCGGCGGCGTCTGCGTGAAAGACGGCGAGGATATGGCCGAGATGAAGGGCGACATGGGCGGCGCCGCCACGGTGTTCGGCCTGATGGCGGCCCTGGCCCGCCGCCGCGCCAAGGTCAACGCCGTGGGGGTGCTGGCCATCGCCGAGAACATGCTCTCGGGCCGGGCCCAGCGCCCCGGCGACGTGGTACGGGCCTATAACGGCACCATGGTGGAGGTGGTGGACACCGACGCCGAGGGCCGCCTGGTGCTGGCCGACGCCCTGGCCTGGACCGCCCGCACCTGCCGTCCGGCGGCGCTCATCGATCTGGCCACCCTGACCGGCGCCGTGGAAACGGCGCTGGGCAAGAAGCGGGCCGGATTGTTCGCCTCCGACGACGCCCTGGCCGAGCAGCTGGCGGCGGCGGGCGAGGCGGAGGAGGAACGGCTGTGGCGATTGCCGCTGACCGATCTTTATGACGAGGATCTGAAATCCGCCGTCGCCGATCTGCGCAGCTGCAGCTGGGAGGACCGCGCCCCCGATCATCTGCATGCCGCGCGCTTCCTGCAGCATTTCGTGCCCGGAGATCTGCCCTGGGCCCATCTCGACATCGCCGGCACCGCCGAGGCGGGCGAGGACGAGGACGGCGACGAGCCCTTCACCGGCCCCGGGCCTACCGGCTTCGGCATCCGCCTGCTGGATCGCTGGCTGGCCGAGCGGCACGAGGAGTAGGCCGGAATGGCGCTGCGCATCGGCTTCTATCATCTGACGGCGCTGCCCCTGGAGCAGGCCCTGCCGCGCCTGCTCGACAAGATCCTGGCGGCCGGGCACCGGGTGGTGGTGATGGCCGGTTCGGAGGCGCGGCGCGACGATCTCGACGACCTGTTGTGGACCTGGAAGGCCGACTCCTGGCTGCCGCACGGCACCGCCCGCGACGGCGACGGCGCCGATCAGCCCATCTGGCTGACGGCAGGAGAGGATAATCCCAACCAGGCCGATGTGCTGGTGCTGACGGATGGGGTGGTGCCCGCCGCGTTGGAGGGCTATAACCGCTGCCTGACCCTGTTCGACGGCCGCGACGAGGCCCTGGTGGCCGAGGCCCGGCGGCAGTGGTCGGCATGGAAGACCCAGGGGCATGTTCTGACCTATTATCAGCAGTCGGAGCAGGGGGGCTGGGTGGAAAAAATGACGGTGAATGCCGAAAGTTGACGAGACGAAAGGACGGATTGATCATGCTGCATGGCAAGGTGTTGGTGGCGCAGGGCGGCGGGCCGACCGCGGTGATCAATCAGTCGGTGGCCGGCGCGGTGCTGGAATCGCGCAAGTTCCGCAATGTGGATCTGGTCTATGGCGCCCTGCACGGCGTGCGCGGCATCGTCGATGAAACCTTCCTCGATCTGACGCGGGAAACCACCCACAATCTGGAAATGGTGGCGCAGACCCCGGCCTCGGCCCTGGGCTCCACCCGCGACAAGCCCGACCTGAAATATTGCCAGGAAATCTTCAAGGTGCTGCAGGCGCACGGCGTCGCCTATTTCTTTTATATCGGCGGCAACGACAGCTCCGACACCGTGCGCATCGTCTCGGAGGAGGCGTCCCGCGCCGGTTATCCGCTGCGCTGCGTGCATATCCCCAAGACCATCGACAACGATCTGGTGGAGAACGACCACACCCCCGGTTTCCCCTCGGCCGCCCGCTTCGTGGCCCAGGCCTTCATGGGGGCCAATCTCGACAACCGCGCCCTGCCCGGCGTCTATGTCGGGGTGGTGATGGGCCGCCATGCCGGATTTCTCACCGCCGCCGCCGCGTTGGGCAAGAAGTTTCCCGACGACGGCCCGCATCTGATCTATATGCCGGAGCGGGTGTTCGATCTGGACCGTTTCACCGCCGAGGTGAAGGCGGTCTACGACCGTTACGGCCGCTGCGTCATCGCCGTGTCGGAGGGCATCCACGATGCCGCCGGCGTGCCCATCGTGGTCAAGCTGGCCCAGACCGTGGAGCGCGACGCCCACGGCAATGTGCAATTGTCGGGCACCGGCGCCCTGGCCGACCTGTTGTGCGACGAGATCAAGGCCCGGCTGAAGATCAAGCGGGTGCGCGGCGACACCTTCGGCTATCTGCAAAGAAGCTTCGTCGGCTGCGTTTCCGACGTCGACCAGCGCGAGGCCCGCGAGGTGGGGGAAAAGGCGGTGCAATACGCCATGTGGGGCGGCGAGGACGGTTCGGTCACCATCCAGCGCACCGGCTTTTATTCGGTGGATTACGTGCTGAAGCCGTTGCTGGCGGTGGCGGGGAAAACCCGCACCATGCCCGACGATTTCATCACCGCCGACGGCACCGACGTCACCGACGCCTTCCGCATGTATCTGCGGCCGCTGCTGGGCTCGGGCCTGCCCGACGTCAACCGCCTGCGCATCTCCAGCAACACCGTGGCCAAGATCCTGCACCGGGAGTGATCTCGTCCGGCTCCTGAGGGCGGCGCGGGGCTACTCCGCCCGCTGGGCCTCGTCCTGGGCTTGGTCCAGGGCTTCATGGGCGGCCAGCCAGGCCTCTTCCGCCCGGGCCAGGGCCTTGCCCAGATCCCCCAGGTCCTTTTGCAGGGCCTGGGCCTTGGCGGCGGGGCCGTCATAAAGGGCGGGATCGGCCAGCTTGGCCTCCAGAACCGCCTTTTTCCGGCTCAAATCCTCCATGTGTTTTTCAGCGGCCTGGGCCGCCTTGCGCAAGGGAGCCAACTGGGCGCGCAGTTCGGCGGCGGCGCGGCGTTCGTCCTTGCGGTTGGGGGCGGCCTCCTTCTGCTCGCGCCCCTCGCGGCGGGCGTCGCGGGCCTGGTCCAGCAGCAGTTTCTTGTAGGCGTCGAGATCGCCGTCGAAATCCCGCACCTGGCCGTCGGCCACCAGCCACAGGCGGTCGGCGGCCAGTTCGATGAGATGCGGATCGTGGCTGACCAGCACCACCGCCCCCTCGTAGGTGTTGAGGGCGGCCACCAGGGCCTCGCGGCTGTCGATGTCGAGATGGTTGGTGGGTTCGTCGAGGATCATCAGATGCGGGGCGTCGCGGCTCATCAGGGCGAACAGCAGCCGGGCCTTCTCGCCGCCCGAGAGATGGGCCACCTTGACGTCGGCGCGGTCCTGCTCGAAGCCGAAGCGGCCCAGTTGCGCCCGCACCCTGCTTTCCGGGGCCTGCGGCATCAGCGCCTGCATATGGTCGAAGGGGGTGGCGGCGGCGTTCAGTTCTTCCGTCTGATGCTGGGCGAAATAGCCCACTTTCAGCTTGGGCGAGCGTTGCAGTTTGCCGTCCAGCAGCGGCAGGCGGCCCGACAGCACCTTGGCCAGGGTGGATTTGCCGTTGCCGTTGGCCCCCAGGAGGGCGATGCGGTCGTCCATGTCGATGCGCAAGGACAGATTGCGCAGCACCGCCTGACCGGGGGCGTAGCCGGCCTGGCCCTTCTCGATGGCCACCACCGGCGGCGACAGCGGCTCGGGATCGGGGAAATCGAAACTGACCGGGCGATCCTCCACCACGCTGATGGGCGGGCCTAAGCGTTCCAGCATCTTGACCCGGCTTTGCGCCTGGGCCGCCTTGGTGGCCTTGGCGCGGAAGCGGTCGATGAAGGATTGCAGCTTGCGCCGCTGCTCCAGTTGCTTGCTGGCGGCCTTGGCGGCCAGATCCAGCTTTTCCCGGCGCACCTGCTCGAAGCGGTCGTAATTGCCGCCGTAGGCCACCAGCTTCAACTGGTCGATATGCACGATGCGGTCGGCCACCACGTTCAGAAGCTCGCGGTCGTGGCTGATCACCACCAGGGTGCCGGGATAGCCGGCGAGATAGCTTTGCAGCCACAGGGTGGCTTCCAGATCGAGATGGTTGGTGGGCTCGTCCAGCAGCAAAAGATCGGGCTGGGCGAACAGGGCCCCGGCCAGGGCCACGCGCATGCGCCAGCCGCCGGAAAAGCTGCCCACCGGCCGGGTTTGCGCGGCGGCGTCGAAGCCGAGCCCGGCCAGGATGGCGGCGGCGCGGGCCGGGGCGGAATGGGCGTCGATGGCGGCCAGGCGCTCGTGCAGTTCGGCCAGGCGGTGACCGTCCTGGCAGGTCTCGGCCTCGGCCAGGAGGGCGGTGCGCTCGGGGTCGTGCGCCAGCACGCAGTCCTGCAAGCTGTCGTCGCCCTCCGGCGCCTCCTGGGCCACCCGGCCCAGGCGGGCGCGCGGCCGCACGCTGATGCCGCCGCCATCGGCGTGCAGCTCGCCCAGGATCAGCTTGAACAGGGTGGATTTACCGGCGCCGTTGCGCCCCACCAGCCCCACCCGCTGTCCGGCGGCGATATGAACGGTGGCGGCGTCGAACAGGGTGCGGCCGGCGATGCGGTAGGTGAGGTCGTTGATATGCAGCATGGCGGCCGGACAGGATCGGGAAAGGGGCTTTTCCATAGCATCTATGGCGGAAGGGCTCAACCACCCCGGCAAGGCGGCAGGGTCATCGGGTGAACGCGCGATGGCTGTTCGCTCTAAGGGGGGTTTGGCCGCGTTGGCGCGATGAGCGCCCGCGCAACCGTTTGCGCGCAAGCCAAGCTGGCGGCACGCCAGCGCCCGGCGATTGAGTGGACATGTGAAACGAGGGCAATCGGCTTCGCCCGATTGCCCGGCAAGGCGGAGGCGGGCTCCGCTGTTTGGAGGAGGATCTATAAACTAAAGATAGATTTTAGTTCTAAATTTCCCGATGCGGTCATGTCTTTGCCTTGCGGTGAAAATGGGGGACGGCCATATACTGTTTTGGGTGAGTAAAGAAGGGTGTTTCTAAACATGGCTGAAAAAAAACTGAAAACGTCCGGTAAGGGCGTACCGCGTGCGCGCATGCCGGACGGTGCCCCCAATCCCGTGGATCTTTATGTCGGCGCCCGTCTGCGCCAGGCCCGCACCCTGCGCGGTTTGACGCAGGAACAGCTGGGCGAGAAGGTGGGAATCGCCTTCCAGCAGGTGCAGAAATACGAACGCGGCGCCAACCGTATTTCGGCGGGACGCATGTACGAGATGGGCAAGGCCCTGGGCGTGGCGGTGACCTTCTTCTTCGAAGGCATGTCCGATGCCGTGGCCGAGGTCAGTCCGGCCCAGGTCAAGCAAGGCACCGACGCCAGCCAGGCGGTGGAAAGCATCGAGGCCGACGAAACCGGCAAGCGCGAGGCGCTGCAACTGGTGCGGGCCTATACCCGCATCGGCAACGAGGCGGTACGGCATAGCCTGCTCGACATCATCAAGAGCTGCGCCGCGCCCGAAAGCAACGACTGACCGTTTTTCGCGAACGAAACACGTCAAAACAGGCCGATGCCGGCAAAGCGTCGGCCTGTTGCCGTTTCATGCCGGTGCGTCACCGAAGCGGCACACCTCATTATACCAAATTGCAGTGATCGGAACCGATCACTGCCCCCTCATGCGCCGGGCGGGTTTCTCCGAAACCCTTGGCGTCGCGATGAGTCAAACTCATCGCGATTTG
>JAJXUO010000015.1 GCA_021782815.1 Pseudomonadota bacterium
AAGGGCCATAACGCTCTGGTATCTCTGCCCAGGGGGAACCTGTGCGGAAGCGCCAGAGGATACCGTTCAGAACGCGCCGGTCATCGACGCGAGGGACACCGCGCGGCTTGTTGGGCAGAAGGGGCTGAAGGATCGACCACTCATATTCCGTCAATTCATAGCGCCGCCGCGTCATCATTGCCCTCCTCAAGCCAAGGAGGTCTTTGAATCACAAAGTGGCGGCGCTGGGAATCCTGTTTATGAGTTCACGGCCTAGTCAGCCGCATAAAGCGGCTTCCGATTTATATGTCCCTCAGGCGCCGGGCGCTGGCGTGCCGCCAGCTTGGCTATCCTCACTTTTGCCTCCGCGCAAGCGCTCCCGGCAACGCTCCGGCGCCCTCAGCGGGCTAGTCAGCCGCATAAAGCGGCTTCCGGGTCCATGCCGGTTGAAGGGGCGGGTCCAGCGTTATATTGTGGCCGCGCCTTAAACCATTCATACGGCTGCCGTCCTCATGTCCGGTCTCAATCCCGTCGTCATCATCCCCGCCCGCCTCGCCGCCTCCCGTCTGCCCAACAAGCCCCTGGCCGATATTCACGGCGAGCCGATGATCGTCCATGTCTGGCGCCGCGCCGTGGCCGCCGCCATCGGTCCGGTGGTGGTGGCCTGCGGCGAACAACCCATCTTCGACGCCGTGAGCCGGGCCGGCGGCAACGCCGTGCTGACCCGCTCCGATCATCCCTCGGGCTCGGACCGGGTGTTCGAGGCCTTGCAGAAGTTCGACCCCGACGGCAACTTCAACGCCGTGATCAACGTGCAGGGCGATCTGCCCACCATCGCGCCCGCCGTCATCCGCAGCGTGTTCGCGCCGCTGGAAAACCCCGAGGTGGACATTTCGACCCTGGTGGTGGAAATCACCGACGAGGGCGAGCGGCACAATCCCAACGTGGTCAAGGCGGTGGTGGGTCTGGCCGACGGCCAGCGCGTGGGCCGCGCCCTTTATTTCAGCCGCGCCACCGTGCCGTCGGGCGACGGCCCCCATTATCACCATCTCGGGCTTTACGGCTACCGCCGCGCCGCCCTGGAACGCTTCGTGGCCCTGCCGCAGGGCGTGCTGGAGAAGCGCGAGAAGCTGGAACAGCTGCGCGCCCTGGAACACGGCATGCGCATCGACGCCGCCCTGGTGGAAACCGTGCCCTTAGGGGTGGATACCCAGGCCGACCTCGACCGGGCGCGCCAGCTGCTGAACCGCCTGCATTAGGGCCTGCCCACACCGGCTGAACAGGCTCTGATCGCTTTTTTGCCTTTGGCGCTCAAGGCGCCGCCAAGGTGTTTCGCTTTTCCGGCTTTGCCGGACCCGCTCTAGGACGGATGCCATGAACCCCGATGATCTGATCGCCTTCCAGGGGGAACTGGGCGCCTACGGCCATCTGGCCTGCAAGGCCGCCTTCCCCGCCATGACGCCGCTGCCCTGCGCCGCCTTCGAGGACGCCTTCGCCGCCGTGGCCGACGGCCGCGCCCGTCTGGCCCTCATTCCCATCGAAAACTCCATCGCCGGGCGGGTGGCCGATATCCATCACCTGATGCCGGCCTCGAAGCTGCATATCATCGGCGAGCATTTCCAGCCGGTGAACCACCATCTGCTGGCCCTGCCCGGCGCCACCCTGGCCGATATCCGCACGGTGAAAAGCCATGTGCACGCCCTGGGCCAGTGCCGCGCCTTCCTGCGCGCCCACAACATCCAGCCGGTGGTGGCCGCCGATACCGCCGGTTCCGCCGCCGAAGTGGCCCAACGCCAGGATAAAAGCCTGGCCGCCATCGCGTCCGAGCTGGCCGGCGAGATCTACGGCCTCGCGTCCCTGGCCGCCAATATCGAGGATGCCGACCACAACACCACCCGCTTCCTGGTGATGTCGCGCCAGGCGGTGGAACCCAAGCCCCATAGCCAGCCCTGCATCACCACCTTCGTCTTCCGCGTGCGCAACGTGCCCGCCGCCCTTTACAAGGCCATGGGCGGCTTCGCCACCAACGGCGTCAACATGACCAAGCTGGAAAGCTATCAGGTGGGCGGCCACTTCACCGCCACCCAGTTCTATGTGGACGTGGAGGGCCATCCCGAGGAGACCAATCTGCGCCTGGCCCTGGAGGAATTGGAGTTCTTCTCGCGCGAGGTGCGCATCCTGGGCGTCTACCCCGCCCATCCCTTCCGCTTCGGCAACCGCGCGCCGCAGCCCGGCGCCTGAAGGACGGACCGTCTCCTTGGATATTCTGTGGAAGGGCCTGGTGGGCGGTCTGGTCACCGCCCTGATCGCCCTGGCCTCGAAGCGCGGCAACGTGCTGCCGGGCATCCTGCCGCTGGCCCCGGTTTTCGCCGTGATCGCCCTGTTGATGGTGGGAGCCAAGGGCGAGGCTGCCGGCTTCCGCACCGCCTGTCTGGCCGGCCTGCGCACCCTGCCCGCCTATCTCGCCTTCCTCGGCGGCTGCTGGCTGCTGATCGGACGGCTGGACTACCGGCTGGCGGTGCTGGGCGGACTGGCCTGCTGGCTGGTGGTGGCGGGCCTGATGTTCCTGCTGCCCGCCGCCCGGTAATTCAGACTTTTCCATGCCACGGCGTCAGCCGCCGGGCCAGCAGGCGCATCAGGCCGTCGAAAGCCATGGCGATCAGGCCGATCACCAGAATGCCCACCATCATGATATCGGTGCGCAGGAAATTGGCGGCGTTCAGCACCATCTGCCCCAGCCCCTGCTGCGCCGCCACCATTTCCGCCGCCACCAGGGTGGTCCAGCCGAAACCCAGGGCGATGCGCAGGCCGGTGAGGATATCGGGCAGGGCCGCCGGCAGCACCACGAACAGCAGCACCTGGCGACGGCCGGCCCCCATGGCGTAGGCGGCATGCAGCTGTTCCAGCGCCACCGCCCGCACCCCGGCGCGGGCGGCCAGAACCAGCGGCGGCGCCATGGCCAGGGTGAGCAACAGCACTTTCTGCCCTTCGCCGATGCCCAGCCACAGCACCGTCAGCGGCAGATAGGCCAGGGGCGGCAGCGGACGATAAAACTCCAGCAACGGATCGAGCCCGGCCCGCACCAGCCGGTTCAGCCCCATGGCCAGGCCCAGGGGCAGCGCCACCGCCACCGCCAGCAGAAAACCGGCCAGCACCCGGCCCAGACTGGCCAGGACATGCCCGGCCAGGCCGCCGCCGCTGGCCTGATCGGAACAGAGCCACAGGAAGGCCCGCCACACCCGGCCGGGACCGGGCAGGAACAGCGGCGACACCCAGCCGAAGCGGGCCGCGGCCCACCACAGGGCCAGGAGCGCCGCCGCCACCGCCAAAGACAGCGGCCAGGCGCCGCCCGGCGGCGGCAGGCCGTAGGGATCGTTAGCCCTGACTGGCATGCACCGCCTCCAAAAGCCGTTCGCGCGCGGCGATGAAGGCGGGATCGGCCTTCACCGCCCGGACGTCGCCGCTGTGCAAAAAGGCGCGGTTGAACGCCAGTTTGGCGTGATGGACCACCCGCCCCGGCCGCGGCGACAACACCAGCACTTCGCTGCCGAGAAAGGCCGCCTCCTCCACCGAATGGGTGATGAAGAACAGGCTTTTGCCGCTGTCGCGCCACAGGGTCAGCAGCAGGATCTGGAGACTTTCGCGGGTGAAGGCGTCGAGAGCGCCGAAGGGTTCGTCCAGCAGCAGGATGGCCGGATCGGCGGCCAGGGCGCGGGCCAGTTCCACCCGCTGGCACATGCCGCCCGACAACTGGTGCAACGGCCGCCCGTAACAGCCGGCCAGCCCCAGGCGCTCCAGCCAGGCCTCGGCCTCGGCCCGGCGCTTCCGCCGGGGCCAGCCGCGCAGCCTTAAGGGAAATTCCACATTGCCGCCCGCCGTCAGCCAGGGGAACAGCGCCTGTTTCTGCAACACCACGCCGCGTTCGGCCCCCGGCCCGCGCACCGGGCGGCCATCCAGCAGGATGCGCCCCGCCGTGGGGGGCAAAAAGCCGGCCAGGGCGTTCAGAAGCGTAGTCTTGCCGCAGCCCGAGGCCCCCAGCACCACCCCGATCTCCCCCGCCTCCAGGGTAAAGCTGACATCCTGCAAAACCGGCCCTTCGCCCGCCGGATCGGCATAGCGCACGGAAAGCTGTTCGACGGCAAGGCGGGGCATGGCGCGGAATCCGGAAAAGCGACGCGCCAGCTTACGGACGCCGGTCCGGCGCCGCCATAAGCTTTTGCGCGAAGGCCGGATCGACGACGGCGGCGTAATCGGGCAGCACGTCGGTGATGCGGCCCTGCTCCTTCAGGAAACGGGCGGTATACAAAAGGGCGCGGGCCGCCCCGCCCTCGGCGCCGCCGCCCAGCCAGCGCGAGGACGCCTGCTCGGCCGGCGGCGGAAAGCCGTACAGGGCCAGACCGGCGGGAATATCGGCCGGTGCGCCGCCGGTGATTTTGGCGATGGCCGCCACCTCCGGACTGTCGGCGGTCCAGCGCGCCTTGTCCTGGCGGTAGCGGGCATCGGCTTCCGCCAGCACCCGCACCAGGGCGGCGACGAAATCGGCATGGTCGGCGGCGAAGGCCCGGGACACCACCATGCCGTCGAAGGTGGCCTTGCCCCATGACGACAACAGCCCCGAGGTGATCAGCACATGGCCGTCGCGCTTCAGCCGCGACAGCACCGGATCCCATACGAAGGCGCCGTCGATATCGCCGCGCGCCCAGGCGGCGGCGATGGCGGCGGGCTGCATGTTCAGAACCCGCACGGCGCCGGGGGCGAAGCCGAACTGCTGCAACGCGAACAGCAGATGGAAATGCGAGGTGGAGACGAAGGGTGTGGCGATGCGCTTGCCCGCAAGATCGCGCGGCGCGCTAATGCCGGCGCCGTTGCGCACCGCCAGGGCCTCGGCGTCGCCGATATTTTCCAGGATCCACACCAGCTTCAGCGGCACCCCCTGGCTGACGGCGGCGGCGATGGGGCTCGACCCGGCCTCGCCGATCTGCACATCCCCCGAGGCCAGGGCGCGGATGACGTCGGCGCCGCTGTCGAAATGGCGCCAGCGGATGGTCCAGCCGGTGGCTTTTTCCAAGGCTCGCCCGGCCATGGCCACGCGGAAGGGGTTCCACATATCCTGATAGGCGATGGTCACCACGGGCGCGGCGGCGCGCGACGGCGGCGGCGCCAGCAGCAGGGCGGCCAGCAGAAGCAGAAACGGAACCAGGCGGCGCATGCTGTCCTCCCTTTACCCGATGGCGGCGGCGTGGCGCAGCACCGCCTCGGCGTCGGCGCTGTAGCGGTTGTCGTCCCGGTGCAGCACCAGGCCGGGATGCAGGGTGAGCGGCGAGGCCACCCCCTTCCTGGCCCGCAGCAGCACCCGCTTGGCGGCCCGTCCCGGTTTGGGCCACAAGGGGAAGACGATGATTTCGCCCACCCGCCCGCGCAGGGCGGCCAGCAGCTCGTCCAGGCGGTCGGCGCGATGCACCACCACCAGGGTGCCCTTGGGACGCAGCATGCCCACGGACAGCCGCAGCCACTCGGCCAGCCCAAGATCGCTTTCCCGGTTGGCCTTGTCCTTGCCGGCATGCGGGGCCGGGGTGCCGCCGGCATGATAGGGCGGATTGGTCATGACATGGTGGAAGCTGCCCGGCGCCAGGCGCGGCGGCGGCGCCTGCAGGCTGCCGATCACCGTTTCCACCCGGCCGCCCAGGCCGTTCAGGCTGACGTTCTCGCGGGCCAGGGCCGCCAGTTCGGCCTGGGGCTCCAGCCCGACCACCCGGCAGTCGGGGCAGCGCGCCGCCAGACAGAGCGAGGCGGCGCCGACGCCGCTGCCCACGTCGAGCACCTGCTGGCCGGGTTCCGCCGGCACCAGGGCGGCCAGGAACACCGGATCGATGGCGGCGCGATAGCCGTCGGCGGGTTGCAACAGCCGCACACGCCCGTCCAGCAGGCTGTCCTCGGTAATTTCCGTCATGATACTCCCGTCGGGGATCGGTAAAAGCGTGGAAATCCCCATGGTCCGGCGCCCTGAAACGATGTTGTAGCCTTGACCCGCCCATAGGCGCAACCGTATGCTCCGCACGCCGCCCGGCATGGGTGGTTTTCATCAGATGCATAAGGGGAATGACGGTGTCCGTCGTGGTGAACAGCAAGGAGGATCAGGACCGGAAAGCGTCGCTGGACGCGCTGACCGCCCTGGTGGCCGAGGATATCTCCCAGTGCAACGCTATCATCCTGGACCGCATGCAAAGCCCGGTGGCGCTGATCCCGCAGCTGGCCGGGCATCTCATCGCCGCCGGCGGCAAGCGCCTGCGCCCCATGCTGACCCTGGCCGCCGCCCGTCTGGTGGGCTACCAAGGCTCCCGCCAGCATAAGCTGGCCGCCTGCGTGGAGTTCATCCATACCGCCACCCTGCTGCATGACGACGTGGTGGACGAAAGCGATCTGCGGCGCGGCCAGGCCTCGGCCAACGCCCTGTGGGGCAACAAGCCCTCGGTGCTGGTGGGCGATTTCCTGTTTTCCCGCGCCTTCGAACTGATGGTGGAAGACGGCTCGCTGGCGGTGCTGGCCATCCTGTCGCGGGCCTCGGCCATCATTTCCGAGGGCGAGGTGCTGCAGCTGGTGACGGCCAACGATACCGAAACCAGCGAAGAGGCCTATCTGCGGGTGATCGAATCCAAGACCGCCGCCCTCTTCGCCGCCGCCTGCCGCATCGGCGCGGTGGTGGCCGACCGTCCCGCCGCCGAGGAGGAGGCCCTGGACCGTTACGGCATGAATCTGGGCGTGGCCTTCCAGCTGATCGACGACGTGCTGGATTATTCCGCCAAGCAGGAAAAACTGGGCAAGACCATCGGCGACGATTTCCGCGAAGGCAAGATCACCCTGCCGGTGATCCTGGCCTTCCAGCGCGGCAACGGCGAGGAACGGGCCTTCTGGCGCCGCACCCTGGAGGATCTGGACCAGGCCGAGGACGGCAGCGATCTGTCCCGCGCCCTGGAGCTGATGGAAAAGCACAATACCCTGGCCGACAGCATCGAGCGCGCCCGCCAATACGGCGATGCCGCCATCGCCGATCTGGCCCTGTTCCCCGACAGCCCGGCCAAGACCGCGATGGTGGACATCATCGCCTTCTGCATTGAGCGGGCTTGGTAAAAAAAGCAAATTTCCTGTTTGCGCTTTGCCGGACAAGGCGCTATAAGGTGCGCCTCGCAGGCGTCGGAGTGTAGCTCAGCCTGGTAGAGCACTGTCTTCGGGAGGCAGGGGCCGGAGGTTCGAATCCTCTCACTCCGACCATTTGCGAGAAACAAAAAAGGCCGCTGGCATTCGCTGTGCGGCTTTTTTGCGTTTTTCCCCTTGCCCACCCCCGTCATATCACCACTTATAGTTGATACACCTTCGCCATGCAGCGCTATCCGGCGAAGGCGGGCGGGAGGGCGACATGACGGCGGACAGCATCACCTGGGATGACGGCATGAGCGTGGGCGATCCGGGTCTCGACCGGGACCATCGCCGCATCATCGCCGCCCTCAACACCATCGTCGCGCTGGCCGGGACGGACCGCCGCAAGGAGGCCATCGACGAGGCCGTGCATCTGTCGGTGCTGATCGGGGCCCATGTCGAGCGCGAGCGCGCCCTGCTGCGCCGGGCCGCCTATCCCGACATGGAGGGGCTGGAACGCAAACAGCAGGACAGTCTGGACCGCATCCACGAACTGTCGAAACTGCTGATCACCGACCCCGAGCACGCCCTGTTCATCGCCCAGACCATGGCCCATGCCTTCGCCGACTATCTGGCGGGGGCCGAGGTGGATTTTTCCGGCTATCTGCAGGCCCTGCAGGGGGCGGAAGGCTGATCAGCCGATGCGCAGAGCCACCTGCTTGGTGGCCAGCCCCACGGCGATGATGGACCAGGAGAGGCCCTGTTCGGTGGCATGTTCGTGGAAGGCGCGGTATTCGTCGTCGCGCCATGAGCGGTTGCCGATGAATTCATCGAACACCAGAATACTGCCGGGCCCGATGCGCCCGGCCAGCGCCGTCAGAACGGTGCGGGCCGAGGAATAGAGATCGCTGTCGATATTGGCGAAGCGCAGCGGCCCGGCTTCGGCGGCCAGAAAGCCCGGCAGGGTGTCTTCGAACCAGCCGGCATGCAAAACCACATTGTCCGGCACGGCGGGCAGGCGGCGCTCGGTGGTCAGGGCGCCGCTGGGGCCGTTGACCCAGGCTTCCGGCAGGCCTTCGAAGGAATCGAAGCCATGCACGGTCTGCCCGGCCACCGCCGCCAGATGGGCGATGGAGGTGCCGCGCCGCACCCCGAATTCCAGCACCAGGCCCGGCCGCTCCGCCTGCCCCAGGGCCCAGCGCAACAGGCTGCCGCTAACGCCGAACAGCCGCCAGCCCTCGGCCAGATGCGGCCGCAGCGCCACCGCCCCCTCGGCCAGATGCCGCTGCGATTGCGGACAGGGCGCCGCGTCGGCGCGCCCCAGCAGGCGATGATAGGCGGCCAGCAGGGCCTGATAGCGGCGGTTGGCGCCCCGGCAGGCGGCCGCCCGCGCCAGCCGCCGTTCGGCCTCGTCCCACCCCAAAAGCTCCAGCGCCGGTCCGTGGCTGCCGAACCAGGCCGCCGCCAGATCGGGCTCCTCGGCCAGCAGGGCGTCGAAGGCGGCCAGGGCCTCGGCGGCGCGGCTTTGCGCGGTCAGGGCCATGGCCGCCTCGTAGGCCAGCTGCGGCCCGCCCTGACGCCGGGCCAGGGCCAGAACCTCGTCGTAGCGGGCATCGCGGCGATAGGCCGCGGCCAGGGCCTCCAGCGCCGCCGCCGAGGCATGGCCCGCGCACAGCGGCTCCAGCACCGCCACCGCCTCGCCGCCGCGCCCGGCCTGCAGGCAGGCCCGCCCCAGCAACAGGCGGCTTTCCGCGCAGCCCGGATGTTGCGCCACGGCGCGGCGCAGCACCTCCAGCGCCGCCTGGGGACGGCGGCGCGCCAGAAGCCCGGCTCCCTGCCGGGCCAGATCGGAAAGATCGGCAAGATCGCTCATGACGGCGCACAATGTCACCTTGCCCGGCGGCCGACAAGCGCGGCAATTTTTGCCCGGCAAAAAGAGCCACCCGGCAAAAAGAGCCGCGCCGCGCCGCGCCCGCCGTCCAGGCTTTCCGCCCCGCCGCATCTGGCCCGCAAGCTGCAAGCGGCACGGATGAAATGACCGGGAAGCCGCCATGACCCTGCCTCTGCCGCCCTCGCCCGACCGCTGCGCCCCTTTCGACGCCCTGGTGGAACGGGCCGCCCGCCTGCTGCGGGACGACGCGCCCCCTCCGGCGGAGTTTGCCCTGATCCTGGCCTTCCTGCGCCACCACTATGCCGAACGGCCGCTGTCGGCCGGGGAAATCGACCGGCTGGTGGAGGAACCGCGGCGGCAACGGCGCGCCATGCGCTCGCTGCTGGAGGGCCTGCGCCTCCACCATCCGCCGCAATCGTCGCCGGCGGACGACGCGCTGCCGATGCTGGCGGCGGAATGAGCCGCGTCGGCCCGCCGCCATGATCTGGCTGCTGCTGCCCCCCGCCGCCTGGATCGCCGCCGTGCTGGGCCTGGTGCTGGCGCAACGGCCGCTGATCTATCGCCCCGAATCCTCGGCCCGCACCCCCGAGGAGGCCGGAACCCCCTGGCTGCGGCCGGTGGAGGAAAACGGCCGATTACTGGGCTGGTGGGTGCCGCCGCGCCAACCCGACGGCCTGCTGCTGGTGATCTTCCACGGCAATCGCGGCACGCTGGCCCGCATGGCGGCCAAAACCGCCCGCTGGCACGATTTCGGCTTCGGCCTGTTTCTCGCCACCTATCGCGGCTATGAAGGCAATGTCGGCCATCCCGACGAGGCCGGCCTCTACGAGGACGGCCGCGCCGTCCGGGCCTGGCTGGAGCGCCAGGGCCTGCCCTTGCGCCGACAGGTGCTTTACGGCGAATCCCTGGGCGCCGCCGTGGCGTTGCACCTGGCCGCCGAAGGGCCCGCGCGCGGCCTGGTGCTGGAAGCCCCCTTCACCAGCCTGCCCGACATCGCGGCCCGGCGTTACCCCTGGGCCCCGGCCCGCCTGCTCCTGCGCCAGCGTTATGACAATATTAATAAAATTAACAAAGTAAAAATTAAAACCCTTATCCTTCACGGCGAGAACGACAAGTCAACACCCCCGGCCCATAGCGAGAGACTGGCCGGATGCAGCCAAATGGCCCGGCTGCATATTCTCCCCCAGGCCGGGCATCTCGATCTTTACGACCATGGAGCCCAGCAATACCTCCTGGATTATTTAGCCAGGATTTAAGAACCGGCAAAGAGATGGCCTCGCCCCAGCGGCGGAACTTGTGCCTCCATCGCAAGATGTGCACAATGGCCGGGATGCGCCCCGCGCCGGGCGCCCAGAATGAAAAACAGTCTCTTGTCGGAGTTTCCCTGATGTCGCTCCCCTCCCTGATGGCCGCCTGCGCCATCGCCCTTGTCGCCGCCGCGCCGGTTCTGGCCGCCGACTGCACGCTGTCTCCGGCGGCGCAGGATGGCAAGATGGTGTCCAATCAGTGCAAAAGCTGCCATGTGTTCGATGCGGACAAACCGTCGCCCAACACCGCGCCCAACCTGCACGACGTTTACGGCGCCCTGGCCGGAACCCGCAAGGATTTCGCTCATTATTCCGCCGCCATGGCTGCCGCCTCGGCCAAGGGCCTGATCTGGAGCGACGACACCCTGTTCGCCTATCTGGCCGACCCCAAGATCATGCTGCGGAACGTCACCGGCGATCCCTCGCTGAAGCACGGCATGTTCTTCAGCCTGCGCGATCCCGACCAGCGCAAGAACGTCATCGCCTTCCTGAAAGCCATCAAGGACAACCCGGCCTGCAACTGAGACCAAGTCGGGATAAGCAAGGCGACGCGCACCTGATGCCGCGGTGATCGGCCCCGATCACCGCAATTCGGCATAAGGATCTTCCTCGAAAAAGACGCCGCTCCGGAAAGCCCGGGGCGGCGTTTTCAAGTTTGCTGGGAGGAAGGAAAAAAAGCGCCTATTCGCCGTGCATGCCGCTGAGGAACTCGGCCACCTGGCTGTCGAGTCGGCGCATGGCCTCGGCCATGCCGTCGGCGGCCTGGCGCATGCCTTGCGCCGCCTCGAGGGTCTGGCCGGCATTGCCGTTGACCAGGGCGATGGCCGACGACACCTCGCCGGTGGCCGCCGAGGCCTGCTGCGCGCTTTGGCTGATCTCGCGGGTGGCCGCGCCCTGCTGCCCCACCGCCGCCGAGACCTGCAAACTGATCTGCCGCAGCCCCTCGATGGTTTCGGCGATGGCCTGCACCGCCGAAACCGCCTGACCGGTTTCGGCCTGAATGGCTTCGATCTGGGTGCGAATCTCGCTGGTGGAGCGCCCGGTCTGGTCGGCCAGGCTTTTCACCTCCATGGCCACCACGGCGAAGCCCTTTCCGGCCTCGCCGGCCCGCGCCGCCTCAATGGTGGCGTTCAGGGCCAGAAGGTTGGTCTGACTGGCGATGCCGTTGATGAGATCGACGATGCTGCCGATCTGGGCCGCCGCCGCCGCCAGGGTCTGGATCATGCCGCTGGCCTGGGCCGCCTGCGTCACCGCGCCGGTGGCGAGATCGAGGGACCCGGCGACCTGACGGGCGATCTCGCTGATGGAGGCGGAAAGCTCCTCGGCGGCGGCGGCCACGGTTTCCACATTGCCGCTGGCATGACCGGCGGCGCTGGCGGCGGTGCGGGTCTGATCGGCGGTCTGGTCGGCGGTGCGGGTCAGCCCCTGGGCATTGCCGCGCATCGCCTCGGCCGCCTGCCCCGATTGCTGGATCACCGAGCGCACCCGTTCGGAAAACTGATCGGCCAGCCGGGTCAGCATGGCGCGGCGCTCGGCGTCGGCCTGACGCTGCTGTTCGGCCTGGCGGGCCTCCAGGGCGCGCTTGTCCTGGCCCTGGCGGCGGAAGGCGTCCAGCGCCCGCGCCAGGGCGCCGATCTCGTCGGGGCGCGCCAGATGCGGCACCACCGTCTCCACATCGCCGCCGGCAACGCGATCGACGGCGCGGGTGATCACCGCCAAGGGCCGCGTCACCCCGCTGATCACCACCCAGGCGGCGGCGGCGGCGGCCAGCAGCGAGCCCACCAACGCCACCACGATCATCAGGGTCACCCGCTGGCGATAGAACCCCGTCAGTTCGGCCGCCAGCACATGCACCTGGGCGTGATTGCGCGCCACCACCTCCGACACCGTGCGCTCCAGCGCCGCCACATTGTCGTGATTGGCCTTGGAACTGGCGATATAGCGGGCGGTGGCCGGACCATCGGCCTGGGCCTTGGCCAGAATGACGCCGCGCAGACGGGCGAATTCCTGGGCATCGGCCGCCACCTCGGCATAAAGGGCATCCTGCTCGCCGGGCGCCAGACTGTCATGCCAGGCGGCCACATCGTGGGCCAGATCGCCCAACTGGCGCCGCACCCCATCGACATAAAGCTTCATTTCGCTGTCGCCGCGCGCCGAATAAACCCCGGCGCTATCGCCCACCGCTCCGGTAACCTCGCGGTTGATGCGCTCGCCCAGAACCGCCATGTCGGCGGCCTTGCGCATGGCCTCGGCCCGGCTGTGATAGCTACCGAAGGTAACGATGGCGATGGTGCCGATGGCCGCCAGCGTCAACAGCAGCAGCCCCTTGGCCAGGAAGATACGGGTGGCGATGGTCATGCGCAGAATCATGCGGAGGGCCTTCAGGCTGGAAGCGTTCGTCGCCGACAGCATAGCGCATGTTTAAAATTTCAAACAATAGCCTGCCGCCTTTTTCGGCATAACCCTGAAGTATTAAAATTTAGCTCAAAATATGATCGCGTTAAGGTTTTAAGTCTTCTAATTTGTATAAAATTAGATTTTATTCCCACTTTGCGATGAATATATCGAACACCCGGCCGATCCATCGCTCGGCCGGGTGTTCGCGGGATCACACGCCGCCGCCCAGGGCCTTGAACAGCGTCACCATGTTGGAAAGCTCCGTGACCTTGAGGCTGGTTTCGCTTTGCTGGGCGCTATAGAGGGTGCGTTCGGCATCCTGCAGGGTGAGGAAACTGTCCACCCCCTGGTCGTAACGGGCCTGCGACAGGGCGAGGCTGGTCCGGGCCGCCGCCACCTGGGCCGTTTGCGCCCGCATCTGATCGGCGTAGCCGGCCTGGGCGGCCAGACCGTCGGCCACTTCGCGGAAACCGGTCTGGATGGCTTTCTCGTATTGAGCCACGGCGATATCGCGGCTGGCCTTGGCGCTGTTCAAGGCGGCATAGCGGCTGCCCATGTCGAAAATGGGCAGGCTGATGCCCGGCGAGAAGGTCCAGGCCTTGGCCCCGCCCTGGAACAGGCCCGAGAGCGAGGCACTGCCCAAACCGTAGGTGCCGGTCAGGGAGATGCTGGGGAAGAAATCGGCGCGGGCGGCGCCGATATTGGCGTTGGCCGCCAGCAGCTGAAACTCGGCCTCGCGGATATCGGGGCGGTGCAGCAAAAGATCCGACGGCAAACCGGGCGCCAGGTGATCGGGCATCCGGATCTGATCCAGGCCGCGGCTCAGCAGGGCGGCGGGGGCCGGTTTGCCCAGCAGCAGGTCGAGGGCGTTGCCGTCCTGGGCCACCTGGCGGCGGTACCGGGCCTGATCGGCGCGGGCCGTCTGCAGCAGGCTGTCCGCCTGGGCCTCGTCCAGCGCCGAGGAAACGCCCCGCGCGGCGCTTTGCCGGATCAGCTCCAGCGAGGCGGCGCGGCTCTCGGCCGTGCGGTTGGCCAGATCCAGGAGCTGTTGGTCGCCCAGGAGGGTGAGATAGGCGTTGGCCACCTCGGCCACCAGGGTGATGCGGGTAACGCGCTGGGCCGCCTCGGTGGCCAGCAGGCTTTCCCGCGCCTGCTCGCTCAAGCTGGACAACCGCCCGAACAGATCCAGCTCATAGGAGCTGACCCCGACATTGAGGCCGTAGCTGCGCATGACGATGGATTTGGGCGGCTGGGTGTAATAATCCAGCGACTTGGCGATGCCCTGTTCGCTTTCATTGCCGTTGACGTCCAGTTCCGGGAACAGGGCGTCGTAGGCCTGGCGGTAGCTGGCGCGGGCCACCACGATGTTGAGGGCCGCCACCTTGAGGTCGCGGTTGTTGGCCAGGGCCTCGCGGATCAGGCTGCGCAGCGCCGGATCGGTGAAGAAGTTTTCCCAGCCCAGCGGCCCCACCGGCCCCGCCGCCTTGGCCCCGGCGTCGGCCGGCCAGGCGGCCGGCGTCGGCAGGGCGGGACGGTGATAGTCGGGGATCAGCGAACAGCCGGTCAACACCACCAGGGCGCAGGACGTCATCAGAAACGATTTCAACATGGCGCGAGGTCCTTAATGGTTCCGGGACAGACGGCCCAGCACCGCCACGAAGAACAGGGGAACGAAGAAAATGGCCAGCAGGGTGGCGGTGATCATGCCGCCCACCACGCCGATGCCGATGGCGTTCTGCGCCCCGGACCCGGCGCCGTGCGCCAGCGCCAGCGGCAACACCCCCAGCACGAAGGCCAGCGAGGTCATCAGGATCGGGCGCAGACGCTGGCGCCCGGCCTGGATGGCCGCCTCCATCAGCGGCAGGCCGTCCTTCTCGTGCATGATCTTGGCGAACTCCACGATCAGGATGGCGTTTTTCGCCGCCAGCCCCATGGTGGTGAGCAGGCCCACCTGGAAATAGACGTCGTTGGAGAGGCCGCGCAGGGTAACGGCCGCCACCGCGCCCAGAATCCCCAGCGGCACCACCAGGATCACCGAGAAGGGAATGGACCAGCTTTCATAAAGGGCGGCCAGGCACAGGAACACCACCACCACCGAGATGGCGTAGAGGGCCGGAGCCTGGGCGCCCGCCAGCTGCTCCTCGTAGGAGAGACCGGTCCAGGCATAGCCGATGCCGGGCGGCAGCTTGTCCACCATCGAGGCCATATGGGCCATGGCCTCGCCCGAGCTGTACCCCGGCGCCGGGGCGCCCATGATCTCGCGCGAACCGCGGCCGTTGTAGCGTTCCAGCTGCGGCGAGCCGTAGATCCAGCGGGTGGAGATCAGGGTGGAGAGCGGCACCATCTGCCCGGCGCTGTTGCGCACCTCCCAGCGGGCCAGATCCTCGGGCTGCATGCGGAAGCGGGCGTCGGCCTGCATATAGACCTTCTTCACCCGGCCGTCCTCGATGAAGTCGTTGACGTAGGACGAGCCCCAGGCCGTGCTCAGGAGATCGTTGACGTCGGCCAGCGAGACGCCGAGGGTGGCGGCCTTGTTGCGGTCCACCGTCACCTTAAGCTCGGGCGTGTCCTCGAGGCCGTTGGGGCGCACCCCCGCCAGGACGGGATCCTTGCCGGCCATGCCCAAAAGCTGGTTGCGGGCCTGCATCAGCTTGTCATGCCCCAGCCCGGCCTCGTCCAGAAGCTCCAGATCGAAACCGGTGGCGTTGCCCAGCTCCAGCACCGCCGGAGGAATGAAGGCGAAGCCGAAGGCGTCCTTCAGGGTCATCAGCATGCCCATGGCGCGACGCGCCACCATGGCGGCGCCGTTGGCGACGCCGGGCCGCTCCGACCAGTCCTTCAGCCGCACGAAGCCGATGCCGGTGTTCTGGCCGCTGCCGGCGAAACTGAAGCCCGCCACCGTGAAGATGCTGGAGACGTTCTTCTGCTCGGCATTGAGGAAATAGCCCTCCACATGCCTCAGGGCGTCCAGGGTGCGTTCCTGGGTGGCGCCGGCCGGGGTGGAGACCTGCACGAAGACGATGCCCTGATCCTCTTCCGGCAGGAACGAGGTGGGCAGGCGCAGGAACAACACCCCCAGCACCGCCAGCAGGCCGCCGTAGATCACCAGGAAGCGCCAGCGCCGCTGCAGCACGCCGGAGACGCCGCGCACATAGCGCTCGCGGCCATTGTCGAAGGTGCGGTTGAACCAGCCGAAGAAGCCGGTGCGTTCCCAGGCGTGGCCCTGCGCCACCGGTTTCAGCAAGGTGGCGCACAGGGCCGGGGTGAGAATCAGGGCCACCAGCACCGACAGGGCCATGGCCGAGACCAGGGTCAGCGAGAACTGGCGGTAGATGGCGCCGGTGGAGCCGCTGAAAAAGGCCATGGGCACGAACACCGCCGACAGAACCAGGGCGATGGCCACCAGGGCGCCGGTGATCTGCCCCATGGATTTGCGCGTGGCCTCACGCGGGCTCAACCCCTCCTCGCTCATCACCCGTTCCACGTTCTCCACCACCACGATGGCGTCGTCCACCAGGAGGCCGATGGCCAGCACCATGGCGAACATGGTCAGAGTGTTGATGGAGAACCCCGCCGCCGCCAGCACGCCGAAGGTGCCCAGCAGCACCACCGGCACGGCGATGGTGGGAATGAGGGTGGCGCGGAAGTTCTGCAGGAACAGATACATCACCAGGAACACCAGGACGATGGCCTCGGCCAGGGTCTTCATCACCTCCTCGATGGAGATGCGCACGAACGGCGTGGTGTCGTAAGGGTAGACCGCCTCAACGCCCGGCGGGAAGAAGGGCTTCAGCTGCTCCAGCCGGGCCTTGACCAGCTTTTCGGTATCCAGGGCGTTGGCGCCGGTGGTGAGCTTCACCGCCAGACCGGCGGCGGGGTGGCCGTTATAGCGGGCCACCGTCTGGTAGCTTTCCGAACCGATCTCGATGCGGGCCACGTCCTTCAGATGCACCGTCGAGCCGTCGCTGTTGACCTTGAGCAGGATATTGCCGAACTGCTCCGGCGTTTCCAGGCGGCTTTGCGCCAGAATGGTGGCGGTGATGGCCTGGCCGCGCACCGCCGGGGCGCCGCCGATCTCGCCGGCGGAAATATCGGCGTTCTCGGCCTTCACGGCGGCGGCGATATCGGCCACCGTCAGGCCGTAGCTCACCAGCTTGTCGGGATTGAGCCAGATGCGCAGGGCGTGCTGGGCCCCGAACACGGTCACGTCGCCGACGCCGGGCAGACGGCTGATATCGTCCTGGATCTTCGACACCAGATAATCGGCCAGATCACGGTCGCTGTATTTGCCGTCGGGAGAGACGAAGCCCACCACCATCATGAAGTTCATGGTGGCCTTGGCCACGGCGACGCCCTGCTGCTGCACTTCCTGCGGCAGCAGCGGCATGGCCAGCTGCAGTTTGTTCTGCACCTGCACCTGGGCGATATCGGGATCGGCCGCCGGATCGAAGGTCAGGGTGATGGTGGCGGTGCCGGCGGAGTTGGACTTCGACGACATGTAACGCAGATGGTCGAGCCCGTTCATCTTCTGCTCGATCACCTGGGTCACGGTGTCTTCCAGGGTTTTGGCCGAGGCGCCGGGATAGGTGGCGGTGATGGCCACCGAGGGCGGCGCGATGGAGGGATATTGCTCCACCGGCAGGCGCAGGATCGAAAGGGCGCCCGCCAGCATGATGACGATGGCGATCACCCAGGCGAAAATGGGCCGGTCAATAAAGAAACGCGACATGGAGTTTTCTCCGCTCAGCCCTGCCGTTCAACCGCATGCACCTTGGCGCCGGGCCGCACCTTCTGCAGCCCGTCCACCACCACCCGGTCGCCGCCCTTCAGGCCGCTGTCGATCAGGTACTGGCCGTCCAGGGCCTGGCCCACGCCCACCGGCTGGGGATGGGCGGTGCCGTCGGGGGCCACCAGCCACACCATGGCCGAGCCGTCGGGGTTGCGCACCACCGACTGCTGCGGCACCAGAATGCCTTGCGGCTGCACCCCCTCCTCGATGCGGGCGCGCACGAAGAGGCCGGGATAGAGCAGCCGCTGCGGATTGGGGAACAGGGCGCGCACCTCGACCCCGCCGGTGCCGGCATCGACGGTGACGTCGGAAAACTTCAGCTCGCCCTTGTGGTCGTAGGCCATGTCGCCATCCAGGGTCAGGGTCACGGCGGCGCGGGTGGCGCCGCCCGCCGACAGCTGACCGGCCGCCACGGCGCGGCGCAGCTTCAGAAGATCGGAGCTGGACTGGCTGAGATCGACATAAATGGGGTCAAGCTGGGTGATGGTGGCCAGCGCCGTGCTTTGCGCCGCCGTCACCAGGGCGCCCTCGGTCACCGCCGATTTGCCGATGCGCCCCGAAATGGGGGCGCAAACCCGGGTATAGGCCAGATTGATGCGGGCGGTGCGCACCTCGGCTTCGCCGGCCAGCACCTGGGCCTGATCCTCGGCCAGGGTGGCCGCGGCATCGTCGTAATCCTGGGCCGAAACCGCCTTGATGCGCACCAGGGCGGCATAACGCTCGGCCTTGGCCTGGGCGCTCTTCACCGAGGCCTGGGCCTTGGCCAGATCGGCCTGGGCGGTTTCCAGCGCCGCCTCGTAGCTGGCGGGATCGATCTGATAAAGCTGCTGTCCGGCCTTGACCTCGGCCCCTTCGGTGAACAGCCGCTTCAGGATGATGCCCGACACCTGGGGCCGCACCTCGGCCACGCGGGCGGCGGCGGTACGGCCGGGAAGCTCGGTGGTCAGGGTGACCGGGTGCGGATGGACCGTCACCACCGAAACCTGGGCGGGCGGCAAACCCTGCGGCGCCTGCGATTTACCGTCGCACCCCGCCAGAACCAGCAGCGCCAGGGCGGAAACCACTAACCGACCACGTGAAATCATGGCTTTCCCTTTTGTATCAGGATAAAATGTTGACTGAACTGTATAGTTCAGTACACAAAAAGGCAAAGCATTTTTTAAGATCAGAGGCGGCCATGCAGGAGAACAAACCCATCAGCCGAGGCCAGGCCCGGCGCCAGGCCATTCTGGACGCCGCCGCCACCCTGTTCATGGAACAGGGCTACGAGCAGACCTCCCTAAGCGATATCCTGGAACGCTCCAAGGGCTCGCGCAGCACGCTCTATCAACAGTTTGGCGGTAAGGTGGGGCTTTTAAAGGCCCTGATCCAACAGGTGAGCCAGAATTTCTGGCAGGCCGTGGGCCAGGCGCCGCCGCCGCCCGCGCTGAACGAGTCCGCCCTGGCGGATCTGGGCTACCAGTTGCTGCAAGCCGCCCTGGATCCCCGGGCCCTGGCGGTGCTGCGGCTGATCCAGATCGTGGGACCGCGCTCGCCCGAAATCGCCGACTATTTTCACGATATCGGCCCCCGCGCCGTGGAGGAGCATATCGCCCGCCTGTTCCAGCAGGGCTGGGCCGACCTTGGCCTGCCCGCCGATAGCCCGGCCTCCCCCCGCGATCTCGCCGCCTGCTTTTTATGGGCGGTGATGGGCGACACCCATATCCGCGCCATGGTGGGCGTACCGTCCCAATGGAACGAGGAGAAAATGCGGAGCCTGGTGGCGGTGCGGGTACGCTTCTTCCTGCACGGCATGCGCGGCGCCGCCGGCGCCGCCGCCACCTCGGTGGCCGCCCTGGCTCAGCGCCAGGCCTGAAGGGCGGCGATCTGCGCCGCCGCGTCCACCGCCAGGCACGAGGTCACCTCCAGGTCGCGGTCTTCCAGCACGGCGATGCCGGGCAGGCGGTGGCGGCAGCGCTCCACCGTGGCGTCGCGGGCCCGCAACAGGGCGGCGATCTGCGGCCGGAACAGCAGCAGCACCGCCTCCAGCCAGCGGTTCAAGAGGTCGGAGGGCTGATCATGGCCGATATGGAAGCGCGGCAGCAGGGTGATGACATCCTCGGCGCGGTACCAGGTTTCCGCCGTGACCCAGCGGTTGGTGGTGAAAAGCTCGATGGGCCGCGCTTCCGCATCGAGAGCGATGGCGACGAAATGGGTCAGGGCGTTGTTGTCGCCGGGCAGGCGCCGCTCGGCCGGATCGGCGGGCTGAATGGCCTCGGGCATGCCGTGCGGCCGCAGGAAAGTGTGAAAATGCCCGATCTCGCCTTCGCGGTGGCGATGAAAATAGTACTGGGCGTGGCTCAGGGGATCATAAACGTCGCCGCGCGGATAATGGGTTTCGGCCCGCACGGGGCGGCCGCCGGTCAGATCGTCGAACAGACTGCGGCCCTGCCGTTCCAGCCCCGCCCGGCAGGCCAGATACTCGTCGCCGGCCAAGGTCATGTCGCGCCGCAGGGCGAGGGGGAGCGTGCCTGGGTCCAGCACGAACGGCAGGGCCGCGGACTCCGCGTCACACTCGCTCCGCCCCGCCCGCTCCATGGTTATGGCAGTCCTTTTTCCTTGTAATAGCGCAAGGCCCCGTCATGCAGCGGCACCGCCAGCCCCTGGCCGGCCATGTCCTTGCGGTCCAGCCGCTGCAAAAGCGGATGCAGGCTGCGCAAGGCCGCCGTATCCCCCACCACCGCCTTGACCAGGCGGTAAGCCTCGGCCTCGGGCAGCCGGGTGGTGGTGGCCAGCACCGCTTTCAGGCCGAAGCTGGGCACGTCGGCGTCCAGCCCCTGATAATCGTCGGCGCGGATGGTCAGGGGCACATAGGCCGGATGACGTTTCAGGAAGGCGTCGATGGCGGCATCGCGCAGCGGCAGCAGCGAGGCGCCGCAATCGTCCAGCGCCGTCTGCACGTCGGCCAGCGGCGCCAGACCGGTGATCACCGCCGCGTCGATCTGACCGTCGCACAGCGCCTTGACCATGCGCGGCGGATCCATCTCCAGCGACGAGGTCAGGTCCTCCATGCGGATGCCCTCGGCGCTCAGCAGGGCGTCGGCCATGCTGCGCTGATAGCTGCCGGGCTTGCCCAGATTGAGGCGTTTCCCTTTGAGATCGGCCGGATGCCGGATCTTGCTGTTGGCGGCCAGCAGCACCGTCACCGGCTCGCCATGCAGGGAAAACAGGGCGCGCAACTCGGGCATGGCGCCCGTCGCCGCGAACGGCCCCTGCCCGGCGAAGGCCTCGGCCAGGGTGCGCGACTGCACCACCGCCAGCTGGGCCGCGCCGCTGTGCAAGAGCGCCACATCCACCGCCGAGCCGGCGGTGGGCTGCACCAGGCAGCGCCCGCCCGGTCCGATGGCGGCGCGATCGGCCAGGCGGCAGACGGCGCCGGCTTCGAGATAGGCGGTGCCGTTGATCTCGCCGCTGGCCACCACCAGCGGCGCATCCCCGGCCTCGGCGGCCAGAGCCTTCGGCGCCCCGGAAAACGTGGTGCCGAAAACCACCAGCATCGCCGACACACCCCAGCCCAACACATCCCGCCGTCTCATGCCCATGTCCTTGTTTTTCATTTCCGTCAAACCGAAAAAACCTTAGCATGCCACCCGTTTCGCGCAAACCGGGTTCCGCCACATGAATATCAAAGAGCATATCCGCCAAATTCCCGATTTTCCCAAGCCGGGTATCCTGTTTTACGATATTTCCACGCTTCTGGCCCATGCCGACGCCTGGCAGGTGACCATGGGGCGTCTGGCCAATGCCGTGCGCGCCCAGCAGCCCGACCTGCTGGTGGGCATCGAATCCCGTGGTTTTCTGGTGGCGGCGCCTTTGGCCCTGAAGCTGGGCTGCGGCTTCGTCATGGCCCGCAAAAGCGGCAAGCTCCCCGGCGAAACCGTGCGCCACGAATACGGCCTGGAATATGGCCGCGACGTGATCGAACTGCAGCAGGACTCGATCCTGCCCGGCCAGCGGGTGGTGGTGCTGGACGATCTTCTGGCCACCGGCGGCACCCTGAACGCCACCATCCAGCTGGTGCGGCGGATGGGCGGTATCGTCACCGGCGCCGCCTGCATCATCGAGCTGGCCTTCCTGAACGGCCGCGACAAACTGGATGTGCCGGTGACCTCGGTGGTGTCGTACGACGAATAAGACCAAGTCGGGATGAGCTTGGCTCATCGCGACGCCGGTTAGGAGCAAGGCGCCGCTCAGTTTTTCCAGAAGTCCGGGGACAACACCACCAGCAGCAGATAAAGCTCCAGGCGGCCATAAAGCATGGCCGCCGACAGCAGCCATTTGGCGTTGTCGGGCAGGTGGGCGTAGCCGGTCATGGGGCCGACCCGTTCGGTCAGCCCCGCCCCCAAATTGCCGAGGGCGGCGGCGGCGGCGGTGAGCGCCGTCAGGAAGTCCATGCCCACCATGCCCAGCAGCATGGCCAGGATGGCGAAGGACAGACAATAGAGGAACAGGTGCCCCAGCACCGATTCCCGCACCGCGCCGCTGATCTGGCAGCGTTCGTAGGTGGGCAGCAGCACGGCGTGCGGCCGCACCAGCCGGGCCAGCTGTATCCTGGCGCTGGCGAACAGCACCTGCAGGCGAAAAATCTTCAGGCCGCCGGCCGGCGACCCGGCGCAGCCGCCGACGAACATCAGAAAGAACAGAATGACCAGCGGCAGGCCGCCCCAGCCGCCCCAGTCGAGGGTGGCGTAACCGGTGCTGGTCAGCACCGAGGTGGCGGCGAACAGGCCGTGGCGCAGGGCCGGCAGCGGCTTGGCGTTGTGGGTGAGCAGCAGCCAGGCGGCGATGGCCAGGGCCGACAGCACGATCAGCGACAGATACCAGCGCAACTGGCTGTTGCCGCGCACCTGCGCCCAGCGCCGCTGGGCGATCTGCGGATAGAGGATGAAGGGGGCGCCGCTCATCAGCATGCCCAGCAGAATCACCCAGTCCACCCCCGGCTTGTGCCAACTGCCGATGGAGCCGTCGCTGGAGGAAAAACCGCCGGTGGACACCGTGCCCATGGCGTGCAGCAGGGCGTCGAAGCCCCCCATGCCCGCCAGCCACAGCAAAATGGTGAACAGGAGGGTCAGCAGCAGGTAGGTCAGCAGCACCAGCAGCACCGTGCGCGCCCCGCGCGACATCACCCGGTCGCTGCCCACGGCGCCGCTGCTTTCCAGCCGGAACATCTGCATGCCCCCCACCCCGAGATCGGGCAGTACGGTGAACGACACCAGCAGGAAACCGGCGCCGCCCAGCCACTGCAGCAGGGCCCGCCACATCAAAATGCCGGGAGGCATGTGCGGCAAGCCGTGCAGCACGGTGGACCCGGTGGTGGTGACGCCGCTCACCGCCTCGAACCAGGCGTCGGTGGCCGACAGATGCAGGTGGGAAAAGGCGAACGGAAACGAGCCGGCCAGGCTGGCGGCCAGCAGGCCGGCCACCGGCAGCAAAAAGGTTTGACGGATGGTGAACTCGGCCCGCCGCGCCGCCAGATTGGCCGCCGCCAGGGACAATCCCAGGAACAGGGTGATGCCGGCCGAGGCGGTGAACACCAGCCAGTCGGAATTGCCGGAAACGGCATCCACCATCGCCGGCAGCCCCATGGCCAGAGCCAGCACCGCCAGCACCAGGCCGGTCACGAACAGCACGGGGCGCAGATCGGTCATCGTCCTACTCCCGCCAGAAACCACGGGTCAGCAACACCAGCACGGTGGCCACCTCCAGCCGCCCCAGCAGCATGCCGCCGGTGAGCAGAACCTTGGCCGCCAGCGGCACCGCCCCATAGCCGTGCCCCGGCCCCACCAGCGGGCCCAGGCCCGGCCCCACATTGCCCATGGCCGAGGCCGAGGCCGACAGGCTGGTCAGGGCGTCGAGCCCGGTCATGGTCAGGGCCAGAGCCAGGGCGGCGAAGGCGAAAAAATAGAACATGACGAAGGTGAGCACCGAGCGCAGCGCCATGTCGTCCACCACCCGGCCGTTAAAGCGGATGACGAACACCCCATGCGGATGCAAAAGCCGCCGGGCCTGCTGGCGCACCATGGCGAACAGCACCTCGTAGCGGAACACCTTGATGCCCCCCGCCGACGACCCGGTGCAGCCGCCCACGAAGGCCAGCATGAAGAACACCACTTCGGCGAAATGGCCCCAGCGGTCGTAGTCGTTGGAAAAAAAGCCGGTGGTGGTCAGCATGGCCACCACATTGAAGGTGGAGGCGCGCAGGGCCTCGTAGGCCGGCATGTTCTTCACCGCCCAGTTCCAGAAGGTGAGCAGCAGCGAAAAGAACAGCATGGTGGACAGATACCAGCGCAGCTGGCTGTCCTTTAAGAGGGCCCAGCCGCCGTGCCGGCTCCAGGGGCGCACATAAAGACTGAAGGTGCCGCCGCCCACCACCATGCCCAACACGGCGATCCAGCGGGCGCCGTCGCTGAAGGCGCCCAGCGAGCGGTCGGACGTGGAAAAGCCGCCGGTGGAAATGGACGACATGGCATGGCACACCGCCTCGAGCGGCGTCATCCCCGCCAGCATCAGGCCGCAGGCCAGCAGCACGGTGAACAGGGAATAGACCGTGAGCACCCCCCAGGCCACCTGCTTGAAACGCGGCACCACCTGTTCGCTTTTGTCCGAGCTTTCCATACGGAACAGCTGCATGCCGCCGATGCGCAACGAGGGCAGAATGGTCACCGCCGTCATGATGATGCCGACGCCGCCCAGCCAGTTCAGCATGGCCCGCCACATCAGCACGGCGTGCGGCGCGTGATCCAGGCCGCGCAACACCGTGGCCCCGGTGGTGGTCAACCCCGACATGCTTTCAAAAAAAGCGTCCACCGGCGAAAGATGCAGGCTGCCCAGCATGAAGGGCACCGCCGCCACCGCCGCCACCAGAAGCCAGCTCGACACCGCCAGCAGGAACGCCTCGCGCGTGGGCAGGGCCAGACGGCGCGGCCCGCGCCCGCTCAATACCAGGGTGAGGCCCAGGTAACCGGCGATGAAGGCCCCGGCGGCGAAGGCGTAACGTTCGTGCTGCCCGGCAAAAATATCGGCGCCCACCGGAAAAGCCATGGCCGCGGCCAGGATCAGCAGCAGGATGCCGTTGACGAACAGAACCGGACGGATATCGAGCAAGGACAGTCCCCCTTTTCCTGTGGCGACTATCGCCGCCCCGGCCGGGACTGTCCAGCGTAACCTTTAAGGGTGTGCCCCTCAGGCGCCGGGCGTCGGGCTCCGCCCGACTTGGCTGTCCTCACTTACCCTCCGATGCCAAGGGCATCTCCGGCCGTTCCGGCGCCCTCAGCGGGCTAGTCAGCCGCCAGGGCGGCTTCCGGGGTCTTTTATGTGCCCTCAGGCGCCGGGCGTCGGGCTCCGCCCGACTTGGCTGCCCTCACTTACCCTCCGATGTCCAAAGGCATCTCCGGCCGTTCCGGCGCCCTCAGCGGGCTAATCAGCCGCCAGGGCGGCTTCCGGGGTCTTTTATGTACCCTCAGGCGCCGGGCGCTGGCGTGCCGCCATCCTCGCGGACGGTGGCGATGAGCCTCAGATATTGCTGAGGCTGCTGGAGGGATTGCCGATCAGGGCCATGAATTCGCGGCGGGTCGAGGGATCGCTGCGGAAGGTGCCCAGCATGCGGCTGGTGACCATGGTCACGCCGGGCTTGCGGATGCCGCGCGTGGTCATGCACTGGTGCGCCGCCTCGATCACCACCGCCACGCCGCGCGGATGCAGAACGCCCTGGATGGCGTTGGCGATCTGCGCCGTCAGCTTTTCCTGGATCTGCAGGCGGCGGGCATAGATTTCCACCACGCGGGCCAGCTTCGAGATGCCCACCACCCGCTTGTCGGGCATGTAGGCCACGTGGGCCTTGCCGATGATCGGCACCACATGATGTTCGCAATGGCTTTCCAGGCGGATATCGCGCAGCAGCACCATCTCGTCGTACCCATCGGTTTCGGCGAAGGTGCGCCGCAGGATCTCTTCCGGATCCTCGTGGTAGCCCGAGAAAAACTCCTCGTAGGCCCGCGCCACCCGCGACGGGGTATCCACCAGCCCTTCCCGGGTGGGATCGTCGCCCGCCCAGCGCAGCAGCACACGCACCGCCTCTTCCGCTTCGGCGCGGCTGGGCCGTCCGTCCTGCCCGGCGGCGGGAACGCTAATCGGCTTTTGCTCGGTCACGGCTTTTCTCCTTGGCAAATCGGCGCAGCGTTTGTTGATGTGGCGCAGCACGGCCGCGCTTTCAAGCGCATCGCCCTCAATTGAGGGCGCGGGGCGGCTCGGGACCATCCAGCGAGAAAGCGGGAATGGCCACCTCGAAACGTTCGCCGTTGCGGGTTTCCATGAGGTAATGCCCCTCCATGAATCCCGACGAGGTGGGCAGCGGCGTGCCGCTGGTATAATCGAAGGCGGCCCCCGGCTCCAGAACCGGCTGTTCGCCCACCACCCCCTCGCCGTCCACCGTCTGGCGGCGGCCGTAGGCGTCGGTGATGCGCCACTGGCGGCGCAAAAGCCGCACGGTCTCAAATCCGTTATTGACGATATGGACCCGATAGGCCCAAACAAACTGATGCTGAGCCGGATCGGACTGTTCGTCCAGATAGATCGGCTGCACGCTGACCGTGATGGCGCGGGTGGTTTTGGAGTACATGCTTGAAGATCGTCCCGCAGCAGGCCGTCGGCGAAAAACCCCCGGCAACGGCATTATCCTCGTCCCTTCCGCACTTTGTCCAGCACAGGCCACTTGACCGGAAGGGCGTTTCCCTCACATCTGTTGAGCTTGGGTCTGGCCCGGTGATGTTGGCGCGCCGTCCGCATCTGTCAACCGGGCCCTTACTGAAAAATTGGGGCGATGTCTAAACTTTTGCGTATAACCGTGGCGCTTTCCAGCGTCGCCGTGTTCGGTTTGGCCCTGTGGGTGCTGCGGCACGCCCTGCGGGATTACGAACTGGACGATATCTCGCGTTTCATGCATCACGTGCCGTTGCCGGTGGTTTTGCTGGCCTGCGCCGCCAGCCTCGCCTCCTACGGAGTGCTGACCGGCTTCGACAGCCTGGCGATGCAGTATGTGGGCAACAAGCTCCCCTATCATCGCGTCGCCCTGGCCTCCTTCATCAGCCAGGCCATCAGCCACAGCACCGGCTTCGCCGCCCTCACCGGCACCTCCATCCGCTACCGGCTTTATTCCACCGTGGGCATTTCCGGCGGCGATGTCGCCCGCATCGTGGCCTTCTGTGCCCTCACCTTCGGTCTGGGCGCCACCGTGACCGTGGCCGGGGCCATGCTGTTCGAACCCGCCGCCGTCAGCGTGGCGGTGAAACTGCCGCCGTTTCTGGTGGGCGGCCTGGGCTGGGCCATCCTCCTCGGAGTCGGCGGCTACGTTCTCGCCGGCCTGCGCGGCCGCAAGATGCTGACCCTGTGGCGCTGGCAGATCCCCCTGCCCAGCTGGAAGATGACCCTAAGCCAGATCGCCCTGGCCGTGGTGGATCTGGCCTTCGCCGCCATCGCCCTCTATCTGCTGCTGGATCATTCCGGCCTGGCCTACCCCATGCCGGGATTCACCGCCTTTCTCGGCCTTTACGCCGTGGCCCTGCTGGCCGGGGTGATCAGCCATGTTCCCGGCGGCCTCGGCGTGTTCGAAGGCCTGATGGTGCTGATGCTGCCGCAGGTGCCGCCCGCCAAGGTGCTGGGCGCCCTGGTGATGTACCGGCTGATCTACAACGTGCTGCCGCTGATCGTCGCCACCCTGGCCCTGGCCCTGTTCGAGGTCTGGCGCAAAAGCCGCGCCGTGGTGGCCACCGCGCATCTCATCGGCGACAGCCTGGAGGCGGTGGCCCCGGCCCTCTACGCCACCATGGCCCTTTTGGGCGGCACCGTCATGCTGTGGTCGGCCGCCACGCCGGAACTGCCGGAACGCCTGGCCTTCATCCACGCCCTGTTTCCGCGTGTGCTGGTCAAGGCCTCGCACCTGTTCTCCAGCATCGTCGGCATCTGGCTGCTGGTGCTGGCCCGCGGCCTTTACCGCCGCCTCGACGGCGCCTACTGGCTGACGTGCATCCTTTATGCCGCCGGCATCGTCTTCCTGATGGTCAAGGGCATCGAATGGGAGGAGGCCGGGTTGCTGGCCCTGCTGCTGCTGGGCCTGGCCCCGGCCCGGCAGGCCTTCTACCGCAAGGCCTCGCTGATCGAGCAACGTTTCACCGTGGGCTGGGGGGCCGGTGTGCTCGTCATCGTCGGCAGCGCCCTGTGGCTGGGGGATTTCGCCTTCCGCCACGCCCCCTTCACCCACGAAATGTGGTGGGACTTCGCCTTCGCCTCCCACGCCCCGCGCGGCCTGCGCATCGCCGTGGCGGTGATGGCCCTGGCCAGCGCCTGGATGATCGCCCGCCTCACCGCCCCCGCCAATACCCATCCCGCCTGCCCCGACGAGGCGCAGATGGCCAAGGCCAAGGCCCTGGCCCTGGCCCATCCCTCGGCCGAGGCCCAGCTGGCCATGATGGGCGACAAGAGTTTTCTTTTCGATCCCTCCGGCCAGGCCTTCCTGATGTATGCCGTCTCCGGCCGCAGCTGGGTGGTGATGGGCGATCCGGTGGGGCCGCAGGCCCTGTGGCCCGACCTCATTTGGCGCTTCCGCGAAATGGTCGACCGGGTGGCGGGCTGGCCGGTGTTCTATCAGGTGGGGGCCGAGGCCCTGCCCTATTACCTCGATCTCGGCTTGAGCTTCGTGAAACTGGGCGAGGAGGCCCGCGTGCCCCTGGCCGACTTCTCGCTGCAGGGCTCGGCCCGCAGCGAGCTGCGCTACGTGAAGAAGCGGGCCGAGAAGGAGGGCGCCAGTTTCGAGGTGCTGCCGCCGGAACAGACCGCCGCCCTGCTGCCGGAGCTGGCCGCCATTTCCGATTCCTGGCTGCACGATAAGAGCAGCAAGGAGAAACGCTTCTCCCTGGGCAATTTCACCCCCGAATATGTGGCCAATTTCCCGGTGGCGGTGGTGCGCCGCGAAGGCCGCATCGTGGCCTTCGCCTCGCTGTGGCTGGCCGGCGACCACGAGGAGGTGGCGGTGGATCTGATGCGCCATGGCGAAAACAGCGGCTACGGCACCATGGATTACCTCTTCACCGAAAGCATGCTGTGGGCCAAGGCCCAGGGCTATCGCTGGTTCAGCCTGGGCGTGGCCCCGCTTTCCGGCATGCGCGACAACGCCCTGGCCCCTTTATGGAACCGCCTGGGCGCCCTGCTCTACCGCCACGGCGAGGAGCTTTACAATTTCCAGGGCCTGCGCAAGTACAAGGAAAAATTCCTGCCGGTGTGGGCCCCGCGTTTCATGGCCTCGCCGGGGGGCATGGCCCTGCCGCGCGTGGCCGCCGATGTCGCCACCCTGATCTCGGGCGGCGTGAAGGGATTGGTGATGAAATGAGGTTTGCCGCCGCACGTTTTCTGCGCCGGGGCTGCGGCCTGGCCCTGCTGTTGTCGGCACTGGCCGTCTCCGCTCCGGCCCGGGCCGACACCCCGCCGCCCCTGCCCACCCTGCCGCACGGCACCCTGGTGGACTATCAGGCCAACAACGCCGACGCCAATCTGGTGGTGATCCTCTCGGGCGACGGCGGCTGGGCCGATCTCGATCGCGCGCTGGGCGAACGCATGTCGGAACGCGGCTACAGCGTGCTGGGCTTCGACTGCCTGAAATATTTCGACGGCACCCACACCCCCGAACAGACCGCGCGCGACATCAACGCCGCCTTGCAGCACTACCTGGCCGCCTGGCACAAAAAACGGGTGGTGCTGATCGGCTTTTCCTTCGGCGGCAATATCGAACCGTTCCTGCTGGCCCGCATGCCCGCCGCCTTGCGCGCCCAGGTAGGGCTGGCGGTGCTGCTCAGCCCCGGCACCTACGCCAATTGGGAAATCCACTGGGGCGACTGGCTGCACGACTACCGCCATGCCAGCGCCCGCCCGGTGCTGCCGGAAGTGGCCAAATACCAGGGCGTGCGCAGCATGTGCGTTTACGGTGTCGATGAAATCAAGGAATCCTTGTGCCCCACCCTGCCCAAGGGCGCGGCCGAGGTGATCCCGCTGCCCGGCGGCCACCACTTCGATGAGAACTACATCAAACTGGCCGACATGATCATCGCCCGCATCCCGTAACCCGGATGCGGGCTCCGGCGCCTACTGGGCGTCGTTCATGGCCTTGGCCACGGAACTCAGTTCGGCGATGGCGTGGTTCATATCCTCTTCCAGCGACTTGGTGATGCCGTCGATGGTTTCGGAGACGTGCTTGACCTCGCCCGCCACCACGGCGAAACCCTTGCCCGCCTCGCCGGCGCGGGCCGCCTCGATCAGGGCGTTCAGGGCCAGGATGCGGGTGGTGCCGGTGACCTTCTTGATCTCTTCCAGCTTGCGGGCCATGACATCGGAGAGTTCGGCGGTCAATTCTGCGATGCGCTGCGAATCGGACATGATGGTTTTCCCCTGGTTCCGGTTGAGCCGGAACGGTTTTAGATCAGGAACAAACGGTCCAGCGCGGCGAACAGGTCATCGCCGAAGCTGGGGCTTTTATGGACGATGGGCACGGCTTTGGGCAACAGATTGAGCCGTTCGTCCCCGGGATCGAGACTGGTGATCACCGCCATGGGAATATTACGGGTGGAGGGCATGGCGCTTAAGCCGATGGCCAGATCGATACCGTCCAGCCCACCCGCCATCACCGCCGAAACGATGATGAGGTCGGGCTTGATCTGCACCGCCATGGCCAGCGCCATGATGGTATCCGACACCACCGAAACGCGATAGCCGCACTCTTGCAGCTCGCGTTCGACGAAGTGGGTCTGGGCGCCGGGCATCATCACCAGCATCACTTCCACATTGCGGATCTGGATATCCTTGAGATCGAAGCCCAGCGCATGGGGCAGGCCGCGCACAAGTCCGGAAACGTCGCGGCTGGCCTCGGGGTCGGCGGCCAGCAGATTTTGCGCGGTATCGAGAAAGCGCTGCAGATCGTCCCACACCCGGGGCAGGAACGGCGAGGACACCGAGCGCAGATAATCATCAAGACGATGCGCGATGGTGGATACCGCCCCGTAGCCGTTGTTGGCGGCCTGGCCGCGCAGGGTCAGGGCGGCGCGGCGAAAGGCGGGAACGATCTCGTCCTCGCCACGATGGCCGTTGCGACCGGCATCCAGCAGCAGATCCAGCCCTTGCAGGACCTCGGCGCTTTCGTCGAGGAATTCCTGACGCAGTTGATCGGCGACTTCGCCGCTGGCGACGGGCCTGTTCTCTCCCGGGGTCGGCATCTTCCGCCTTGGTCCTTCTTGTCAGAGACGGGGGGATATGACGAGCAGTGTATAGCCGGCCTAACAGGATGCAACCGAATCCTTGGAGACAAGAGGGGGGCGGCGCCGTCCGGCGCCGCCCTTTTGGTTTTTACGCCGCCGCCTCGGTGCTCACCCCTTCGCGGATCAGGTGATCGAAGGCCGAGAGGGCCGCCTTGGCGCCGTCGCCCAGGGCGATGACGATCTGCTTATAGGGGCTGGTGGTGGCGTCGCCGGCGGCGAACACCCCCGCCGCCGAGGTCTGGCCGCGCGCGTCCACCTCGATCTCGCCCCGGGGAGTGAGGGCCAGGGTGCCCTTCAGCCATTCGGTGTTGGGCACCAGGCCGATCTGCACGAAGATGCCCTCCAGCGCCAGCTGGTGCGGAACACCGCTCTGGCGGTCCTTGTAGGCCAGGCCGGTGACCCGGACGCCGTCGCCCAGCACCTCGGTGGTCTGCGCCGAGGTGATGACGGTGACATTGGCCAGCGAGCGCAGCTTGGCCTGCAGCACGGCATCGGCCCGCAGCTGGCTGTCGAACTCCAGCAAGGTGACATGGGCGACGATACCGGCCAGATCGATGGCCGCCTCGACGCCGGAATTGCCGCCGCCGATCACCGCCACCCGCTTGCCCTTGAACAACGGACCATCGCAGTGCGGGCAGAAAGCCACGCCCTTGTTGCGGTACTGCTCCTCGCCGGGCACGTTCATGGTGCGCCAGCGCGCTCCCGTCGACAGCACCACGGTACGGGCCCGCAACACCGCGCCCGAGGCCAGATGCACCTCGGCCAATTCGCCCGGCCGCGCCGCCGGCACCAGCCTGGCGGCGCTTTGCACCGGCATGACGTCGACGCCGTAGCCGCGCACGTTCTGTTCCAGCGCCGCCCCCAGCTGCGGCCCCTCGGTGTGGGACACCGCGATCAGATTCTCGATGGCCAGGGTATCCAGCACCTGGCCGCCGAACCGCTCGGCCACCACCCCGGTGCGGATGCCCTTGCGGGCGGCGTAGATGGCCGCCGCCGAGCCGGCCGGGCCACCGCCCACCACCAGCACGTCGAAGGGGGCCTTGTCCTGCAGCCGGGCGGCATCGCGCGCCGCCGCGCCCTCGTCCAGCCTGGCCAGGATCTGCTCCAGGCTCATACGGCCCTGGGCGAAGGGCTGGCCGTTCAGGAACACGGCGGGCACGGCCATGATCTGGCGGGCCTCCACCTCGTCCTGGAACAGGGCGCCGTCGATGGCGACGTGGCGGATGCGGGGATTGACCACGCTCATCAGGTTCAGGGCCTGCACCACGTCGGGGCAGTTCTGGCACGAGAGCGAGAAATAGGTTTCGAACCGGTAGTCGCCATCCAGGGCGGCGATCTGTTCCAGCACCGCCGCCTCGGCCTTGGCCGGATGGCCGCCAACCTGCAGCAAAGCCAGCACCAGCGAATTGAATTCATGCCCCAGGGGCAGACCGGCGAAACGCACGGCCACATCCGAGCCGACGCGGCGAATGGCGAAGGAGGGGCGACGGGCGTCGTCGTCGGCGCGCACCGCCGTCACCAGATCGGAAAGAGCGGCGATGCCGGTCAGCATCTCCCACAGCTCCCGCGACTTCGGCGCCTCATCCAGGCTGGCCGCCAGTTCCACCGGCTGCTTCAGATAGGCGAGATAGGTCTTCAACTGTTCCTGCACGGCGGCGTCCAACATGATGGGCTCCTTCTTCGGGGTGGGGGCGTGGCGGGACGGGGCGCCCCCGGAGGGCCGCGGCCCTCCGGGAAGACGCAACGCTTAGAACGGACTCAGATCTTGCCGACCAGATCCAGGGACGGAGCCAGGGTCTTTTCCCCTTCCTTCCACTTGGCCGGGCACACTTCGCCGGGATGCGAGGCCACGTACTGGGCGGCCTTGACCTTGCGCAGCAGTTCCTTGGCGTCGCGGCCGATACCGCCGGCATTGATCTCGACGATCTGGATCTTGCCGTTGGGATCGATGACGAAGGTGCCGCGATCGGCCAGACCGGCCTCCTCGATCATCACCTCGAAATTGCGGCTGAGGGTGCCGGTGGGATCGCCCACCATGGTGTAGCGGATCTTCTTCACCGCGTCCGAGGTGTCGTGCCAGGCCTTGTGGGCGAAATGGGTGTCGGTGGACACGCTGTAGATTTCCACGCCCAGGCCCTGGAATTCGCCGTAATTGTCGGCCAGATCCTCGAGCTCGGTGGGGCAGACGAAGGTGAAGTCGGCCGGGTAGAAGAACACCACCGACCACTTGCCCTTGAGATCGGCATCGGTGACGGTGATGAACTTGCCGTCCTTGAAGGCCTGGGCCGAGAAGGGCTTCACTTCGGTATTGATCAGCGACATTGAGGTATCTCCGTTGCGTTCGGGCTTGAACCGGAGACGACCTTACCCAGACCCCGAAAAAAGGGGAAATTGATTAATTTTGTATTTTCAATCGATTTTTACAATATGTTTTCAATTTAACTTTCCAGGAAACGCCTGAGGTCTTCTACCGTGGGTGCGCATTTGGCCCGATCGGCATGGCGGCGGATGGCCGGGAGCATGCGCCGCGCCTCGGCCGGCCCCACCTCCAGCCCCCATTCCCGGCAGGCATGCAGCACGGCGCTCAAACCGGAATGCTTGCCCAGCACCAGGCGGTGCCGCCGCCCCAGCTCGCCGGGGTCGAACGCCTGATAGGTGGCGGGATCGCGCAGCAGGCCGCTGACATGGATGCCGGATTCGTGGGTGAAGATGCCGTCGCCGACGATGCTCTTATTGACCGGCACCGGGCGCCCCGAGGCCTGGGCCACCAGCGCCGAGACCGGCCCCAGGGCGGTCTTGCGCACCCCGGTCTCGCGGCCGTAGAGGTGATCGAGCGCCATCACCACCTCTTCCAGCGGCGCGTTGCCGGCCCGCTCGCCCAAGCCGTTGACCGTGGTGCTGACATGGCTGGCCCCGCCCTTCACCGCCGCCAGGGAATTGGCGGTGGCGAGGCCGAGATCGTCGTGGGCATGGATTTCCAGCTCCAGATCGCAGGCGGCGCGCAGGCGCAGGAACTGGGCGTGGGTGGCGAAGGGATCCATCACCCCCAGGGTATCGGCGAAACGGAAGCGCCGCGCCCCGGCCCGCTGGCACACCTCCACCACCCGCAGCAGGAAATCGGGATCGGCGCGCGAGGAATCCTCGCCGCCCACCAGCACGGCGAAGCCCTGATCGCGGGCCTTGACCACCATGGCCTCCAGGTGGGCCAGCGCCCAGGCCCGGTCGCGTCCCAGCTTGGCCGCCAACTGCAGGTCCGACACCGGCAGCGACAGATTGACCGTTTCCACCCCGGTGGCAAGGGCCGCCGCCAGATCGTCGTCGTGCATGCGGCACCACAGGATCAGCCGGGCCGACAGGCCCAACCCGGCCACGGCGCGGATGGCCTCGCATTCCTCCGCCCCCATGGCGGGCACCCCCACCTCCATCTCCGGCACGCCGGCGGCATCGAGGGCGCGGGCGATGGCCAGTTTCTCGTCCAGGCGGAAGGCCACGCCCGCCGTCTGCTCGCCGTCGCGCAGCGTGGTGTCGTTGATGATCACGGCGGCGTCAGCCGCACTTTTTCGAGCAGGAGCAGGCATGGGGCACCACCTTGGGATTATCGAAGCTGAAACCACCCTCGCCGCCGGCGACGCCGTCGCTGTAATCCATGGTCACGCCGGAAAGCTGGATCACCGAGGTGGGGTCGAGGAACACCTTGAGGCCGTCGAACTCCATCACCTCGTCGTCGGCGGTGGGCGCCTCTTCCAGGCCCAGCTCGTAATTGACGCCGCCGCAGCCCTGGCCGCTGGCGGTGATGCGCAGGCCCAGCGCCTCGCCAGCGCAAATGCTCTTCACCATGGTCACGGCGCGTTCGGTAATGGTCAGCATGATCTGGTCTCCGGGTCGGGGGTCATGGCGGCGCGGGCCAGCAGGCTGGGCCCGTCCTCGCCGCCGAAACACAGGGAAAAATCGCCGCATCGTTCGCAGACCGGGCTTTTGCAGATCAGCACGCCCTCCAGTCCGCACAGTTCGCGGTAGAAGAATTTCTTCCATTTCATGTCGCCGCTGTTGCGGGCGGCCAGCGCCGGGAAATGCCGCTCCATCAGGCGCGACAGATCGTCGCGCAGCGGCAATCCCAGATCCTGCCACAGATGGTTGGGACGCAGGGCGCGGCGGGCGATGATATGGGCCAGCCAGGCCTCCTCGGGGGCATCGACGGCGCGGTGATCCAAGAGCAGGGCCCGCAGGTCGGGCTCCTCCAGGCTGGCCGGACGGGAGCCGTCGCCATCGGACAGCCGTTCCGCCAGCGTCGGGGCGGCATGGGGGAAATGCCGGTCGGCCAGCGCCGCCACCTGCCGCCGCGACAGGCCCAGCCCCTGATCGAGGGCGGCCTTTTCGTCGTACCAGGCCAGGGTCAGGGCCGAGGCCAGCACATGACGGTCGAAGGCCTCGCCATAGGCCAGGACGCCGGTATCGCCGGTCAGCCAATGCTTGAACTCGAGGGGATGCAGGTGCATGTCCGGTCCTCCCGTTCCGCCTGTCGGGGTTCCGCCGGGAACCGCCGCCAGCCCTCTTCCAAGCAAACCGGATGCCAGACGCAATGAAGGCGCGGAGTTGGCGGAACTCCGCGCCTTTTACACCTCAGTCCGACAATAAAAGCTGTCGGTTTTGCGACATATCCGGTCAGAAAGCGACGCGGGCGGTGGCCAGCAGGGCGCGATCGTAGAGGGGGGTCAGGGGCTCCAGATTGTCGTTGGGCGGCGTCACGGCGAACTGATAGCCGACGCCGAGGATCAGCTTGGCGCCATCCCCCAGTCCGAAGCGGCCGAAGATGATGCCGGGGGTGAGGAAGGTCTGGAAACGGCCGCCGCGCGGACCATTGGTCCAGTAGGTGCTGTTCACTTCCAGTTCCGGCCAGAAATACCGGGCGAAGTGGTACTGGAAGGTGACGTTGGTGTTAAGGGCGTCGCCGTTTTCCGAGGCGTAGGCCATGGGCATCTGCAGGCCCATGGTCCCCTGGATGTCGAAATCGCCCCAGCCCTTGCCGGCAGCCAGAGTGGGCGTGACCGACCAGGCATCGTACCCGGCCACGAAGCGGGTGGCGGCGGTGGGCGCCGAAACCCCCAGGAAGGCGCTCAAAATGTAGTTGCCCTGGCTTTCCGGCGAAGAGAGCAGCCGCTGCTTGATCAGCAGAACCGGATCATCCTGGAAACCGGTGCCCTCGCTGGGCAGGCCGTTCGTCATCCGCGCCCGCGCATAGGTGCGATCCAGATAGGGCGGGGCATTGATGACGATTTCATTGGTGGTGGTGGGGATCAGTTCCAGCCCCTTGCCGCCGCCGTAGTTGGTGACATGGGCGCCGTTGCCCAGCTGCTGCCACGACTGGTCGAAGCGCACCTCCTGCTCCAAACGGGGCGTGACCGTGACCAGCGGCGTCATCCAGCCGGGCTGGCTGCTTTGCGCCTGATGCACCCGGGCGTACCAGTCGGTGAGGAAATCGCCATTACCGGCCGACAGTCCGCTCTCCGGCTGCGCCGGACCGGCCGCCGTCGCGTCATCGGCCCAGGCCGGAGCGGCCAGCGCCAGGGACACGAGAAAACACCCCAACATTGTCTTCTTCATCATTATCTTTCTCCATTACACAGACTTAACAGGATTATTAAATTAAAATCAAACATTTATAAAGAATAAAATTGGCCATAAAGCAGACAAAATCAAATAACACATAAATAAAAATATTAATGATCAAAATAATATGTTGCTTCTGCATATGAATTATTTGTTATAATATAAAACTATATAACGATTTTCATAAAAATATTGTTGACAAAAAAGTAATATATTAGCCGCATATATGGTATATTCGCTATATACCAAAACTACATAACGGTTGTCATAAAAAGCCCTTCCTGTCAAGGGAAGGGCAACATTATCGCCGCAAAGACAGACCGGTGGCGGCACGGCATTGACGCCGCCCTCCCTCGTCCAATCCCTTGCACAAGGCATGATCGAAAAAGCTTTTCCAGGGCATGTCGGTTTTGTTGAGCAGCCGCAGCGGCCGGAAATGCCGGGTCATCACCGCCGTCAATTCGCTCCGCCCCTCAAGGCCCATCTCCTGCCACAAGCGGCGCCGTCCTTGCGCGCGGCGGGCCAGGATATGCGCCAGCCACACCTGCTCCAACGCCTCGCCGCCGCGCCGTTCCAGCAACAGGGCGCGCAAGGCCTCTTCCCCGGCATTGAGCGGCGCGGCGCCGTCGCCGTCGGACACCCGGGCCAACAGCTCCGAGGCGGCATGGGGAAAATGCCGCACCACCAGCGCCGCCAGTTGCCCGCGCGACAGCCCCAACCCCATATCGAGCGCGGCCCAGGGATCGCCGTAGGCCGCCGTCAGGACGGCGGCCAGCACATGGCGATCGAACAGCGCCCCCGCCGTATCGGCGGTGCGCGCTCCCAACAGCCAGCGCTGGAACCGCGGGTGATCGATCTCCATGGCCGTTCCCATTGCTTAGGCCGGCACCGGCGCGTGAGTCTGGGCGTTGGTGCCGCACACGGTTTCGCACGAGCCGCAGCCGATGCAGGCGCCGGCCTTCTCGATGGTCATCACCTTGCGCTCGATCTCCTCGTCGTCGTCGAAGGGATCGCACATCTCGCCGTCCTCGTTGATGCCCATCAGCTTCAGAACGCCCTGGGTGCAAACCTTGAAGCAACGGCCGCAGCCGATGCACAGCTCGGCCTTCAGCTCCATCAGGTATTTCGGCATCCAGTCCGAGCCGTCGCGGGTTTTAAAGGTAAGAAACGACATGGGACACTCCTCTGCGAAAAAACGGTCAGGCGGCGGCGATCTCGGGGAAGCGGGCGATGGTCTCGGCCCCCTCCTCCACCAGTTTCTCCGCCTTGGCGATCAGGGTGGGCAGATCCTCGAAGCCGAAACGGTGCAGTTCGCGCACATGGGCGTTCAGCGCCACCAGCCGTCCGGCCACCAGCAGCACCCGGCCCCAGCCTTCGTGATGGATGTTGAGAATGGGGGCGACGGCGTGCCCCGAACGCCGCTCCAGCTCCCAGGCCACGGCGGCGTAGAACATCTCCACCCGCCACAGGATATCGGGATCGGGATCGCCCATCATCGGCAGCTCGCGCTTCTGCGCCTTGGTCACGATGAAGGGGGCCAGCAGGGCGGCGTCGGGCTCGGCGTCCCAGGCGCCGGAGCGGTCCTCGGCGCGGATCCGCCGCAACAGGGCCTGGGCGATGGGATGGGTGAGTGCGGAGGCATCCATACTCTTACTCCTCGTCGTCGATGAAACGTTCCACGCCGCCCTCGGCCTCCTTCATCACCCGGCGCAGCCACGGCGGCGGATTGCTGCGCAGCATGGTGCGCACCCGTTCGATGACGGCGGCGATGGGCTCGTCCTCGGCCAGCTTGATGGGATGCACCCGGGCCCGCACCACCCGCGCCGCCGCCGGGCCGCCGATGGCGCGCACGAACAGAAGGGCGGTGCCGGTAAGGGCGTTGATCTTGGCGGCCAGGCGATCCTCGCCGTCGTCGGCATGCTGGCCGTCTTCCTGGCTCACCATGCCGAACTGCACCGCCTCGACGAAGCTGTGGCTTTCCGGGCCCACCTCGTAGAACAGGAAGGTGCGGGCGCTGGCGAAATGGGCGTCCACATGGGTGTGGTCGTGAGTGGCGAAAGCAAGGCGCATGGGTTCTCCTTTCAGCGCGGCCGGCGGCCGGGGGTCAACCAGCCGCAACCGCCGCAGCATGGTCCTGCTCCGCGGCGCCGTGCCCGTGGCCGGACCGCTCGATCATCCGGTTGGCGATCAGAAAAATAAGGTCGCGGGTGCCGCGATAGCCGATCGACACCCGGTGCGCGCCGCCCAAACGGTCATAGACCGGGAAACCGGCATGCACATGTCCGGCGCCCAGCCGTTCGCAGCTCATCCGCGCGTTGGTACCGCCGATCACCAGATCGACGCCGCCCGCCGCCTGCGCCGCGTCCTCCAGATCCTGGTAGTCGCCCACCAGCACCTGGGCGCAGGGCAGACCGGCCAGATGCGGCCGCGCCTCGGCCGAAACCGCCGCCACCAGCGCGCCGCCCATGGCCGTGACCAGCCCGCCCACGGCCCAGACGAAATCGGCCTCGCCCGCCACCGCGAAGCGGGCGCCGCCGAAATAGAAGTGGCCGTCCAGCATGGCGTCCTCCAACTGGCTGCGGGCGCGGCGCAGGCGCTCCGGCACCGGACGCCCCGACAGCTTCGACAGCGTGCTCATCAGCCGGTCGCATTCCTCGAGCCCGGTCAGACGGTCGAACACCAGCGAGGGCACGCCGGTGCGCGTCTGCGCCAGTTCGGCGGCGGCGCGCATATGCGCTCCCACGGCGATGGTCAGCCGGGCCGCGCCCATGCCGGCCACATCCTCGAGGGAGGCGCCGCCCAGGGTGGTGGCGATGTAGTGATCGGGCACATGGCCGTCCAGCGAGCCCGAGAGATCCGGCACCACCACCGCCGACAGGCCGAAGGCCTCGACGATCTCGCGCAGATGCTCGATATCCCCCGGCGTCAGATGGGCGCCGGGCAGGATATTGACGCGCCGGGCATCCTTGAAGGCCGGGCCGTCGGCGGGCAGCAGGCCGTCGAGCAGGGCCGTCACCGCCTTGCCGTAGCCGGTTTCCAGCGAGCCCTCGTAGTCGGGCGCCGACACCAGCACCACCTTGCTCTCGGCCAGTTCGGGGCGGCGGGCCAGGATGATCTTCAGCTCGCCGGCCATGTCCTCGCCCCGGGTTTCGGTGAGGGCGGTGGAAATGAGGCCGATCAGACGCGGCTTCACCCGCTTGGCGATGTTGAGCAGCGCCTGTTCCACATTGTCCATGCCGCCCAGAATGGTGGAGACCTCGTTCATGGCGGTGGTCTGCAAGGGGATGGCCTCGCGGAAATGCCGCACCAGCATCACCAGGGCGAAGGCGGTGCAGCCCTGGCTGCCGTGCAGCAACGGCTGGCAGCCCTCCATGCCGAGGAAGGCCATGGCCGCGCCCAGGGGGGCCGACAGCTTGAGGGGGCTGCCGGTAAAGGGTTTGTTGGTCGGAAGCAGCGTCGCCATGATCAGACCTCCCCGCCGTCCCACGGCGCCGGGCGGCGCAGGCTGGCCCAGATGGGATTGGAAAGCGCCAGATGCATCTGGCGCACCAGGGCGACCATGCCGGCATAGCCGGCATAGCCGTGGTGGCGCTCCTGGTTGATATCGAGCCAGGGGGTTTTCGCCTTCAGGGCCACGAACTGCGAGCGCCCGCCCGACAGCATGATGTCGGCGCGGCCCTCCTTGAACATGGCGTACATCTCGCGCGGGGGAATGGCCTCATGCAGCTTCTCCTCGTCGCCGCCCAGGCGGTCGAGGGCCTTCAGGCGGTCGGCCTCGGTGGATTTGCGCACCGAGGTGCCCACCACCTCCATGCCCATTTCCTGCAGGGCGTGGATCACCGACCAGCTTTTCACCCCGCCGGTATAAAGCAGCACCTTCCTGCCGGCCAGACCGGCGCGGTAAGGGGCCATGGCCGCCCAGGCCGCCGCCTCCTCGCGGGCGATCAGCGCCTCGGTGCGGTCGCGCAAGGCCGGGTCGGCGCCCCGCTGCACCAGCATGGCGACGATGGCGCGCAAGGCCTCCGAGGTATCGCCGATGCCGTAGAACGAGCCTTCGAAATAGGGGATGTCCCAGCGCTCCTGCATCTTGCGGGCCAGGGTCACCAGGGCCTGGCTGCACACCACCATGTTGGCCCGCGCCGTATGGGCGGCGGCGACATCGGCGTAGCGGGCGTCGCCGGTGATGGCGGTACGCAGGCGGATGCCCAGCTCCTCCAGCAGCGGCCGCACCAGGGCCAGCTCGCCGGCCACATTGTATTCGCCGAGAATATTGATGTCGGTGGGGCCGGAATCGCCGGGATCACGGGTGCCGATCACATGATCGATCAGCGCCTCGCCGGCCAGGCGGTTGCCGAGATTCTTCGAGCCGACGAAACCCGGCGCCTCCACCGGGATCACCGGCACGCCGAGCCGTTCCGAGGCCGCCTTGCACACGGCGGCGATATCGTCGCCGATGAGGGCGGCCACGCAGGTCTGATAGACGAAGACGGCGGGCGGCCGATAGCGGGCCACGGCGGCGCGGATGGCCTTGAAGAGTTTCTTCTCGCCGCCATGGATGATGTCCATGTTGGTAAGATCGCTGGTGCAGCCCATGCGGTAGAGGGTGGGGCCGCTGCTGCCGCTGTTGCGGGTATCCCAGGAATTACCGTCGCAGGCGATGGGGCCGTGCACCAGATGCAGGGCATCGGTAATGGGTTGCAGGGCGATCTTGGCGCCGTCGAAGGCGCAACCGCCGGCCGCGGCGCCGGGGGTGAGCTGCTTGCCGCACCCTTTGCGGCGCTCGCCCTCCGTTTTGCCCCGGTTGACGGCGCAGCCGGGCTCGGTCATCAGATCGGCGATCTTCTTCTTGAGCATGATGCGCGCCTCCACGAACCCTTGTCCCCCCTGCTGAAGCAAAGGGCGTGCCGGATGGAAAAGGGGCAAAAACCAAGCCTCCTCCGCCCCTGTTGTCGGGTCCGCGACAAAGCTCTGTCGTGTTCGCACCAACGGGGGAGAGAGCCCCCGGACCGGCGGGCCGGCCCGGGGGAAGGTTCACCGAGGAGTGGTTTAACGGGTCAGGTCGTAGGAGATGTCGGACGAGTCATCGGCCACCTCGAACACCCGATCCAGGATTTCCACCAGCACCCGCAGGCCGCCCTGGTAGCCCAGCGTGGGGAAGCGGTGATGGTGGTGGCGGTCAAAGATCGGGAAGGTCAGACGGATCAGGGGGATTCCGGTGTCCTTTTCCAGATATTTGCCGTAGGAGGAGCCGATCAGGAAGTCGGTCGGCTCGGTGAAGAGCAGCGAGCGCAGGTGCCACAGGTCCTTGCCCCGCCACACCTGCCCCGCCGCGCCGAAGGGCGAGGAGGCCAGCAAGGCCTTGGCCTTCTCTTCCCATTCGGCCGGACCGTTGGTGCAGAGCACATGGGTGGGCTCGCAGCCCATATCCAACAGGAAGGCGGTCATGCCCAGGGTGAAGTCGGGATCGCCGAACAGGGCGAACTTCTTGCCGTGCAGCCAGGCCTGGCTGTCGGTGATGGCGTCCATCAGACGGCCGCGTTCCTTCTCGATGCTGTCCGGAATGGGCTTGCCGCTCAGTTCCGAGATCTTCATCAAGAGGGCGTCGGTGCCGGAAATGCCCATGGGATAGTTGAGGGAGGCCACCGTCTGGCCCTTGTCCTTGACGTAGTCCAGGGTCTTGACCGAGCAGAATTCCTGCAGCGACAGCGTGGCCTTGGCGTTGATGGCGTCGCGGGCCTCGTCCAGGGTGGTGCCGCCGTCATACATGCGGTATTCGCCGTCGGACGGGGTGTCGTAGATGTCGGAGACGTCGCCCAGCAGGGTGTAGTCCACGCCCATGACGTCGAGATAGCGCTTCAGCTCGCGGTTGTTGGCCACGGCATAGCCGTCGAAGCCCGGAACGATGTTGAGCTTGCCGTTGGACGCGCCCGTCTTCTTCTCGCCCGCTTCGCGGTCCCAGAAGTAGTTCAGGATGCCCTTCATCTGGTTGTCGTAGCCCACGGTGTGGCTGCCGACGAAGGACGGGGTATGGGCGAAGGGCACCGGGAAGTCGCCGGGGACCGAGCCCTTTTCCTTGGCGGTGGCGATGAAGGCCGACAGATCGTCGCCGATCACTTCCGCCATGCAGGTGGTGGAAACCACGATCATCTTGGGGTGATAGAGCGCATAGGCGTTCTGCAGACCCTCGACGATGTTGGTCAGGCCGCCGAACACCGCGGCATCCTCGGTCATGGAGTCGGCGACGATGGGCACCGCCTCCTTGAAGTGACGGGCGAGGTGCGAGCGGAAATAGGCGACGCAGCCCTGCGAGCCGTGCACGTAAGGCAGGGTGCCTTCAAACCCGGCGGCGGCGAACACCGCGCCCAGGGGCTGGCAGGCCTTGGCCGGGTTGATCACCGCGATTTCACGGGCGAAGTTCTTTTCGCGGTATTCCCAGCTCTTGGTGTATTCGGCCTGGGCGGCCACCGCCTCATCGCTGTGGCGGCACTCGAATTCGGCCTTCTTCTTGGCGAAGAGTTCCTGATATTCGGGTTCCTTGAACAGGGAAATGTGGTCTTTGATCTTGTCTGCGCTCTGGGGCATGACTGTTCTCCCGGCCCGCGCCCCCGGATGATGGGCGATACGCGGGTGGATAAAAAATGAGGTAAGGCTTTGGTGTTCCGGGGCGCCGTCAGGCGACCTTCCACGGGGCCTTGAACTTGCTCCACACGGGACTGTTGATGGCCATGTCCATATCGCGGGCGAAGATGGCGAAGCCGTCGTAGCCGTGATAGGGGCCGGAATAGTCCCAGGAATGCATCTGGCGGAAGGGCACGCCCATCTTCTGGGTGGCGTACTTCTCCTTGATGCCGGAGCCCACCAGATCGGGGCGGATCTTCTCGATGAACTTCTCCAGTTCGTAGCCGGAGACGTCGTCGTAGATCAGCGTGCCGTCCTTCAGATAATCGGTGGTGCGCTGGTAATCGTCGTTGTGGGCGAATTCATACCCGGTGCCGACGATGTTCATGCCGAGATCGTCGTAGGCGTCGGCCACGTGGCGGGGGCGCAGGCCACCCACATAGAGCATGACCTTCTTGCCTTCCAGCCGGGACTTGTACTTGGCCAGCACGGCGTCCACCAGCGGCTGATACTTGGCGATGACCTCCTCGGCCTTCTGCTGGATGGTCTCGTCGAAGTGGCTGGCGATCTTGCGCAGGCTCTTGGCGATCTGGCTGGGACCGAAGAAGTTATATTCCACCCACGGGATATTGTACTTCTCTTCCATGTGGCGGCAGATGTAGTTCATCGACCGGTAGCAGTGGATGAGATTGAGGCGGGCCTTCGGCGCGCGCTCCATTTCCGCCAGGGTGGCGTCGCCCGACCACGAGCCGATGACGCGCAAGCCCATTTCCTCGAGCAGACGGCGCGACGGCCAGGCATCGCCGCCGATATTGTAGTCGGCGATGAGATTGACGTCGTAGGGGCCGGTTTCCCATTCGGGCGAGGTCTTGTCGAACACCCAGTCGCGGATGGCGTCGTTGGCGATGTGGTGCCCCAGGGACTGCGACACGCCGCGGAAGCCTTCGCAGCGCACCGGCACCACCGGCTTGCCCAGGTCCTTGTTCTTCTTCTTGGCCACGGCTTCGATATCGTCGCCGATGAGGCCGATGGGGCATTCCGACTGCACCGAGATGCCGTTGTTCAGGGGGAACAGGCCGTTCAGCTCGTCGATCATCTTGTCCAGATTCTTGTCGCCGCCGAAGACGATGTCGCGTTCCTGGAAATCCGAGGTGATCTGCATGGTCACGAAGGAATCGATGCCGACGGTGCCGGTGAAGTAGTTGCGGCGCTGCGACCAGGAATACTGCCCACAGCCCACCGGGCCGTGCGAGATATGCAGCATGTCCTTGACCGGGCCCCACACCACGCCCTTCGAGCCGGCATAGGCGCAGCCGCGGATGGTCATCACCCCGGGCACCGATTTCACGTTGGATTTCACGCCGCAGGAGGACGAACCGGCCTCCTCGTCGCTCTTGATGACGTTGAGATGACGGGCGCGCTTCTTGGCGGCCTTGTCGGGATATTGCGCCAGGACTTCCTTGATGATGTCTTCATGGAAGGCGGCGTCGTTCTGGTCGTCGAGGCTCATGGGCCTTCTCCTTGGAATATCTGTACCGAGCGGGGCCCCGTTTCTCCCGCCGCCGGAGGAGCCTGACGGCGGGAGACGGGAGCGGCCGGCTTATTGGGGGATCAGCCGGCGCTGCACAGGGAGGCTTCCTTGCCGGCAAGCTCGGCCAGCTGCTGCTCCTCGGTCTTCATGATGCCGAACTCGATCAGCATGTCTTCCAGCTCTTCCATGGAAATCGGCGAGGGAATGGTGCCCTTGCCGCAGTTGGCATGGATCTTCGTGGCCAGTTGGCGATATTCCTCGGCCTGCTGGCAATCCGGCTTGTACTGGATCACCGTCTGACGGCGCAGCTCGGCATGCTGCACCACGTTGTCGCGCGGCACGAAGTGGATCAGCTTGGTGTTGATGCGGGCGGCCAGGGCCTCGGCCAGTTCCAGTTCGCGGTCGGTCTGGCGTTCGTTGCAGATCAGCCCGCCGAGGCGCACCCCGCCCGAACCGGCATACTTCAGAATGCCCTTGGCGATGTTGTTGGCGGCGAACAGCGCCATCATCTCGCCCGACATGACGATGTAGATTTCCTGGGCCTTGTTTTCGCGGATCGGCATGGCGAAGCCGCCGCACACCACGTCGCCCAGCACGTCGTAGGAGACATAGTCCACGTCGTCATAGGCGCCGTTCTCTTCCAGGAAGTTGATGGCGGTGATCACGCCGCGGCCGGCGCAACCGACCCCCGGCTCCGGGCCACCGGCCTCGGTGCATTTGATGCCCTTGTAACCGACCTTCATCACGTCTTCGAGTTCGAGATCCTCGACCGAACCGGCCTTGGCGGCCAGGTGCAGCACGGTATCCTGCAACTTGGTGTTCAGGATCAGACGGGTGGAGTCGGCCTTGGGGTCGCAGCCGACGATGAGGATCTTCTGACCCATATCGACCAGGGCGGCCAGGGTGTTCTGCGAGGTGGTCGACTTACCGATACCACCCTTGCCATAGAAAGCGATCTGACGAGGCATAGCGTGTTTCCTTATCCTGTCCAAGCGGTCCGAATTGCCTTGACGGAGACCGGAGCCCCGCCACGACAGGGATAAGGCAACAGTCGTGCCAACTTTCACGACATTCATTTTATGATTTAAAATCAATTATATAATAAATAAACACCCCCTTTCACCCCCCCTGTCGGGAAGCCGACAGGGGTGTCGCAACCCCCACATGGGGCGATCCGGCCTTTCCCAGGCGCCACCGGCCTTGTCGCAAAAGGCCCATAAATTGCATGGACATGGGCATTGCTGACGCCAACAGGGGGAATGTCTCGCCATCATGCCGACGTCGCGCGCCATCGGACAAAGCACCAATCTGGTCGGATTGCCCACGCCGCTGCTGGGATCGGCCGAATTCAACGCGCATCCGCTGCCGCTGCACATCTCCGGCTGCCGCGAAATGAACCCCAATCTGTGGGAGATGCTGTCCCAGGCCGAAAGCCTGACGGAAGCGGGCGAGGCCTTTCATGCCTATATGTTGGCCATGTTCGGTATAGATCCTGAGCAGCGCGAGCGCCGCGAGGCCTCCCGCCCCGGACCGCGCCGCTACCGCTCGTCGTTCCTGCGCCTGCTGAAAGGCTGGGGCTACGACAGCAACGGCCCCGAGGGCGCGGTGCTGAAAGGCTGGGTGGAAAGCCGCTTCGGCCTCTTTCCCACCTATCACAAGGAGGCCATCACCCGCCTGGGTGGGCCGGTGTGGCTGCGCTACATCGAGGAAAAGATGTCGAGCCGCTTCCACAACAACGCCATTCACACCCAGCTCGACATGATGTACGAGTTCTGCCAATGGGCGCTGACGGCCTTCGCCGCCCCCGATCAGCGTCATCTCACCTTGTACCGCGGCACCAATTCCTTCGACGAGCACCAGATCCTCGCCCGCCTGGACGGGCGCGAGGTGCTGGTGCGCCTGAACAATCTGGCCTCGTTCAGCGAGGACCGCGACACCGCCGGCTGTTTCGGCGACGTCATTCTCACCGCCCGTGTGCCCACGGCCAAGATCGTCTTCTTCAATACCCTGCTGCCGGTGCATCCGCTGAAGGGCGAAGGGGAATATCTGGTGATCGGGGGCGAATACCGGGTCACGGCCAGCTATTACTGACGGGAGAGTGCCCGATGATGACCCTGCCGAGCGTGGAAGAGCGAGCCCTGGGGGCCTATCTGGGCTTTGCCGTGGGCGATGCCCTGGGCGCCACCGTGGAAATGATGACCAAGGGCGAGATCGAGACCAAATACCGCGTGCACCGCAAGATGATCGGCGGCGGCTGGCTGCATCTGGCCCCCGGCCAGGTCACCGACGACACCGAGATGTCGCTGGCTTTGGGCCGCTCGCTGGTGCGAAAAGGCGGTTTCGACCTCAAGGACATCTGCGACGCGTTCGCCGCCTGGCTGAAAAGCGGGCCGGTGGACGTGGGCAACACCTGCCGGCGCGGCATCCGCCGCTATATGACCGGCGGCCCCATGCAGGGGGAATATTGCGAGGGCGACGGCGGCAACGGCGGCGCCATGCGGGTGCTGCCGGTGGCTCTGGCCCGCTGGCGCGACCCCACCGCCGCCGCCGAATGGACCCTGGCCCAGGCCCGCATCACCCATCACCACCCGCTGTCCGACGCCGCCTCCCTGTCCTTGACCGCCATGGTGGCGGCGCTGTTGCGGGACGAAGGCATGCGCGGCGTGCGGGAGGTGGTGCACGATCTGGAATCCCGCCACAAAAGCTTCCGCTTCGACAAATATCGCGGCCTGTCATCGGCCTATATCGTCGACACCATGCAGACGGTGATCCATTTCTATTTCCTCACCGACACCTTTTCCGACTGCCTGCTGCGCACCGTCAACCAGGGCGGCGACGCCGACACCACCGGGGCCCTGGCCGGCATGCTGGCCGGCGCCACCTACGGCCTGGACGCCATCCCGCCGGCCTGGCTGAACAAACTGGATAAGACGGTGGCCGAGGAGATCCGCGCCCAGGTGCCGGCCCTGCTGGCTATGGCCGGGTAAGGGCCGAAAGCGGCAGGCAGGGCTTGCCGTCGGCATGGTCGCAGCCGTCGGCCACCGCCTCGCCAGCGGCGAGGCCGATCCAGGCCGCCACCTCGGTTTCGTCGAAACCGCAGCGATACTGGTCGGCCACCCGCATCAGCGGACGGCGGACCAGCAGGGGATTGGCGCACATCAGGGCCAAAGCCTCGGCCTCGCCCAGCCGCTGCGGCAATATCTCGCCGTCGCGCACCGGCGGCGCCGAGATATTGAACCAGTCCAGCACCGGCATGGCGCCGAAAAAAGGCCGCAGCCGCTGTGGCGTCCAGTCCTCGCGCAGGAGGTCGCGCACCTCCAGCGTGTGGCCCGAGTCCAACAGGCGGCGTTTCTGGCGGCGGTTGCCGCTGCAGCCCGGCTTTTCGTAGAAAACGATGTGCGCCATGCCGCCCTCAGCGCCGCAGGTCGATCTCGACCCCGGCCTCGCCGGAGAACTCCACCAGAATATCCTCGTCACGGACGATATACTGGCAGGCCAGACGGTAAGGCGGCGGCAGATCCTCGACCTCGGCCTTTTCCAGCAAGGCGCGCGACAGCTTGCCGTTCACCGACAGGGTCAGCTTCTCCTTGTCGGTCAGGGCCATGGCCATGGGCCGGTCGTTGCCGAGGAAGGTGACCTTGATCAGGCAGGAACCGCATTCGCCGTCCTGGCACTGGCAGGGAATGGGAATATTGTGGGTCTTGGCGATGGCGAGCAGGGTGCCCTTGTCGCCGGCCACCGCGTAAACGGTGACGTCCTTGTCCATGATGGGGCTGCTGAAGGTGATGTTCGCCATGAGATCCTCCCTGGTTTTGCGTTATGGCGATGGGGGAACGGCCGCCAGAAGCTCCGCCGCCCGCGCCAACGGCAGGGGCAGCGGCGTGATGCCGGTGACGGCGAAAAATTTCTCCTCGTTGCGCGTCAGCCCCTCCGGCGGCACCACGGCGTAATGCGGTCCGGCCGAATGTTTGACAATGGAGCGGGCGAAGGTGCGCAGGATCTGATCATAAAAGCGGCAGCCCAGGAACAGGAAGCCGCGGGCGGCGCGGCGCGCCTTCACCGCCTCGGGGATGGGGGTCTGGATGTCGATATCGGTCAGCACCTCGACATAATCGGCGTCCGAGGCCAGAACGTCGCCGGCCGGGCGGGTGGCGCCGTGCGGTTTGTAGAGCAGGGTGGTCCAGCCGTGCGCCGCCGTTTCCGGGCATTCCCCACCCTCGGCGTCGTAGGCGCGGAACCAGGGGGCCTCGTCGGTGCGGCGCGCCTTGGAGGCGCCCTGAATCAGCCCCCAGTCCGTGCGGCCGGCCAGGGCCTCGGCCATGGTGGCGTCGTACCAGCTATCGACGATCAACGGCAGCCGGGGCAGGCCGGCCAGCCAGCGGTGCAGCGGCAAAGGCTCCGGCACCGGCTGGAAGATCTCCAGCATCAGCCGGTCCAGGGCAACGCGGTGGCGGAAGGTTTCGATATATTGGGCGGCATGCCACATATTGCCGGCGATGCGTCCCGGCACCGCCACCTGCCGGGTCAGACGCAGCGCCAGTTCGCGCGCCCCCGCCGGCACCACCGGCGGCGCCGCGCCCAGGGTCAAAAGATCGGGGCCGAGATAAGGGATCAGCCGTCCGGCCGCCACCTCGCCGCCCAGGCGGAGCAGTTCCGCCTCAGGCATCCTCGTCTCCCAGCTTGCGGGCCTCGACGGTGATGGGCAGCGGCGTGTCGGCGGCCATCTCGGGCATCTGGAAACGCCAGCCGTTGGCGATGCGGATCACCCCGCCCCAAATGCCGGGCCGCTCCGCCTCCACCACCTTCTCTTCCAGGTCTTTCTTGGGCACATAGATTTCGTAGGCCTGGCCCACCTTGCGCAGGGTCACCTTCATGGCGGCGTCTCCAGATTTTCCAGTTCATGGCCGCGCATGCCCACCAGCATGCCGCGATCGACAAAATCGACGGCGTAGACATAGAAGCGGTTGAGAAAGGTTCCCACCGACTTCACATAGCCGACGTCGCCGGGCTGGATCAGGAAGGCGCCCAGGGGCAGGCCGGGATAGGTGCCGTCGTTGCGCACCTCTCGCAAGGCCCGCACTTTTCCCCCTTGCTCAAAGGCCGGGGGATCGTAAAGCTCCGTGCGGCTGTCGTGCATGGCCGCCCTCCTGTTCCGTCTCGTGTGGCGCGGCTTTAAGCCTGAACGATGCAATCGTCCACCGGGCACACCGCCCGGCATTTCGGCGCGTCGCCGTCGCATTCGGTGCAGGCCGAGGCCTTGATGGCGTAGGCGCTGCCCTTCATGGAGATGGCGGCGTTGGGGCATTCGAATTCGCAGGCGCCGCAGGCCGAGCAGGTGGAGGCGATGATTTTCAGAGCCATGATGATTCTCCTTCAGCTTTCAAACAACAAACGGGGTCAGGCGATGCCGCGATCGTCGTCGCGATCGGCCTCGGCGGCGAACCAGGCGGCGATGGCGGGCTCGATATAGTCGAACGGATGCGTGTCGATGACCTGGATGCCGGCCCGCGCCAGGTCGCGCCGGGGGCAGGAGCCGATCTTGGCGGTGAACACCGCCTGAACGCCCTCCAGAACCGCCAGACTGTCGTCCAGACGGTCATCGTCGCCATAGCCGCCCTGGCAGTAGGTTTCCACCTTGCGGTGGCCGACGAAGCGCACGCCGTGGCCGTCCACCTCGTAGATCTGGAATTCGCCGGCATGGCCGAAATGCTGGTTGATGCGCCCGCCGCCCTTGGTGGTGACCGCCACCAGACGCGGCGGCATGTCCAGGCGCTGCAAACGCCGGGTGGCGCCGGCCGCCGCCGCGGCGCGATCGGCCCGTTCCCGCTCCACCACCTCGCGATAGAGGCGGCGGGGTTCGGGGTCGTAGGCGGCGGGAGCCTCGTCCAGCTTGTCCAGGGTGAACTGCTGCGACAGATCCTCGCCCAGCAGGCCCACGGCGTCGGCGCGGCACTGGCGGCAGTGCCGCATCAGATTGGCGCCGCCGGCCAGGCGGTCCTGCAGGGTCTTCAATTCGTCGGGGCTGGGACCGCGCCGCCCTTCCAGGCCGAAGGCGGTGCCGTGCGCCGCATCGGAGATCAGCGGCAGCACATTGTGCAGGAAGGCGCCGCGCTCCTTGATGGCGGCGTTGACGGCGGGCAGATGCTGATCGTTGATGCCGGGGATCATCACCGAATTGACCTTGACCAGGATGCCCCGGGCGGTCAGCGCCTCCAGGCCTTCCATCTGCCGCTCGTGCAGAATGCGCGCCCCTTCGACGCCGGTATAGCGCTTGCCGTTGAAATAGATCCAGGGATAGATGGCCGCCCCCACCTCGGGATCCACCATGTTGATGGTGATGGTGACGTGGTCGATATTGTGGCTGGCGATGCGCTCCACATGGTCGGGCAGCACCAGACCGTTGGTGGAGATGCAGAACTTGATGTCGGGCAGATGCTGTTCCACCAGGCGGAAGGTCTCGAAGGTGCGGCGCCAGTCGAACAGGGCGTCGCCCGGCCCCGCCACCCCCAGCACCGACAGCTGCGGCACCTTGGCCGCCACCGCCAGCACCTTGCGCAGCCCCTGCTCGGGGCTCAAGCGCTCGCTGGTGACGCCGGGGCGGGATTCGTTGGCGCAATCGTATTTGCGATTGCAGTAGTTGCACTGGATGTTGCAGGCGGGCGCCACCGCCAGATGCATGCGGGCGAAGAAGTGATGCGCCTCCTCGCTGTAGCAGGGGTGATCCTTGATCTTTTCCCAGACATGGGCCGGAACGTCGGCGGCGCCTTGCGAGGAACCGCAGGATTTGGCGGCGCATCCCGACGCGGCGGGAGAGACAGCGTCGCCGGGTTTGGCGATCTTGCGCAGGGGAACGATGTTGTTGGTCACCGGCAGCCTCCGCCATTGGGGTTGGTCACCGACGACCTGTGCAATGGGGATGCCAACCGGGAATCTGCGGAGAAAATGGCGGAAATCCAAGAAAAACGCCCCTGTCGCACATGCGACAGGGGCGGGTCGCCAACCCTACAATTGGCGGATTTCCACGTTGTGCTTCTTCAGGGCGTAACCGATCTGGCGGGGGGTGAGACCCAGCAGGCGGGCGGCCTTGGCCTGCACCCAGCCGCAGCGCTCCATGGCCTGTACCAGGATTTCCCGCTGCGTGAGGGCGGCGGCGTCGGACGAGGCGGCGAAAGCGGCGGGAACCTCGTCGGCCTCCACCGGAAGCGGCGGCGGCGCGGCGGGGGGAGGAGGCGGCGAAAGCGGCGGCACCTCGGCGAAGGCCGGCTCCGGCACCGGGATGGCGCCGGGCAGCTTGCCGCCCCACAGGGTGGACGACAGACACAGATCGCGGCGGCAGGAAAGATCGATCTCGTCGATGACCTCGCCCGGCGTCATGGTGGCGGTGCGCCAGATGCAGTTCTGCAGTTCGCGCACATTGCCGGGGAATTTGCAGCGCTGCATGATGGAGATCGCCTTCTGGGTGATGCCCACATTGCGGCCGTTCTCGCGGTTGAACTGATCGAGGAAATGCGAGGCCAGCAAGGGGATATCGCCCACCCGCTCGCGCAGCGGCGGCAGGAAGATCGGCACCACGTTGAGGCGGTAATAAAGATCGGCGCGGAACTCGCCCTTGCTCACCGCCTGTTCCAGATTGCGGTTGGTGGCGGCCACCAGCCGCACATCCACCTTGAGGGTGCGGCTGCCGCCCACCCGCTCGAACTCGCCCTCCTGCAGGGCGCGCAGCAGCTTCGACTGGAAGCTGGCGGAAATGTCGCCGATCTCGTCCAGGAACAGGGTGCCGCCATTGGCCAGCTCGAAGCGGCCCTTGCGCTCCGACACCGCGCCGGTGAAGGCCCCCTTCTCGTGTCCGAACAGTTCGGATTCCAGCACGCTTTCCGACAAAGCGGCGCAATTGACCTTGATGAAGGGCTTGGCGACGCGCGGCGACAGCTGGTGAATGGCCTGGGCGATCATCTCCTTGCCGGTGCCGCTTTCGCCGCGCAGCAGCACCGTGGCCTTGGAGGGCGCCGCCTGCTGCACCTGGGCGAACACCCGGCGCATGGCCTCCGAACCGCCCACCACGTCCTCCAGCCCACGCACCGGCGCGCCGGCCTTGATCTTCACCACCTGCTTGCTGAGGCGGGCGTTGTCTTCCAGCAATTGCCCGCGATCGGCCAAAACCTTGCCGTGCAGACGCACGCTCTGACCGATGAGGGTGGCCACCATGGAGAGGAAGCGCTGGTCGCGCTGCAACAGCTGCGGCACCCCCTCGGGCAGCGGCCGCAACACCGACAGCACGCCGAAGGGGCGGTCGCTGGTGCGGATCGGCACCGCCAGGAAGGCGGCGCCCTCATCCTCCAGCAGGTTGAGGCAGTCGGAGACGTAGGGCGCCAGGGCCGGTTCGTCCTGGGCGTCGGGCACCACCAGCGGGCTGCCGCTGTCCAGCACCTTGCGCGCCTCGGCCACCGGATACTCCAGGGCGCCGTCGCGGGCGGCGCGCAGGGTCATGCCGGTGACGGCGGCGAACGACAGCGCCGCGTCGCCGTCGTCCAGCAACACCACCCCATGGCGCATGTCGAGATAGGACGACAGGATGTTCAGAACATCATGCAGGGATTTGTCGAGGTCGAGGGAGGCGCCCAGGACCTTGCTGATTTCGTAGATGCCGATCAACAGGGCGTCGCTGCTGTCGCCCCGGTTCCGCTCAAAACTTTTCATGGCGCGAGACACTCCGCCAAAGACTATTTTTTGCGCAATCCCAGACGTTGCCTATTTTTTTAACATTATTCACATCCTCCCCCGCCCGCGTCCAGCAAAAAGGGATAGACCATACGTCCATATGGGCGCGGCCTATCCCTTGGGAAAGAGAGCTGGGGAGAGGATATCGGGGGATATTATTGCGCGGCGGCGTCCATGCGGGCGATCCAGCGTTCCACCGCCCGCACGTGTTGCGCCTCCTCCTCGACGAAGGCCTCGGCCAGAACGCGGATTTCCGGATCCTGCGCCTCCTCCAGCACCTGACGATAGAAATCATACCCGGCCTGTTCCGCCGCCAGGGCCAGATCCAGGGCCTGGCGCACGTCCATCAGGGGATCGGCGCCGTGAATGGCGGCGCTTTCCGGGCTTTCCAGGCCGGGCCAGACGAACTCGTCCGGCTGCATCCCGGGCAGCGAGCGGAAACCGGCGCGGGCGCGGGCCTCCTGATAATGCGCCCGCGAATATTGGGCCATCTGCCGGAAGAAGGCCTCCACCTCGGCATTGCCGAAGCCGCGCGCCGCGTCGGCCAGTTCGGAAAAGCGCAGGGCGGCGTCCTGCTCAAGCTTGCAGGCATGGGCCAGAAAGGCCTCGACTGTGTCCATTCCCTCGACCCCTCACCCGAACTTGAACAGAATGCCGTACCCGCCGCGCGGATAGTTCCATTCGATCTCGCCGGTCCCGGCGCAGACGATGCGGCAGGTGCCGCATTCCAGGCAGCCGTCGGGCGCCACCTCCACCTGACCGGCCTCGGTGCGGCTGTAGCAGCCGGCCGGGCAGATCTTGACCAGGGCGGCCAGTTGCTCCGACGGTTTGACATGGGGCGCCACCCGGATATGCGGACGTCCCTCGTCCACCAGATAGCGATTCTGATACAGTTTTTCCTCGACCTTGCCGGTAATGGTCTGCATGGCGGGTCTCCCTTAAGTCAGCGCCAGGCGCGGGCGATATTGAACACGTCGCCGATCAGGCCGGTGACGCGGCGGCTGGAGCGGAAGGCCTTGCGCACCTGCTTCTCCTTGGTGCGCTTATCGACGCCGTCCACCCGCAGCATGGTCTGCGCCGCCTGCGAGAACAGGCGGGGATATTCGGTGAAGAAGTGCTTGTTGCCGTGCAGCACGTCGGGCAGGCGGCGGTATTTGTGCAGATCCTTCAGCACGAAGCTGTCTTCCAGCGCCGCCTTGTAGGCCGACAGGGTGCGGGCGGTCATGGCGAGATTGCGGCTTTTGGCCTCGATCACCGTTTCCGCCGCCAGACGGCCCGAGGTCATGGCCAGGTTCGAGCCTTCGCGGTGGGCGGCGTTGACGAACTGGGCGGCATCACCCACGATCATCCAGCCGTCGCCGTAAAGCTGCGGCACCGCCTTCAGACCGCCCTCGGGAATGAGATGGGCGGCATATTCCTTCACTTCCGAGCCTGCCAGCAGCGGTTTGATGGAGGGATGGGCCTTGAAACGGTCCAGAAGGAAGCTGGGGCGCACCTGGGCCTCGGCGAAGTCGGAAACCAGGCAGCCGATGCCGATGGCGATGCTTTCGCGGTTGGTATAAAGGAAGGCCGTGCCCACCATGCCGACGCTGACGCTGCCCATGGCCTCGATGACCACGCCCTCCTCCTCGCCGATATTGAAGCGGCTCTGGATGACGTCCTCGGGCAGGAAATGCATTTCCTTCACCGCCAGGGCCACATGCTCGGGCCGCACTTCCTTTTTCAGGCCCGAGCGGCTGGCCACCAGGGCGTTGACGCCGTCGGCCATGATCACCACGTCGGCATAAACGTCGCCGTCCTCGCGATCGGTGCGCACGCCGCACACCTTGCCGTGATTGTCGCGGATCAGCGCGGTGACGGTGGTTTCGCACACCACCAAGGCCCCCGCCGCCCGCACCTTGGCGGAAAACCAGCGGTCGAACTGGGCGCGGATGATGGTATAGCGGTTGGGCTTCTCCTCGTTGAAGCTGTCGGAGCGATAGTGGCCGCCCATATGGCCCTGCTCGTCCAGCATCCAGAAGCGCTGCTCGACGATATGCCGCTCCAGCGGCGCGTCCTCGCGGAAATCGGGGATGATGCGTTCCAGGGCGTCGGCGTAGAGAATGGCCCCCTGCACGTTCTTCGACCCCGAATATTCGCCGCGCTCGATCTGCAGCACCGAAAGGCCCGCCTTGGCCAGGGTATAGGCGGCGGCGTTGCCGGACGGCCCGGCCCCCACCACGATGGCGTCGAAATGGTCGGTCATGGTTTGTCCCTCCGTCACAGGCTCAGCCCGCCAGCCGGTCCACCGCCAGATGGCGGCGGAAGGCCTCGGTCAGGGCGGGCAGAATGGTCAGGGCGTCGCCGACCATGCCCAGATGGGCGAAATCGAAGATGGGGGCGTTGGCGTCGGTATTGATGGCCAGGATGCAGTCGGCCCCCTCCACCCCCACGCGATGCTGGATGGCCCCGGAAATGCCGGCGGCGATATAGAGGCGCGGGCGGATGGTCTTGCCGGTCTGGCCGATCTGCCGCTCCGCCGCCACCCAGCCTTTTTGCACCAGCGGGCGCGAGCAGCCGTATTCCGCCCCCAGCACCGCGGCCAGATCGGTGATCAGGCGGAAATTCTCGGGCTTTTGCAGCCCCATGCCGCCGGCCACCACGATATCGGCATAGGCCAGCCGCACCTTGTTGGTGGAGAGATCGGGAATGAAATCGAGGATCTTGGTGATGATCCGGCTTTCCTCCAGATCCACGGCATGGCGCACCACCCGGCCCTGGCGGCCCGGCGTCGCCTCGGGCATGGCCATGACGCGCGGCCGCACCGTGGCCATCTGCGGCCGGAAGTTCAGGGTATGGATGGTGCAGAGCAGGGTGCCGCCGAAGGTGGGCCGGGTGGCCGCCAGCGAGCCCTCGCCGTCGATGGCCAAGGCCGTGCAGTCGGCGGTCAGGCCGGTGGCCAGGGTGGTGGCCACGGTGCCGGCCAGATCGCGGCCCAGGGTGGTGGCGCCCAGCAGCAGAATCTCGGGCTTATAGGTGTTGACCAGGGCGGTCATGGCCTCGGCATAGGGCTGATTGCGGTAATCGGCCAGCAGCGGATGCTCCACCAGATAGACGAGGTCGGCGCCGTAGGAGACGGCGTCGCGCACGGCGGCGTCGGTAGCCGGACCCGCCGGACCCAACAGGGCCCCCACCAGCTCCACGCCCAGCGTGTTGGCCAGCTTGCGCCCTTCGCCCAGCAGCTCCCACGACACCGGGTGCACCTGGCCCCGCTCCATCTCGATGAACACCCAAACATGCTTGTAGTCGCGGAAGCGTTCGGGCAATTCCGTCTTCATCTGCGCCCGCCCGGCGGCGGGCGCTTTGGTGGCTTCACTCATGGTCGGATCTCCGGAAAACTCAGGCCTGAACGGTCTGACGGGCCAGATCGCCCTCTAGTTTGGGAACGGCGGCGAACAGGGCCGCCAGGGCGTCGGCGGCGATCTCGCCGTCGCGGCGGCCCTTCACCTCGATCAGCTTGGCCTTTTCAGCCCGCGGCTTGGGGGCGAACACCTTCTTCACCACGGTGGGCGAGCCCCTGAGGCCGCAACGCTGCACATCCTCGATACCCGCCGCCGCCGCGTTCCACACCGTGATGGGGGCGCGGGCGGCGCGCAAAAGATCGGGCATCGAGCCGCGACGGATGCTGGTGCTGCCTTCCAGCATGGTCACCATCACCGGCAGCCTGGTGCGCAGGAGCTGCACGCCGCCTTCGGACCGGCGCTGCACGGTGACCTCGCGGCTCTCGGCGTCGAGGGCGTCGATGGCGGTGACATAGGTCAGCTGGTTGAGCCCCAAACGGCAGGCGATGCCCGGCCCCACCTGGGCGGTATCGCCGTCGATGGTCTGCTTGCCGCACAGCACCATGTCGATGGGCGCCTCCTCGGCCAGCTTGGCGATGGCCGTGGCCAGCGCGTAGGAGGTGGCCAGGGTATCGGACCCGGCGAAGAAGCGGTCGGTCAGCAGCACGGCGCGATCGGCGCCGTAGCCCAGCGCCTTGCGCAGCGACTCCTCGGCCATGGGCGGCCCCATGGTCAGCACCGTCACCGTGCCCCCCACCTTGTCGCGCAGGGCCAGGGCCGCCTCCAGGGAAAACAAGTCATAAGGATTGATGATGGTGGGAACACCCTGGCGCATGATGGTGTTCGTTACCGGATGCACGCGAATTTGCGCGCTGTCCGGAACCTGCTTGATACAAACCACAATATTCATCTGCCGTGCTCCTTGCCGAAGACCCTGACAACACGAAAGGCAAGGATCGTGCCATCTTTGTTATTACATTGTTTCATAACGATTTTTACTTTTTTGACACGCCACATTCTGTCGGAGTTCCGACAGAAGACGGCCGCGACAGCGCCACCAGCGGCACGAACCCGCCACCTTGCGGATGGAACAGCTTGAACAGGCCGGCGGCGCGGGCATCGGCCGAGAGAAAGAGATCATGGGCCTCGCGCAGGGCCTGGCGGGCCAGATCGACCTGCTCGGCCTCCGGCGCCTCATCCACACGCAGGCGCGCCAGCCCCAGCGAGAATTTCTTCATGATGTGCAGGCGATTGACGCTGACCAGGCGGGGGTCGTACGGCACCTCCAGCAGCTCGAAGAACTCTTCGGCGGCGGACAGGGCGCGCAGGCGGTCGAGCAGAGCAGACATGGGGCGATCCTCCGAAGGGGGGGGGGGGGGTGGAGCGACAAAAGGGCGGCGACGACGGCGCCGCGCCTTATGATGCAGCAAGGGGCGTGCCATGACGAAAAAGCGCGGATTTCCTGGAGTTTTTGCACCGCACTGTCGGCTTTGCGACAGGGGGTGTCAGGCTTCGCCCTCGCCGGAGCGGGCGGCCTCGAAGGCGCAGGCGGTGTCGAGACGCAGGATGGCCCCGGCCAGCCGCCCCACCAGAACCCGCTGCTCCAGCCCTTGCGGTTTCAAAGACAGACGCAATTCCAGCAGCAGACGCATCAGGCTGCGGGCCGGCAGCAGCGACAGCGACGGCGGCGGGCAATCGGCAAGCGCGAAGGCCTCGGCAAGATCGCGCAGACAGGCCTGCAGATAGGCCAGATCCTCGGCCTCCAGCGCCACCACGCGGTCGGGCGTGCGGCGGATCAGCCGTTCGGCGGCCAGGCTGGTGACGGGCCCGCCGGACACATCAATGCCCCAACGCCTTCAAGGCGGCGCGGGCCTCGGCCAGATCGGCATGCAGGGCATGGCAGCGGGCCGCCACCTCGGGGATTTCCTGCCAGCGGCCGGGGAGTTCCTCGGACAGATCGTGCAGATCCATCTTGGCCTGCACCGCCCGCACCGACAATGTCTTCACCCGGGCCTTCAACGCCTCGATCTCACTCATGTCGGGTTCCTTTCCAATGCGACAGCAATAAGGGCCTCCAGGCAAAATCCGGGCCAGAGATTTATGGCGCACTTCCGCCGCCGGCTGTCGCATCCCCGACATTTTTCCGCGCCTTTTCCCGCCAAAGCGCGGTCCGCGGGGGGTGGCCCGATGTTTGCAGTGCTCTTTCGCAATCCCTTCCTCCCGCCATGAGGTGCCGTGGATGACCGTTCTCTCCCCGCTTCCGTCCCGGCCCAACCGGGCCTCCCGTACCCCCGTCTATCTGGACTATCAGGCCACCACGCCGTGCGACCCGCGCGTGGTGGAGGCCATGCTGCCCTACTTCACCGAAAAGTTCGGCAATCCGCATTCGCGCAATCACCTCTACGGCTGGGAAGCCGAGGACGCGGTGGAGCGGGCGCGCGAGCAGGTGGCGGCGATCATCGGCGCCGATGCCAAGGAGATCATCTTCACCTCGGGGG